>CAITKI010000113.1 GCA_903892905.1 uncultured Microcaldota archaeon | reverse complement strand
TCGATAAGGAAACAAGGGCGCCCAATGTTTAGCTTAGGCGGGTTAGAAATCCGCCGGTAAGGGTTAAAGACAAATGCTAGACTGACTGTATTCTTAAAAGCGTGGAATGCAGAGACGAAAGTCGGGCTTAACGAACCTTGGTACCTTCTTAGTGAGGGTCCAAGCTGTCAGACAAGCTACCCTGGGGGTAACAGGCTCGTCGCGGGCGAGAGTTAGATACAAATCTGATTTTTTCATCGCGCGAGTCTTACTTCAATAAACGAAAGATTAGTCTTTCTATTCCCTAAGAATATTCTCTGCCTAAATTGATGAAGATAGGGCCACCCTTGTGCATTTTCGCTTAAGCAACGAAAATGCATATGCAAAGAGCTTCGGCTCTTTGCACATAAGCAAGGTTTCCTGTCGAGGTTTAGCATGAGACACTCTGTATCGGTCGTCGATGTCCGGTACACGAGAAAAATAAGGGATATTGCTGTAAGATTCGTGCGTTTTGGTGATTTGTATTTACTCAAATACACATCGACCCCGCGGTTTGGTACATCGCTGTCGGCTTAAGTCATCCTGGCGGTGCAGGAGCCGCCAAAGGTTGGGTTGTTCATCCATTAAAGACTTACATGAGCTGGGTTCAGAACGTCGCGAGACAGTTCGGTAGTATCTCCTAGGAGTGTCACCACTTGAGAGGAAGTACCCATGAGTACGAGAGGAACTTGGGTCCGACGCCTCTGGTCTACCTGTTGTGTAAAGCATCGCAGGGCAGCTACGCGTTATTGGATAAGACCTGAAAGCATCTAAGGTCGAAGTCAATCTCAAAACTAGGTGGTGTAGGCGGTCATAGTAGATGACTTTGATAGGGCGAGGGTGTAAGTGCTTAGCTTACGCGAGGCATTCAGCCTGTCGCTACTAAAGCCGTTTTAACGTATTATTTTCTCCGTGCGCAAGCACGGGGAGATTCACTCCATGTGAATATCAGTCGCTCTCTTTTACTATTGTGATTTTTATTGTTCTTAGCGGAAGCGCTATGGGCATGGGAATTGCAAGATAGCAAACCAGCAATGGTTTGCTAGCTAGCAGAGCCGAAAGGCTCTGCTGGAAGTGATTTTTATTTTCCCTAGCGGAAGCAGGCAGGTTGTGATTTTATTTTTCTTAGCGCGAATTGGGATTGGATTTCTTGGGCGAACCGGACATATGCCATTATTTTGCACTATCATTTGCCCCTGAAAAATGAAACATGATTTCGAGTTTTGCCACTTGAATGAATAATTCTGCCCATTATTATACATTACCAATCTTATATATTTATATAATATTCGTTGCTTAAACAAAACATGGACATCCCGCTTGAAAAAAGGCTGAGGAAGCGCCTGCATGTGGACGTCGGCAGGCTGCAGGACGAAGTGATGGAGGCAGCGTACGCGCTCGACGGCTCGCTTGTTTTCCACGGGGGCACCGCAATCTGGCGCTGCTTTTCGGGAAACAGGTTCTCGGAGGATTTGGACATGTATTCCTCGCATCCCGGAAGGATTGCCGACGGGTTGGGGGAAATCCTGTCTTCCCGCGCGCTAACGCTATCGAGGCTCAAAAGGACGGGAAACCTCATTTTCGCAAAGATAACCGACGGCGAGGCTGAGGTGCGCCTTGAGATAAACACGTCTGTGAAAAAAAACGGGGTTGCAACAAGATATGAAAAAATGAATGGCTCGCGCATGGATGTGCTTTGCTTATCGCCTGAGGAACTAGTGGTGGAGAAGGCATCGGCATACAAGAACAGGCGCTTTGTGCGCGATTTGTACGACATTTACCACCTGAGCGAAAGGGTGGATGGCAGCCCCGGGGCGGAAGCGGCAGTATCTTCCCTCCTTTCCGGCTTCAGGCCGCCGCTTGACGAGGCGAACCTGTCATCGCTTGTCTATTCCGGCGCAGTCCCTTCAGTTCCGCAGATGCTGCTTGCGCTTAGGAGGCGGTTTGGATGACATTCACATCCGAGCTTCGGCTCCGCTTTGAGAAGGAGCCGGCGTTTTGCGCGCGCGACATCAAGACATTCTTCGAAAGGAGGAGGCTCTCGGAAGGGTACCAGAACCTTATGGTTCACAAGCTTTTGAAAGAGGGGAAGCTGCAAAGGATTGGCAGGGGCGTCTACACTTTCAGGCAGGAGACGCAGGTTGTCGGCTTTGCCTTCCAGCCGTTCTACTACGGCCTCCAGGATGCCCTGTCGCTCCGCAATTCATGGGAGCAGGAAACAGTGCCGGTGGTGATTACGCCCAGGAAGGTCAGGGCGGGAAGAAGGGAATTCCTTGGAAGCAACTATATCGTGAGGCGCATTGGAAGAAGCATGTTCTTCGGGTTTGGCATGGTGAAATACGGCGACTTTTGGCTGCCTGTTTCCGACCTTGAAAAAACGCTCATTGATTTTGTGCATTTCAGGCAGCCGCTTCCCCGCGAGCTTGCAATGGACCTGAAAAAGTCCGTGCGCAAAGGCGTGATGGATGGCTACCTGGCGCGCGTGCCTGGAAGGCTGGCTGACAGGGTGAGGGCGCTGCTTGGCTGAAATGCGAGCATTCCATGTGCCTTTGCTTTCCCTAGCGGAAACATGCACACGCGGCAGTGATTTTTGCCTTGCTTAGCGCGAGCTTTTGCTAACTTCAGAAGAAAAAATGAAAAGAAGAACTACTGTGTTTTGACCGAATCAGGCTTTGCCTGCTTTATGTCGGTGTGCTTGAGTTCATACACGTAGACCTTGTTGGCTCCGTCAGCGCCCTTGACCAGAATAAGGAGATAGGGCCTGCCCATGGGCTTGACCATCCCGCCGGCCTCCAGGTTCTTTTGCTCTTCGGGAGACAGCCTCACTACGGTGTTGTCTGTTTTTGGGTCGGTAATTGGGAGGTATGCAGGGGAATTGAAGACAACGTTCACGCTGAACACTTGGTTGAACGAAACGACGACATTCCTCTGAAGCGCGTTATCCGCGTACTTTTTCATCGCGCTTTTTATGATTGCAGAGTCGTTCTGGTTTTGCACTTCCACAGCCGGCTGCTTGCCTTTCCTGTCCTGCGGCGAGTCCTTGCTGCATATCGGCTCGGCAATCAGCTTGGAGGCGAAATATAGGAACAGCATGGTCGCCCCGAGCTTGATTTTTGTCCCGAGCGGAATCCTGAATGCCCTGTTCGCGCTCTTTCCAATAGCCTTTGCCCTGTCAATTTGAAGTTTCTGTGCGTTCATGCCGACCCCCCCTATGTAAGTGTTAAAATAAGGTGGGAAGGGGATTTAAAGGTTGCGGGCGGGGAAAGTGCGAATCCGCCACAGCATTTGCCATATAGGTTTATTTTGGCTTTATCTGATAAATGTCCAGCCGATCATAGAAACTTTTAATCTCTTTGTAACTTGTGCAAGAACGATAGTAAACAAGATAGTAGCCGTCTTTTTCCAATAACACGCTATCTTTTAGCTGTTTTTGGTCCTTGATACTTAATGCGATCTTAAATTTTCTATTTCCGAGGACTATCTGCTCCGTTGGGTCTTCGTTGATATGAATCTTTGCACCAGTAAGAAATGTCAGAATTATGTTACGCCCTTTGATTGCCTGCGTTTTGACATAAACCCATGGATATAGAAGGCCGGAAACAGTTGTATCTGCTTTGTTTATGTACTCTATATTTTGAGTAGCATTGACTGGAGGAGTGTTTATAGATTGGGCATTTGAAAGATTGGCTGCCACAGTCAGCCCGGTTGCGAGGACTGCCACTTTTGCAAATTTGTTTATTTGCTTAACATGCCTTTTGAGTATATTTTGTTGCTTGCTTTCTTTTTTCAACATTATGCCACCCATAGAAACCCTCATAAGACATCTATCTCTTCTTCTTAATAAGAGGAATGGCTGCATCGTGCATCTGCCGGAGCAGTTGCGAGTAATATTCAATTCGTTGAACATTATCTTCGTTTAGGGGGTCTTTTTTGAGCTCTTGGATTTCTTTTTCTATATTGTTTATTTGTTTCTGAATGTTCTTTGGAGGTGAAATGCTCCGAATGCCCCCTATAGAGTTTGCGAGTGATTGTTCTGCTGCGTTAAACCTGCTCTCCACCGTTTCTATGCGCTTGTGTGTTGATTGATCCAAGGCAGCCTGTGATGTCAGAGCGGTACGGGCATAGTCAAGTTTTGCACTTTTTGGTTCGCTATCCGTGTTTGGTTTGGCATCTATTTGCGTTGCTTCCAGAAAGGATCCTTCTTTTTTGATGGGTTCTATAGGTGCAGCTTCTATAGAAATAGCTGGAGAAATGTTAAACCTTGCCCCCGGCCCATATTTTACATTTGAAATGCTATTCAGGTTGAAAGAGGGAGAATAGAATCCTCTTGAAAGATTTCGCTCGCCACTGGCCTCCGCAGGAGCAGGCAGCCTGTTGAGCGCGTCAGCTTCTGGAGAAACCTGGTATGCCGGCCGGTTCTGCCAGCCGCTTGCAGCTAATCCAGCATTGAGATAAGAATTAGATGTTTGGTGCAAGGAGACCGTAGTCTGGAGAACGGTAAACAATGCGGCGGTGCATTTTTGCACCGCATCCTTGTATTCAATTTCGTGTGTGCCCTTATCATCAGTATAGGAATATTTTTCATTGCCCGCCTTGTGGCTTATGTTTATGTCCTCCAATAACTTGTTCGTATTTTCAAGAAGTTTCTTCAAGTCCTTCTCCTTGCTGCCGAACCTGCCCTCGAAGCTCACGCCCTTTATCATGGTTTCACAGAGCTTGTCGGTTGCCTGCGCAAATGCCAGTGTGTTCTCGTCGCTGGCGTTAGTCATCAAATTGCTGCCGGCGTCCACCATAGTCTTGAGCCCTGAAAGGTATTCTTTTTCCGCCTTCGCGTTGTTGAAGTGCACAATGCCATAGTATTGCATGGCAGTGGCCATCGAATTGAGGACCGCTGTGTCCTGCTGGAGGTTTTCCACCCCGTGCTTTCTGAATTTTGATATTTCCAGGAGGGCATCGTCATTGCCTGTTGCAATTGCCTGTGAATAGCAGTTCAGGTATGAGTTTGTGAAGCCGATGACTGCTATTATGTTTTGCTCGATGGTCGCGTTCGTCTTGTCAAACACGTCCTTGCTGATGTCGAGCGGGCTGCTGCCCATTGCATCGAAAACAACGAGGGCAAGCCCGTACGTTGAAACTTTGTCCTCGAGCTCCGACATGCTGCGCTTGTCATCGGAAGTCAGCTTGCCCAATTCTACCGATTCGTATTGCTTGAGGGCGTTCTTGAAGGATTCCAGCGCATCGTTTATTTTCACCCTGTCCTGGAGCCGAGATATCACGTCAAGCGCGTCTTTGCCGTTTATGACCCCTAGGAACGTATTGATAAGCTGGACTTGGTGTTCGCACGCGTTGCGCAGCGAGACGTACTTTGCAGCTTCCTTGCCGTCCAATGAAGCCAGGTCGGGTATGTTCCTTGCAACCCCCCAGGTGTTCACCTTGTCCTCTATTAGCGTAATCTTTGTCACGTAGCTGCCGTCCTGGTTTTTCACAAGGCTCTTTGTCGGGCTGCTGCCGCCATACTGTGACTTCAGGCTATAAACGAACGAATTGCTGTTGAAGTATGTCTCTGCCCGGTCTCGCTGCGTGTTGTCATAGAAGCTTGCCGCGCCAGCTCCCATGGCTGAATAGGTTGTTTCTTTCGGGGAGCTGCCTTCATTGACAACCACATAGGTGCGCTTTGTTTGAGAGAGGCCTATGACTTCGGCGCAGTCCGTTGCTTCCCCTGTCTTCACGTTTATTTTTTTGTATGCGAACGGCTGGCCGCTGCCTTCCTTCATGACATCTTTGCCATTCTTATCGAGAATGTTGCCGGACTCGTCGACTTTCACAAGGAATGCCTCGCCGCCCTGGACAAACGCCAGCTTGACGTCCCGCTTGAGGGCATCGCTCGCCTTCTGCACCAGCACGTCGCCGCCCACCAGGGCGCCGCTGACCGCAGTCTGGACCATATTGAACGGATAGGGTATTGCGCTTGAGCCTCCTCCGACATAGGTCTCCCTCAGGCTTGGGTCGACCCAGGTGGCAAGCTCTGCCACATTGAGATTGTACTTGCCTATGCCGCCTATATTGATGCTGTTGACCCCTTCTATGAAGCCGATGCCGCCTGACAGTGATTTGGAGCCTGTCGCCGCCCCAAGCCCTTTCACAAAAGAGGAAAGCGATGACATGACTGCGTATATCCTGAACAGGCTCGTGATGGCCTTGGTGGGGCTCGTGAAGCGCAGGTTTGTCTTTACTCTCGAGCCATCGTTCTTGCCTTTTTCCGCGTCGCGCAGCTTGGCATTTTCCATCATTTTTTTGAGCACGAAGCGCAGCAGGATGACCAGCGCCGCCCCGACCGTGGCGCCTGACGCCTCCTTGAAGAATTCATCCACACCAGTGGCTTTCATGCGGTTTGCCATTCCCTCCTTTGACCAGAAGCCCCTGCTGAACATTGAAATGCCAACGCCAAGTATGTCGGTAGCAGACATGCTGGTAGCCTGTGCACCTGAAGTTCCAGTGGTTGGCTGCCTTACTTGGGCAGATGAGCCCGTTTTGCTGCCTGACTGGCTTTCCGCGCTTTTGCCTTCGCCAGGAGAAGTGATCATGGAAAGGACGGTTTCTTTTGATTTGGTGAACCCGAACTGGGTTCCCTTGCCCTCATCTGAAAGCACATTTTGCTTGGCGGGCTGGTTGGTGCCAAACGGATTTTGGAAGAGGGTTTTTGCAGAGCTAAACCTGTCGCTGTCAGTCACGTTTGTTATGACTTTTTTCATGTCGATATTGTCATTGACCTTTTTCAGCTTCCCATCCTCGATTTTCATTCCCTTCTTTTCCAGCGCGTTCGGATCCACGCCATAGTTCTGGCGCATGCTCCTGAAATCCTGCCTCAGCGCGTGCCTTTCCTGGCGCAGCGCCTTTTTCTCCTCAGGCGTTTTCGCCTCCTTTATCTTTTTGTTGAGCGCGGCAATTGAAGCGCGCTTTGCCTTGCGGATCTGGTGCGGCGACACCACCATGTTTACCTGCCCGGTTGAGCTGGTCGCTGTTGAGCGCTGCTGGGTATCAGTGCTGAATGCGTCTTTTGGCGGGACTGGCTTCAGGAAATCAATCAGTTTTTTTTTCTGATCCTTGGACGGTTCGGGCCGCCCCTTGTCGCGCACCCCTACGAACGCCCCGACATTGTGCAGGAACTTGCCCATGCCTGTCTTATGGTCGCTTGAATCGTACTTTTCCTTGCGCGCCGTTTGCCTTTTTTGCTGCCGGGCATCCCGTATTCCTTGCCTTGCGGTGCCGACTCCTGCCCTTGCGGTTTTCACGTCAGCTTTTGTCCCCTTCCCGTCCTTCAGGTTCTGCTTCGCTTCCTTGACCTTGCCTTTTGCCTCGGCCATTTTCGCCTTTTCATCCTTGGTCTTCCCTTTTACGAAGCTCGCTGCGGTGCTGCCCACTGACATAAGATAGCTCATGAGGTCAAAGCTCTTGTTCTGCACGCGCGCGGAGTACTGCCTTCCGCGGTTCATGCGCGGGGAGGAGAAATCAAACGATTGGAATGGGTTCTTGCCTGCGGCAAAACTCGCGCCGAGAAGCAATCCGAGTATGAGCATGAGCGGCCAGCAGAGCGGCGCGTAGTCTTTCGTCACCTTGTTGCAGAAGTATAGTTCGTTGTGCGAGAGTATGTGGTCGAGGTAGCTTTTCGGGGCGGGCGGCGTCGCGCCTGCGCACGGCACCGGCTGGGGGTAGATGAGCTTATTGTAATCTATATTGGTGCTGTTCAGGCAAATTTCGCGCGACTTCAGGCCAGAGCTGGTTGAGGCGTCCCCGCGCGGGCAGAAGATGTACCAGTAGTCGGTGCAGCCAGGCGCAGTCGGGTCATAAGTCATCTGCATATGCCCGCTTGAGTCGGCGACATCGTAGCATATTTGGATGTTGGACTGGTCTGTCAGGTTGACCATGAAAAGGAGCGCGTTTGGAAGCCCTGTTTTCGTGTAGTTCTCCTCGGAGAGGTTGTAGGTGTAGGTGCTTATCGAGCCGTTCTCAGGGTTGAGCGTGACGTCGGTATAGGACGGGATTGTTGGCACCACGTCGCAGAATGAGGGCTGGCAGACGTGGCTGTCGCAGATGCCGCTGCAGCATTCCGAGCCGTAGTTGCACGCCGTTGAGCTGTTGTCGGCCAGGCAGCACATCTTGTTGCCTGTGTATGGGTTGGTCTTTCCGCATGACAGGCCGGACGTCGCACAGCAGAAGCGCGGGCTCTGGCATGACCCGCTGGCGTTTGAGCATTCCTTGCCTTCCCAGTAGCAGTAGTCCCCGGCAATCCTGCAGGACGCGTAATTGTCGTCAAATGCGCGGCAGAAGTCTGATGACGGCGGTGCGCTGTTGTAGGTGCAGGACGTTGTGCCGCTCCACAGGCAGTACGGGTTTGCCTTCTGGCAGCAGTCAAAGCTGCCTATCTTGTCGCACGTCATTGTTTTGCCAGGCAGCGCAAAGCACCAGCCTGTGTTGGGGGTCGGCATGCCGCACGTGGTGGCGCTCCAGGTGCAGAATTGTGAGGAGATTGTGCAGGCAACATAATTATTGTCAAAGGAATGGCAGAGGCCGGATGATGGCAGCGGGCTGTTGTAATTGCAGGCCGTGCCGCTCCACTGGCAATATGAGCCTGATGCCTGGCAGCAGTCCGAGCCGCCCAAATCGGTGCATGTCATTGATGGCGCTCCTGTGCGGGGGGAGCACTGGCCTGAGCCTTGGGAAATGGCGCCGCAGCTTGGGGCAGCCGCCCGCCATGAACAGCCGGCGGATGCAAATGCCTGGCACCCAGCCTGGTTGTCTTTGAAGTCGGAGCAAAGCGCAGAAGTGGTGCCGGTTTGCGTGCAGACGCCCCCCACAAGCTTGCAGCTCGTGGCATTGGCGCAGCAGGCAGTGTTGGAGATGCTGCCGCACAAGAAATTGGATACCGGCCCTCCGTCGCAAAACCCTGTGCCGGGAACCGTTGCGCCGCATGTGCCCCCAGGGCCGCTTCCTGGGCCGACCGTGGTTTCAGAATAGGCAGTGGCCCCAGGCAGGCTGCCGTCTTCGTAATCCAGCTGGCATTTCAGCAAGTCGCCCTGGGCAACCTGGACATTGGGGGCTGAAAGCACAGGCTGCAAGGAGTTGTTCTGGATGGTGCCCGAGGATGCGGCGTTCGGGGCGCCGTTTACCAAAAGGGTTGCCACGTAGTTCAGGGCCAGGTTCTCGGCGTCGATGATCCTGGCGGTGCAGGATATGTCCACGCTTCCAGGGGAGGGGGCAACAGGCGAAATCGTGGTTGTGCCGCTTGGCGGGGTGTTTGCCGGCGCTGGAAGCGGGCCGACAATTTCAGAATAGGCCGTGTCCCCCTGCAAGGCGCCGTCGTCGTAATCCAGCTTGCACTGCAGTGTGTCGCCTTGCGACAGAGGGATGGCGGTTGCAATAAGGACAGGCTCAAATGTGTTGTTCTGGATGGTGCCCGAGGATGTGGCGTTCGGGGCGCCGTTTACCAAAAGGGTTGCCACGTAGTTCAGGGCCAGGTTCTCGGCGTCGATGATCCTGGCGGTGCAGTTCACGCCCCTGGTGCCAGGCTCCAGCACGGATGGCAGAATCTTGGTTACCCCGCTTGGCTTGGTGTTTGCCGGCGCTGAAAGCGAGTAGTTGACCGTCACCTTGAGATGCTTGCCGGCGGAAAGCCCCACTGGTTCGCCGCCCTCTATGCTGCCCGAATCAAGCCAATTGGCAGAAATTGTTATGGTATTTTGCTGTTGGGCCCTGTATGGCGGATCGTTCCGGGCGAAAACGGTGTTTGTGGGGGCATTGCATGCTGGAGAAGAGCCCGAATATGTGCCAAAAAAATCGCCATTGAAGCTGTAGAATAGCATGCCTGAGATGGTGCGCACGTGGGATTCCACTGAAACGCTTTCCACGATTGCGTTTGCCGGCAGGCCATCATTATAGCTGCACTGGATGGGGAAAAACCCAGTCACGGCACTCACACCCGTGGGGTTGCACTCATCGGTGAACCGCGAAGTGCAATTCGCTTCGTACGTGGCTGACGCGGCAAACGCGCTTGGGGCGAGAAGGAGCGCTGTGAGGAATATGAAAGCTGCCAGCCGCACTTTTCCAATTTCCATCAGTTCACCGCACTTCCCTTTGCTTAAAATCTCGCCCAATGCCTAAAAACCTTTACATGCGCGCAACTCACTCGATATACATCTGGGTCTCCGGGCTTGTGCTGCAAAGCGGGGTGTGTATCTGCATGCACGCAATTTCCTTCTGCGAAATCGGCACGCGTATGTTGCAGTATTCCAGCACCGAGGTGTCGGGGCTCCTTCCGCAGTCGATGTTCTGCTCGCCGTGCGAGGGGAACTGCAGGAACTCGGACTGCTGCTTGGTGCCGGTCATCATGGTATAGGTGTATTTCGCGTCCGACAAGTCGGTGGTGTTGCCCTGCAGGCAGCATTTCTCCGAAGGCGAGAGGCCTGCGAGGAATTCCCAGTAGTCGTCGGTTATCGAGTTGTAGCACCGGGAGGTCCCAAACGTGCTGCCGCCAACAGGCGTCATCCTGCAGAACGATGAGAGGCCGACGTTCGCAGGGCCTGTGCACAGCTTGCACGCAGTGGCGTTCATGCACCTGTCGGCGCAGCGGAAGCTGCCGGTATCGCTCCGCCCGGAGGGCATTGCGCACACGGCGCCGTCGTTGCAGTAAATCTGGGGAAGCATTGGGTCGGTGGAAGCTTTTGCCAAAGCGTCGCATGCGCCGGTGATGTAGTCGAAGTCGCTGCATGCCTGGCAAACGCAAGTCTGGTTCTCGGCATAGAGCTTCTGTCCGTAGGCAAGCGGGATGTAGCCGATTGCGCGCTTGGAGAAAAGCTGCAGCGCGCAGAACAGGGCGCCCTTGCCAGGCGTTGAGTCGGACATGCTGCGCGGGCTGTCCAAAGTCATGGTCAGTGCGCTGGAGCCGCGCACCGTGGGCGGCGCCTGCGTGGTAAGGCCTGTGCTTATCGGCCCCTGCCAGTTGTGGGCGTCGGCCCCGTAGGACGCGGTGTCGGTGTATTGCCTTGACGAGGGCCCATAGCCCTGCCCGTCTTGCATCATCCAGTCGCTGTAGATTACGCCTATCATGCCCGAGTCCACCATTGCCGCGGTGTTGTTGAACATGTAGTCGAGGAAATACGTGGTGTTGCACCAGGTGTTTTGCGGGAAGGCGAACTTCCAGACAAGCATGGGCTTGGAGAAGTTCGCCATTATTGCGCGCGCGAATTCCAGCTTGCTGTCAAACTCGTACTGCTCGTTATCGCCAGGGAACACCCCTGTCCCGCTGCACATCGGGTACCAGTCCAGGAGCAGCATGTCCACGCTGCCAGGCACCTTGTCAGGTATGCCGTTTGCGGTGCGGTAGGCAAAGTCGCCAGGCTCGGTTGCGCTGTAGAAGAACTTGTGCAGCTTGCCGCGGTCAGGGTTGTCCTTGCTGGTCAGGTCGCCTGTGCCTATGAGCGTGGTGGCATTCTCGCCGGGCATTATCTCGATTCCGGTAAGAGGCGGCGTGTTGCATTCCTGCTTGAGGAATGAGGCGCGCACGTCTATTGCTGCGCTGCCCCCGAGGGAAGATGGTGTGCTGCCTGGCGCTTCTGAGAGGCCGATGTAGCGGCGCGTGTCATAGCCCAGGCTGGCGGGCAGCACCGAGCCAAAGCCGCCTGCTGCCGCTTCCAGCATGGAGCTGTTGCCTATCACGTGCACCACTGCGCCGTCGCCGCCCATGTCGTTGCACACCGAAAGCGGCGCGTAGGTCTTGGTGGCTGATGCAAGGCAGGCGGCATTGCAGGCAACCCCTGCCGCATCGTCGCTGCCGAATGTTTCGCCAAGGTAAACCTTGCCGTCCTCGCGGCAGTACCAGCTTTCGCCCACCCCGCCCTCCCAGGTGCATGCACCGCCGCAGTGCGCAGAGCAGGTGATGGAGTTCGTGTAGAGCCAGTTGGGTGAAGTGCACCTGTAGGTGTTGCCGCCCACTGCCTCGAACACGCAGCCTGCGGAGGCTGCAGGCGAGGTTTTCGAGCTTTGCTCGTCGAGTATGGGCATCACGTTGGACTGCAGGTAAGAGGTGAGCTTCTCTTTCAGGTATGGCGCTGAAGGCGCGGGAAGCTCTGCCGTCGGCCACCAGCCGCCTGAGCCATGCCACTGGTCCTGGCAGTAGTAATTGAAATGGTTGTCGTAGTTGCCGCCCTGCAGTATGTTCCCGTCGTTGTCCTGCTCGTATGCGGACGGGTTGCTTTTCTTGCGCACAGGCTCGGTGGACGAGGTCCCGAAGCGCGCCAGGCCGTCATACAAGCCTGCAGGGTCCGGGTCTGCACCCACGAGCCCGCCATATGGGTAGGTCTGCGCGTCTGGGACATAGTTGAACTGCCCGCGGTATTCATAGCAGCTAAGCGGGCGGGGCGCGCCCACGCCTCCGGGGTTGGTGGCGGGGCCGAAGTCCACTTTCTGGACAGCAAGCGTGGCATATGTGCAAGGCGCGCACCAGCCCAGGTCGCGCGTGGCAAGGTAGGGCGCGGTGGCGTTTGTCTGGGAGTTGCCCATCAGCTCGCCGTTCATCTTGCAGGTGCCGAAGTGGGCCGAGTTGACAGTGTCGGCCTGGTTTGCGCTGTTGAGGTTGAAGATGTATTCCCAGTAATCCTTGCCAGGCCCGCCGTTGTCGCCGTTTATGTCGCATGGCTCGCCCTCCATCGTGTAGTGGCATATGCCGTCAGACCCGGCAGGCCATATCATTTTCTCAGGGGTTATGCGGATGCGCGGCTCCTCGAAGCCCACATCCACGCAGTACCTGTCGTAAAGTATGCACATCTTCTTGGGCGCCGCCTGCGCGGGCGCAACGCCGCAGGTGCCAAACAGCGCTGGCTTGGGGGACGATGCCCCGTCAGGCGCCGGGAAATAGTACTTGAAGCTGGAGGTTGCGCTGCCGTTCTGGAGATGGACTGACTGCGATGGGTAGAACAGGGGGCCGTAGTTGTTTATGGGGTCGGAAACTATGGGCCTGCCCGAGCCTGCGTCCGGGTCTTGCATGCCAGTGTCGGAATATGCAGGCATTGCCAGGGGGCTGTTGAGGTTGCAGGACGGGTAAGACACTTTTGTGTCGTCGAACTGCGCCTTGGAGCAGCCGCATGCCATGGAGCTTCCGCCGGAGATGTTTTCGCACATGGGGCGCTTGTAATACGTGGTGTCGCAGCTGCCCGAGATGCATTCGCTGCCGCTTTCGCACTCGAACTGCAGCTTGCCCTTCGCGTCGGGCGAGTCCTGGTACTGGGCGAAAAGGTTCTTCACGTAATATTCGTAGTCAAAGTCCACGGATGAATATGCATGGTTGTCAAAATAGGTGCGAAGCTCGCCGAGCTTGTTCACGCCATTGCAGGCAGGGCAGGGCTGCCCGATGGTGCAGCCGGCGGCGGCATAGCAGCTGTATGTCCAGAACCATGGCCCGTCGCCCCAGCTGGTGTAGTCGTTGCACGCAATCGGGTTCATGTCGCCGTCAAATACCGTCCATTGGTTGAATCCCGCATCGCCTTGCGGCTGGCCATAGCCCCTGCAGGCGAGGCTCGATTGGGTCGGGTCCGGGGTGTCCACCACATAGTCTGACACGTACTTCAGCCTGTAGCGCGCCTGGAGCGAGCTGTCGGTGTTGAGGAACGGGAACTGGCTCTCGTTGTTCGTGCATGCGTTGGCATCGGATATTATCCCGCACTTCTGCATGCACGTGTCGTTGCTGGCATAGGCAAAGCCGTCGGCGTTGCAGATGTAGCGCTTTTGCTCAGGGTCGCTTATCAGGCTGCAGATGTAGGGGTCGGCCCCGCCTCCGCAGTAAAGCTTGCACGTCCGCTCGTCCTTGAAGTTGACGCCTGAGAGCTTGTTGCAGGCGTAATAGGACTGGCTGGGCTGGCAGAAAGTGTTTGCGCTGTTGAGGTAGACCGAGAACCTGTCGGTTTTTGCGTACGGGTTTGCAGCGCACACGCGGTCGGTCGCAGGGAAGTAGTTGCGGGCGGTCTCGTAGTCGGAAAAGCTGCTGCCCACGCCGAAGCGGAAGGAGTTCACCCACAGCCCGCCGCGCGAGGAGGTTATCTTGTTGTAAAGCTTCTTGTTCATGCTGTTGAAGTCGCACGTCGCTCCCTGCAGGTTCACCGCAGGCAGTATCATGTCGTTTGGCGGCATGGCGTTTGAAAGCGTGCGCTGGTCTGCCTGGAAGTCCTGGGCTGACTTGTTGGCGTCCCAGTCCTGGGAAGCAGGGGGAGGCGAGGGCCTGATGCTGGAGTAGCCGCAGACCATGGCGGTGCACTTGTTGTTCACGCAGCTTTTCGGCACCAGGTCCTGGCAGACCGCAAGCAGCCAGCTTGCCTGCGCACCAGTGCATTTCTGGGATTGGGATTCGTTCCATGCGCATGAGGCTGTCTGGGAGCATGCCTCCTCGCCTGTTATGCTTGCGCAGGACGAGTGGTCCGTGCAGTTCGCGGCGCCGCTGACGCCCACGTCAAGAGTGCAGTCGCCAAACAGGGTTTCGTTGGGGAAATAGCACTTGGGGCTGGAAAGCTGCGCGCCTGTTTCGTCGTAAAGCCCGCTCTTGATGCAGCAGGGGTTGTACTTGCTGCTGGTGCAGCCAGAAACGAGGATGAGCAAGGCTAGCAAAAGCGCGAGAAGCGCGAATGCGTGCTGCTTGTTTGCCGCCATCAAATCAACCAAATATTCTCATCCGGCATCCCGGCATGTCATCCATGCCTTCCATCGCATCAACCAAATGCTTTCATCCACCATTCCAGCGCATCATACATAATACATAATATATCATCCTAGCCTCGATACCAGCGTCAAAAGCGCAGCTTTTGGCGCGCATTTTTGCGAAGCAAAAATCATCATCCCAGCCTCGATACCATTTTCATGAGCTCGCCCATGTCCCCGCCGAGAAGCGGTGTCATGGCGCGTATGAATATGAGCGTGAGCACGAGCGCGATGAAGGGGTAGAACTGCGTGGCGATTGTCATCTGGTACACCAGGTCCTTGCCCTGGAGTATCGCCAGGTCCGACTGCTGCCCTGCGCCGCCCGTCTGCACCACGCCTGCAAGCAGCACCGCGCTCCCGCGGAAGCCAGTGAAGCACACGCCCTGCTGCATTGCCTGCGAGGGCGGGTTGTTCACCTTTACGAATGTCGGGTCGGTGAGCAGGAAGAATGTGGGCCAGACGAAGAAAAAGCCCACGCCGATTGCGATGAAAAGCCCGCCCACCCCGCGGGTGAGGGGGAAGATGCGCAGCACCAGGCCGAAGGGCAGGAACACGGACAGCATGTTGCGCTGCACGTACTCGGCAAGCACGAACTCGGAATGCAGCGCCACCTGCAGGTCCACGAGCTTGGACGCCACCAGGTGCGCCTCCTCCACGCGCTTGTGCATGCCCAGGTCCCAGTCCCCGCAATAGACAGGCACGCCGAGAAGATAATAGCATATGGAGGTGTACTGCTCCACAGCAAGGTTGGCATGCGAGACGTCGGCGTATGCGTTGTCAAGCGCGTTTATCTTTTCCTGCAGCTTGCACTTGAATGCGCCGATGGGGCCCTGGCCGAAGTCGCCCTCGCCTTTCCAGAAGTAGAATCTGCCGGTCTGCGAGGCCGCGCAGCTTATGCTTGACGCCCCGTCGCCAAGCAGGTCGCCCATGAAATAAAATCCTGATACGTTCGCGCTTCCGCTGGTGACGGTGAAGATGAGGGAGACTGCGAGGAATATCATCAGCGAGCTTGCGCTCACCTGGAGGAACTCGGCCTTTGCGTAGTTCTTCACCTCCTGGCTCTCAAGGGCAAAGCCCAGCATGTACACCAGCGTGTTGAACGCGATGCATATCAGTATTGCCGTGACGGCAATGCCCCACCAGCCGCCCACGCGGTTCTGGAAGTAGGTCTGCTGCTTTGTAAGGTAATCCTCGAACGCAGAGGTGCTGCTTGCAAGCTGCACAAGGAGAAGGATGGCAAATACGCTGAGCAGGAGAAGGTAGCCGTTTGGCTTCCTGCCGAAGGTTGCTTTTCCGCTTGCCATCAAATCATCTGCCTGTTCCGCCAGGATTGGCGCGCATTGCAGCTGCTTGCATGCGCCATCAAATCATCTGCCCCAATCTTGACATGTCCACTTCCTCGCCGAGCAGTCGCGAAAGCTCGCGGCCGAATGCCGCAATCGCTATGAAATTGACCGCAGGCAGGAATATCGCGGTGAGGAATATGAGCACGTTGAACTGGATTGCGCTGCCAAGCGTGTTTGGAGACAGATTGGTCATGTCCGACTGCTGCCATTTGCCTTCCATGTCCCATTCAGGCCTGCTTCCCTGGCTGCACACCGCGCCGGTGTGCGCGGCGGTGGAGAACACGCCGATGCCCTGGCAGT
Organism: uncultured Microcaldota archaeon; assembly: GCA_903892905.1. Lineage (GTDB taxonomy): Archaea > Micrarchaeota > Micrarchaeia > Anstonellales > Anstonellaceae > UBA10161. The sequence goes on along the minus strand of CAITKI010000113.1, from coordinate 27,864 downwards.
TCAGCCCGTCGCGGCTGTACATTGTTATGGGCGCGCCGCTGCCCGAGGCCAGCCCTGGCGCGATGTAGGCGTCGGCCACCAGCATGAGCGGGTACATTATGTAAAGCGCCACGAAAATCGCGATGAGCGAGCCGCCGAAGTGGCGCAAGAATGGGATGGACCGGATGATTATCGCAAGCGGCAGGAAGGTGAGGAAGAGCCCGTTGTAGATGTACACCAGCGTGAAGTACTGGAAAATCACGGAGAGGTAGGAGACCGTGGCGATGCCAAGCAGGTTGTTGGAGATTGCCAGGTTCATGCTCTCGCCGCCGAAGTAGGACACGCTGGTGCTTGAAAGCGAGAAGATGCAAACCCCGTTGCACACGAACGTGTTGAAAGACGTCCGCAGCTCATATGCGCCCAGGTCGTAGCGCAGCGATGCGATGTTGCCAAGCGCGAGCGCCGCGAGGTTTTCGGTGTAGCGCATTGCCCCTGTGTACAGGCTGTCCTGCCCCCCTGCATAGGGCGCCGGCGCATCCTGGTATATCAGCGGCATGGCGGAGCCGAAAACCGAATTCAGCTCGCCGACCTGGAAGCTGCACATCGTGAACAGCACGAAAATCAGGATGGACGCTATCACGAGCGAGGCGAACGCCTGCACCGCCTCGGACTTTGCCCAGGAAAGCATGCGGGGGCTTTGCATTGCCTCGCCGCCGATGTAGGCAAGCGCGATGAGGGCGAACATTGCAAGCACGGCAATCGCGCAGACCTGAATGGTGTCGTTGAAATTCGCTGAGCCGCAGGTGAAGGGCGTGCCCGCGTGCAGCGCTTGGGGAAGGAGGGCGGCAAGGCTGAGGAAAACGAAGAGGGCGATGCGGGATTTTTCGTTTGCCATGTGCATTTTTCCCCTAGGATATCCTTGCCAGCGCGGACACGTCTATTTCGCTGCCTATCATGTGCGCGAAGGCGCGGATGAACCCCAGCGTGATTATGAGGTTGAGGATGGACAGGAACAGCACGCGCACCAGCACGAAATACGCAAGCGCTTTCGCAGCGGCGTAGTCCGTGAGGGAGTCGCCATAGTCCGTGAATTCTGAAAGCGATGTGGACACCTGCGTCTCCAGGGGGTCGCAGGTGCCGACCAGCGGGAGGGCGGGCGCGCCGGGGGGCGTGCCGTTGTGCAGCAGGTTGTCGGTGGCAAGTATGACTGCGGGATAGACCGTGTAGAAGCCGAAGCCGATTGCGATGAGCGCGCCGCCTGCGCCGCGGCTCGCGCGGAAGCAGCGCAGCAGCAGGCCAAGCGGGATGAGCAATGTGAAGCCGTAGCTTCGCGCAAGCGAGAGGATGTAGGACTGCGCATAGGTGTCGGAAAGAGCCACCGTGGTGGTGAAGGCGGACGCCGTGAGGCTGCCGCGGTAGGCGTTGAACGGGCTGCAGTTCGACAGCGAGAAGCCCACGCCCATGAAGTTGCAGAACACTCCCTTGGATGCCTCCTTGCCAAGCGCCATGCTCACGTCCTGCATGTTCTGCAGCACGGCAGTGGTGTTGTTGGCAAGCGAGTTGATTTTCAGCGAGGCTGCGTCCATCACGCCGGTGATGTCGCTTCCGGTTGCGCCGGATGCCTGCAGCGTGGCCACCACGTACTGGTCCACCACAAGCTGCGTGCCCACCAGCGTGAGCGCCACTGCGCCGGTTGCAAGTATCTGGAGGAGCTCGTCCTGCAATATTGCGCGCAGCTGCGGCATGCTGAAAGCATAGCTTGCCATGTAGGCGATTGCCACTATGGCTGTCGGGATGAGAAGCGCGAGCCAGAAGTACGTGTAGTTCGGCGATGCTGTTGCAGCGTGGAGCGCGCCGCCGGACAGCGCAAGGGCAATGCTGGCGAAAAGCAGGAAGCGGAAAATTGATGCCGTTTTCTTAGTTTTTCCAGCCGTCATATCATCCTTACCCTTCATGCCCTTGTCCGGGCGCCCTCTTCGTTTCACACCCTTCATATCATCCTTACCGTTCCATGCCCCTTGCAGGCGCCCTCTTCGTTTTTTTCATCTTCATATTATCCTTCCAAGCCCGGGTATCTCGATGTCGCCGCCAAGGATTGGCGAGAGCACGCGGATGAACGCAATCACTATCACTATGCAGAACAGCGGCAGCACCACAGCCGGCAGGTAAAGCGTGCCGATGTTCTTGGTTTCCACATACGCAGTCTTTGCGCCTGGCAGGCTCTTGATGAAGTCGTTGGGCTCGATGTTGACAGGCCCGGCCAGCGCCTCGTCGCTGCAGATGCTCGAGCAGTCCGTGCGGATGGATGGGTAGTATATGCAGTCGTAGTCGCAGGCCAGGCAGCCTTCGCACGCCTTCTCGGGCGGGTTTTCAAGCAGGCAGTCGCCAGTGCAGCTGGTGGGCGAATCGCCCACTGCGCAGTTGGGGTAGGAAGAGCAGCTGCTGATCGATATGTCGCTTTGGCGCCTGCAAAGCGCAGGGCATCCCTGGCATGCAGTGTAGTTGCCCTCAGGATATGGCTGGCAGTTGTCGTATGCAGGGGTGGACGTCGGCGAAGGCTTTGGCACCCTGCAGGTGGGCGGGCATTCTGATTCGCTGCAGTCCACGTATTTGCCGTCGCTGTTGCCCGTCACGCCGCAGCTTCCTGTGTAACCAGCCAGCCTGCATTCCTCTGGGCACTGGCGGCAGGCAGTCCTGTCTTTGTATGGCTCCTGCCTGTCGTTTATCGGGACGTATTTGGCAGTGTACATCCAGACGCAGCCCGCGGTGCCGGTGCACGATGCCTGGCTGGGCTTGGCAGTGCATGCGGCCTTGTCGCAAAGCAGCCCATCCCAGGCGCAGCCTGTGCCGGGGGATTCGCATGTGGTGGCGTTGAGCCCGATGCAGTCTGTGCTGTGGCAGGTTTTCGGGCCATTGCCCAGGTATTCGCTGCAGATTGGCCAGGGCGCGGGCGCCGGGACTGTCGGGTCCACGAAGCATTCTGCGGGCAAGCCTGCGCATGCTGCAGCGCAGCTTCCATTCAAGTAATCCGCGCCAGCCCCTTTCACGCGGCACCCATAGGGGCAGCCCGTGAGGTTTGCGTCCTCGCATGGCGAATTGGATGGGTTTGGAAGTTCTACAATGGGCCCCATGCAGCTGTCGTTGCACGCAGGCGGGCCGCAGTCATACTGGCTTTGGAGAAGCACTGGCACGATGGTGACTGTGCAGTTCGGCTCTGGCAGCGGGCCTTGTATAGTAAGGGGCGTGCTGTTAAGCCAGCCGCTATAGGCAGAGCCGTTGTATGCGTTGCAGGAGAAGCTCCAACTTTGGCCTGCGGCAAGCGGCGGCTGGATGTTGGTGGGCGCCGCCACCTCCGTCCCTGATGGGGCGGATGATGTCTGGCCAGTGGAGTTTGCCACGCCGTTCAGGTAATATGTATAGTTATACAGTAAGGGGGCCCCTCCGCTGTCAGTGCCGTTGCAGTATCCCACCAGCGTGCTGGCAGCGGTGGCAGGGGGAACCGCGGCTGAAATGCGCGAGGAGACCATGGACGGGTTTTGTGCCTGGATGACCACGCTGGCATTTTTCCAGGAGCCAGAAATGGCGCCGCTGAATGCGCGGCATGAGAATGTCCAGTTCTGCCCCACGGCAACAGGCCCGGATGGGTTTGAGACATATGCCTCGATGCCGGACGGGAATGAACCTGCGGTTTGCCCGCTTGAGTTTTGCACGCCGTCAAGATACCACTTGTATTCGTACTTGATATTCATGGCTGCAAGCCGGATTGTGGGGGCTTGGAATTGTATCGAGCCATCGGCGGGCGCGGCGCCGCCGCTGCCCTGGCCATCATCCCCTGTGCCGTTGCAGAAGCCCGCAGGGTTGGAGGTGTTGCTTGGGTTGGGAGGGTCGATGCGTGCAGAAATTGTGTTGACAGACGCCCCGCCAGCAAGCCAAAGCGTGCCGGCAATCTTGCCAGGCGCGCCAGATGCCATCTTATTGCCAGATGGGAAGAAGACGACGTCATAGCCGCCGGCAGGCGCGCCTGTCGTGATGTTATTGTTGCCGCTATCGTTCTGGGTGCTGGAGCCTCCGCCAGGGCATATGCCAGACTTGTTGAAGCGAAGGCTGTAGCGCGTTTCATCAGGGCAGGCGCCGCACAGCGTCTTGTCCGCACTAGGAAGCGTCTGCAGCGGCCTGCAAAGCTGGGGCGGCGTGTTAAGAGAGGCGTTGACCGAGCAGTTTAAGGCGCACGCAGGAGGATTGCCCGAAGCGCTGCAGTTTATGTTGTTGGTCTGCGTGGGCACGCAGACGTCAGGGAAGTTGGAGGCGCTGCGCTCCGCGTTTGACAAGCTGGAAAACACGACGTTGAAGTTGGCTGCGGTGCGCCTGCAGTAGTCAGGGCAGTCCAGGCAGAGCTCCGAGCCGTTTGAAATGGTTGGGTATTTCGAGCAGCCGGTGATTGCGCCTGCAGTGACCAGGCACTCGGGGTGGTTGGCGCATGCAGAGCATGCCGCGGCTATCTGCGGCGTTTCGCGGCACGCGCTGGTAAGGTTGGGCGGGGCGAGGTCATACGTGCTGGCCCATGAGGGGCTGTTGAGAAGCTCGTTCACCCGGCATTCCTTGGGGCACACCGTGTCGCTGATCGGGTCGCTGCAAAGCGAGTCGCAGGTGAGGTCCTTGCCCATGCTGGTGACATAGGAGCACTGCTGCGGGCAGGTGGGATCGGAATCAATCCTTGCGCACGCCATGTCCTTGTTCGGGTCGTTGTAGACGCGCGTGAGCACGCCCGACTCGTTTTTCAGGAAGCGGCACCACGCAGGGTACTTGCCGCAGCCAGAGCAGCTGATTGCGAGGTTGGCGGGGATGATGCCGCCGGCCTCGTTGCTGAAGCACTTGTTCTCAAGGGGCACGCGCGTGCGGCAGGAAAGCGGGCAATTGCCTGCGCAGGACGGGTCGGTCTGGCAGTCGAGGCGCTGGCGCACTATCTTGCAGCCGGCGTTGCATGCAGAGCACTGCGTTATGTTGCAGCCAGGGATGCCTGAGGGGAACGGCACGTCGCGGCAGTAGTCAGGGCAGCCAGGGCAGGAATTCGGCGCCACGCTTGAGGGCAGGTTTATCGCAGCCAGGTCGCGGCATGCCACAAGCCCCGGGAACGCCCCGCCCGGCCCGCCGTTTGGCCAGTTGGCCGCGTTTATGCCTGCGCGCATTATGGACTGCATGGTGGAAAACTGCACAAGCTCGCCTGTGCTTGAGGTGAAGAATGCGACTGGATAGGTGCCTGTGCATTCGCCGGGGCAGTTGGGGTCGGCGACAGCAAGCGTCCTCTCGCCATACACCGTGACATTGAGCGTGTACCAGGCAAACGCATAGGTGAGCGGGTAGATTATGAACAGCGAGATTGCCATTGCCAGGAGAAGCCCGCCGAGCTTGCGCGTGAAGAAGAAGGTGCGGAGCACAATGCCAAGCAATATGAAAAGCGGCGCCACGCCGAATGTTATCACGTCGATGAAATACTTCTGCGAGTAGATGCTCGACATCATCTTTGCCGCCTGGGTGAAAAGCGCGCCATGCCGCTCCGCGACCAGCGTGTCGCCCGCGTTGAAGCGGATGGACATGCCTGCGAAGAGCAGGTATATCTTGTTCAGGTTGAGGTTGTAGCCGTAGCTCGCGCGCTTGGCGTTCACGATGGACTCGCGCAGCTCGGTCTGCGCATACTCGTTCCCGGTGTCATAAATCTGCCCGAGGTATGCCTTTGCCGCCGTGGCGTAGCAGGGCTCGCCGTTGTAGGGCTCGCCGTTGTTGCAGGCAACCGGCAGGCCTGCGGCATACACCGCGTCATGCGCGATTTCGTTGAAGAACGTGACCATCGCGATGAGCGACACGATGAGCAGCACCGAAATCACGGCCTGCCGAAGCTCGGTGTTGGCAAACGCGCGCACCTCGGGCATGTTGAACGCAATGCCTATCATTGCCGCAAGCGCGATTATGGAGCACACGATTGCCACGCCAATGAACCCCATCGCCTTCCAGTCCGAGAACCATCCTGCATTGTAGATGTTGGTCCCGCTTCCCACCACTGCGCCGCCCATCCCGCCAGTGGTGCCGCTTTCCAGGTTCCCGATTGCGGACTGCGGGGTGATGCCTGTGCCGGGCTGGTCCAGGGGCGGGGCCTGCGGAACGTATTCCGCGGGAATGGTGGTGCAGATGCCTGGCTTCTGCGTGCACTTGCTGGAAACAGGGTCGCACACCAGGCACTTGGCGCAGTCGCTTGTGCTGTTGCATGCCACCCCATATCCTTTGCCGCCCACGCTCCCCCCGCAGCTGCCTGCGCCTGCGTTCATGTTGAACTTGCAGCCCATTGCATTGCATCCCTGGGGGTTGTCATTGTAGCCCGAGCAGGTCACGGTGCGCGTGCCGCCCTTGCAGGTATCCTGATCCGGGGAAGTAGACCACTGGCAGCCTGCCTCTTCGCAGCAGCCTATGCCGTTTTGGGTAAGCGTGGAGCAGGAAAATGAATTGGTGCCGCCGGTGCAGGTGCCTGAGCCCTCAAAGGTCTGCCCGCACGTCACGGCGGCTGCATGCGCCGGCGCGGCGAGGAGCGAGAGAAGCGCGAGGCTGAGGAAAAGGAGGGAACGGATTCCGATGCTGTTTTTCTTTCCGGTTGCAAATTCCATGTTCACACCGCTAGCGCGCGCAATGCTTTTGAAAGCGCCATGATGCAGCTGATTGCCACGATGATTGCGAGGTTGGGGAGGAACACCGCCTGAGGGATGGTGGAGCCTATCCTGTAAAGCACGGTGCCGCTCGAGGGCCCGCACGAGCCCGGCTGGGCGTTGTCCAGCCCGTATGAGCAGAACTTCTCAAGCGACGAGTCGGTGGTGTAGGGCGACACTGCTCCCGCTATGTCCGTCATGAAGACCTTGCCGCTCATGGCGTAGAGCGTGGGCACCGCTATGTAGAGGCCGAAGAAAAGCGCGATGAGCACGTTGCCGAAGTCGCGCGTGGGCGGGATGAGCCGCATCACGAAGGCGAATGGCAGCAGCACATAGGCGCCCATCCAGGCAATGCCGGTGATTATGTATTTCTGCGCGGAGAGGCTGGCGATGATGGGCAGGTACAGGTCAATCAGGTACTCCTCGTGCGCGGAGTATGCCTTGCGGTTGGAGCGCAGCGCCGCGCCCTCGCCCCAGAACGGCGTGAGCCCGAGGTAGCGGTACTTGGTGGCGTCCAGCTGGTTGGTGATGCTGTCCGAGGAGAGCGTCTTTAGGATGTTCAGCCCGTTTGAGGAGATGAGCGAGTCGAGGTACTTCTGCGAGGCGTAGATGGGGTTGCCGCCCGAATAGTCATAGGCGAGCGAGCAGGAGGCGGAAAAGACTATGAGAAGGCCGGCAAACAGGAGAACTGAAATCACGAGGTTGAATGCCTCGTCCTTTGCCCACACGCCGGTTGCGGCGTCCTCGCGCACCTTGGAGTACATGTAGGCAAGCGCAATGCCAAACGAGACGATTGCGAACGAGACTGTGATGAGCGAGACTGCCATGCCCCCGCCCACCACGCCGAAGGTTTCCACGCTGCAAGTCGAGTTGGCGCCGAGGTAGGCAGGCGGCGCGCTGGCTGCCCAAATCCCTGAAGAGGCGAACACGACCAATGCAAGCGCTAGGGGAAATTTCATCAAACCAGCTTGGATAGCCCGTAAAGCTGCGCCTCGCCGCCGAATGCAGTGGCGAGCCCGCGCAGGAGCGAGAGCGTGATTATTATGGGGATGAGGAAAGTGGTGAGGGAAAGCATGGTGAACTTGGCGACTGTGGGCAGCGCGTAATCATGCAGGGGCGCGTAGTAGTTATCCATCAGCCTGTCGACCTTGGTGCCTTCGTCCATTGTCATGAACACCGAGGCGAAAAGCAGTATGGGGAAAAGCGCCTTGATTATCATGAACACCATGCTGATTATCTGGTATACCGCGGACATGCATGCCACAAACCCGCCGCCCGTGATTGCGGCAATGGCGCAGATTGGCGTGCCCACCACTATCCACCAGCCTATCTCGCCTCCGAGGAACGGGATGGGGCTTTGCACGAAATACTGCATGAAGGTGTTGCACACCACGCTGGAGGAGGGCGGGTTTTCGGCTGGCGTGACCTCCACGTTCGCGATGCCCGCCTTGAGGTCTGGCGAGAAAGTGCCGTACACCTGCTGCGAAAGCAGGACGGATGCAGGGTAGATGACTGCGGATGCAATGGTCGCGGCAAGCAAGGTGGCGCCAAGCTTTCGCGTGAATGAGAACGAGCGCAGGAAAATGCCCACGGGAAGCATGACAAGCGCGGCTGCCCCGAAGAATTTCAGGAACGCGGCCTGCGCTGCGGCAAGGAGCATGAAGTTCGCCACCGAGTCAAGCGCCTGGCCAACTTCGGCGACAAGGGGCGACATGCCCGACGCGGGGGAGGAGGAGTAGCTTATGGTGGCATAGCCGCCAATCGATGTGCCTGCCGTGTAGGAGTACGATGCCACTTTCGCCACGTTGAAATACACGATGGCGAGCTTGGAGTAAAGCGAGTGCCCGTCGCTGTAAAGGGTGACCATGAACTGCTGCGAGGCGGAGATGACGTCGGTGGCGCCGGATTCGCCTGACAGGAACTGCGCGGCGGCATTCGTGCTTGCAATGAGCGCCACGCAGAAAACCGCGATCACCATGCTCTTGACAAGCTCGCCAAGCTCAATCCTCACCCATGCCTCGAGGACCTGGACGCGGAAGAGCTGGGATGCCATATAGGCAAGCCCGAGGAACATTGCGGACATCAGCACCGCGAGGCCCGCCCAGACGTAGATGTTGTCATACCAGTTGCCGCTGCCGCCTTGCGTGGCAGCCTCGATGCACTTGCCGCTGCCAGGGTCCTGCACGAGGCTCGAGCAGCAGGCGCCCATGCCGTTCTGGTAGGAGTCGCCGATGCCCAGGCAGCGCTTGCATACAGAGGGGCTGCCGCCGCACGAGCCGCTGCAGCATTGCGCGCCTGAGCTGCACGCCACGCCGCTGCAGATTGCCAATGTGTTGCAGTTGCAGCCCTTGCACACCCCCCCGCTGCAGAACAGGCCGCTGCCGCAATCGGCATCTGCGCTGCAGGCGCCGCCATATGCCTGCTTGCACAGCCCCTGGGCGCAGACAAGGGTGCTGCAGCATGGCAGGCTTGGGTCCTGGCCCTGCGGCCCGCAGTCTCCATTGAATGCCTGGCAAGCAATGGCATTTGCAATCGGAACGAGGGAAAGCGCAAGAAGTAGGATAAGAAATATGTGCTTTGGTACTAACGCCCCTCCCATGCTGTTACGGCGGTGGTGAAGTTTATAAGGCTTTTTGGGGGCGAAAAACAGCTACTTCCCAAACGACGGAAAATAATAGAAGAAAGGAAGGAATGCGATGATTGCCGCGCCCAAAATGGCAGGCAAAAACGTGCTGATGCCAAGCTTCCCGAAAAACAGGCCGCCAAACAGCACCAATGCAAAAAACGCAACCGCACCAAGCAGGTAATCCTGCTGCTTTTTCTCGAATTTCGCGCGGTGCTGCCTTGCCTCGGCGAGGTGTTCCTTGCATGCAATGGTGTGCTTCGCAGGCTGCTTAAGGATTGCGCGGAGCTTCCTTGCCGCGCGGATTGGGAACTCGGGCAGGGCGGGGGTGCCTGTGCTTATTTCCCCGCAGATTATGCACACTCCTTGCCCCATCGCGTGCGCGCTTGCGCCTTTTTCCTGCGCGGCGCCTGCCTTGCCCAATCCTGCGTGCGCGCTTGCGCCTGCTTGCGCGCTATGATGCCCGGCTGCCCCTTGCGCTTTTGCATTTTCGCTCTTTTTCCCCTTGGCGAAGTCCCTTGCCATGGCGCAATTTCCCCCCGCGCCCTTATAAAGCTGAGGATGCCAATTCATACGTGATATTATGGCAGATGATGACGTTTCCACAGGGGCTGAAGGGCATGAGGGGCATGTGCATTCCCATGACGAGCCAAGCGAAGAGGAGATTGCGCAGATGTACGCGAATTTCGAGAAAGCGGGAAAAATCGCGGCATCTGTGCTGAAGGAGGCGCCCAAGCTTGTGCTTCCAGGCGAGTCCTACTTTGACATTGCAGAGTCGCTTGAGAAGATGATTGTGGATGCGGGGGGGAAGCCCGGCTTTCCCGCAGGCATTTCGATTAACGAGATTGCCGCGCACTTCACGCCAGAGGCGGACAATGCCATACTCATCGGCGAGACGGACGTGGTGAAAATCGACATCGGCGCGCAGATAGACGGCTGCATCGGCGACACCGCAGTCACCGTGGACCTGTCCGGCGAGCAGGGCAAGTTGTGCGAGGCGAGCTCTGCCGCGCTTGACGCGGCGCTTGCTTTCATAAAGCCGGGCGTTTATGTCGGCGACATCGGCGCGGCCATTGAGAAGGAAATAGTGTCGCGCGGCTTTAAGCCCATTGAGAACCTTACCGGCCACAAGATAGAGCCCTACCTTCTCCACGCAGGCGTGGACATACCCAACATCGGCGGGCACCAGGGATACATGGTGCAGGAAGGGGACATTTTCGCAATCGAGCCGTTCGCCTCCACTGGAAGCGGGCATGTGGCAGACACATCGCAGGTGGAAATATTCGCGCTCCAGGCAACTCCCCGCCTCCGCATGAAGTATTCGCGCGAGCTCATGGAATACATTGTTGCAAATTACTTCTCGCTTCCCTTTGCGGAGCGCTGGCTGCGCAATGTTTTCAAGTCGCGCCTTACGCTCGCAACAGCGCTTCGCGAGTTATTGAATTCCGGCGCGCTCCACCCCTACCCTGTGCTTCGCGACACTGGCAAGGGAATGGTGGCGCAGTTCGAGCACACCGTGATTGTGGAGCATGATTCCGCAAAATCGATCACAAAAATTTGAGGCGCAATTATGCACGCCAAATTGGGCCAGAACTTCCTTGTTGATGAAAACGTGCTTGCCTACGAGGCGGAATGCGCGGATGCGCGCAACAACTCCGTGCTGGAAATCGGCGCAGGCGACGGCAGGCTCACTGTGAAGCTATTGTCCGCAGGCGCAGGCCACATCACCGCGGTGGAGTTCGACCCCAAGCTTGCCAAGCAGCTGCGCATGCGATTTGCAACATACAAGCGCGTGCACGTGCATGAGGGCGACTTTTTAGATTACGACGAAAAAGCGCGCTTTGGCAGGATTGTGGGCAACATCCCCTACTACATCACCTCGCCCATTCTTCTCAAGCTTGCCCGCATGAATTTCGACAAGGCAGTGCTTTGCGTGCAAAAAGAGGTGGCAGCGCGCATGATGGCAGAGCCGGGAAGCCGCGAATACGGAAGGCTTTCTGTGTTTGCCCAGCTCACCTACACAACAGAAACGCTTGCGCTGGTGGAAAGGACTGCTTTTTTGCCAGCCCCGAAGGTGGACTCGTGCATTGTCTCGCTTGTGAAAACCGGCTTTTTGATGACTGAGTGCGAGGAAAAGGCGATTGGCGCGCTTTTCTCGCACAAGAAAAAAAGCCTGAAGAACGCCGTGGTGGACGCGCGGTGGGACTTGTTCGGGAACCGCGACAAAAAAGAGGCGGCAAGAATGGCGCAAACGCTTAAATACAATGAAAGGAAAGTCTTTTCGATGTCGCCTTCGGAGGCGCTTGAGGTTGCGCGGCAGCTTTGTGCCGCGCGGTGACGCACATGTGCGCAGATTACCATTCCAGGAAAAACGAGGCTGCAGACAGCGTGCTTGTGGCAATGATAGCCGAGATCCTGCTTGTTTGCGCAACCGCGCTTGGCTTTTTCGTGCAGTTCAACTTGCCCGTGTCAGTGGCGACTGGCTGCGCGCTTTTGGTGCTGTTCGTAGGCTCGGTATTGTGCTGGAAAAGCTCCATTGCGGCAACCGTCATACTCGCAATCTCCCTGCTTTCGGTGCAGATAATGCTTATCCTGCGATTTCCCATACTCATGCTTCCGTTTGCGCTGGTGGACATCGTGATTCTGATGATAGTGGCAGGCGGCTGGCACGCAGGAGACTAGGCACCTCAGACCGCATGCTTTGGAAGCTTTCTTTTCTCGCGCTTGTTTTTTTCCATCGCTTGGCTGTTATTTTCCCCAGTGCCTGAAACAAGGGAGATGGTGCCCTTGGCGCACTTTGCAGAGAGCCGCGCGGCAAGCAGCGGCTCGCCTGCGCTGATTTCATATTCCCAGCTCCACTCTGCGCCTGCGGCAAGGCGCGGGATGGAAAGCGAAAGCGGCGCGCCATCAAAACCGCCCTGCAAGTCAGTTATCTTTATGTCCCTCAGGTCCTCCCCTGCGCGAAGATAGAGCCTCACGCGCCCGCCGCTAAATGACTTTGAAAAGATTGTGCGCTGCCTTAGGAGAATTTTTGCGGCAAGCAAAAGAGCGGCGAGGAAAACAATTGCCATCCCTGCCACGAGGAAAAAGTTCTCCCCGCTGGAGTAAGCGCCTGAGTCCGCGCGCGCAGGCAGCAAGACTGAAATTGTCCGAGTCTCATTGCCGCACTGGATGGTGTAGGGGCCGCTTGCGTCAGGGATGAATTTTGCCTGGAAATCAGAATCAAGCGCAAGCGCGCGAAGCTCGCCTGTGGGAAGGGACAGGAACGCTTTGCTTTGCCCTTCGCAAAGCACGGAGATTTCCCCCCCTTGTTCTGATTGCCCTGCAAGGAACAGCGCGTTTGCTGGCGCAAGCAGAAGAAGCAGGAAAATGAGGAGAAAACGGAGGTCCATTTCCCCACCAGATGGAAACTAACGGGCCCGAAGGGATTTGAACCCTTACCCCGAGGTTCGAAGCCTCGTCGGCTATCCAGGTTACCACACGGACCCATGAGGCATGCATATGTTTGGCACTAACGATTAAAATGAGAACTGCAGCCTTGTGCGCGCAAACTCAAAACTCGTCGTAGTGCTTGGACGGGGGTCGCACGAACAAGTAGTATTTCGAGACGCCTCCAAGCTCCTCGTTCACGCGCGAGACTATGAGGTTTGCAGGGTCAGGGAGAAGCGACACGCGCGACTGGATGTCCTTGAAGCTCTCGAAAGGCTTTTCCTCGCGCGCGCCCAAAAGCTCCTGAAGGTGCTTCTTGCCAATGCCGGAAAGCAGCTCAAGCTGGTGCAGCCTCATGGAGATGGGGCCTGCTTTATTGAAGAATGAAACGAAATCAGCCTCGCGGTCCGAAATTATGTTCCTTGCCGCGATGGGAAGCTCGCTTCTCGACGTTGCGGATAGGTCCTGGAAGTCGAGGCGCTTTTTTATCTTCTCCACTTCCACCCTGCCTTCCTTGCCAATGCACAGGCGCTGGCCAAGCGCGACTGCCGAGCCGCGGATGATGGAAACCTCAAGCAGGGTGAAGAACTTCTCGCCCACAAGCTGCGCTATGGGCTCGCGCATGCGGTCGGTTGGCCTGCCCTCGGGCATGAAGTCAATGACACGGGCGTACAGTTCCATTTCCATAAAATCATTCCGTTTGGATTTTTGGAAATAAGCCGCCAAAGCGGCTGTGTTTCCATAAAATCATCGGGCGTTATTCATTACCTGCGTTAACGTGGATTATGTTTAAGGCATTATAAAATGCTATGCGTCAGTCGGATTTCTTCTTTTCCTTCGCTTCCTCGACTGGCGCCTCTGCTGGCGCGGCCGCGGGCGCATCGGGCAGTGCCTCTACTTTGGGCTCGAATTTCTTTGCCTTTTTCGAGTATTCCGCAATGAGCGCTTCCACCTTCTCCATTTTCTTCTCTGGAAGCTCCACTTTGTCTTTAACAAGGATGAGCATGAGCTGGCTCTTGTTCTTCGGGAGCAGGTCCACGATTTTCACCGCGGTCTCGGTCTTCACCTCGAGCTTCTCGAGCTCGTCGAGCATCTCCTTGGCGTCGTTGTACTTCAGGTGGGAAAAGCGCTTGGCGTATTCAAGGGTGGTCTGCTGCTCGAAGCCGAACTCGCCGGCCGTGCCCTGCCTCTTGTCGAGTATCTTTTCCACCTCGGCGAGCAATGCCGGGCGGATTTCGTTTGCGCCTTTTCCTATCATGTGGACCACCGTTTATTTCTTCCCCACTGCCTTGAGGTGCACCGGGGGGATGATAAGCTGCTTCGTGGCATTCATGTCGCTTATTTCAACGACGTATGACTTGCCGCGCTGCGCGACAATGGTGCCTGTCCTTCCGCGGTAGCGCGGGTGCGGCATGCCTGAGTACTTTGACTGATGGTCAATAGCCACGCAGTCGCCGATGGAATACCCGCTTATCAGCCCGGGGATCGTGAGCTTGCGCTTGGACTGGCCAAGTGCGCGGCTTCTTTTTGACATTTTTCCAAGTGAGCGTCTCATTTTTCATCACCTTAATAGCGTTTGGCAGCGAGAACCGCAGCCAGGGGATGATTACCCTGCGTCTAGTTTAAATACCTTGCCCTTTTAAATATCTCAGACGGTTTAAAAATGTTTGTATGGGGCTGGTTCTATGTCAATTACTCACGGTTAAAAACGTGGGCTTGCTCGACCCGGTCGGGAGCAATGGGCAGATTGACTGCAGCCCGCTGATGGAAGTGTATCTGTGCAGGATGTTCTTGGCAGCGTTCAAATCGGCGTGGAGAATCACGCCGCATGTTTTGCACTTGAAGACAGAGCCTTGTCTCTGCCCTCTTTTCAAGCTGCCGCATATGGAACAGGCACGGGAAGTGTCCCTCGCGGGAACGAACTTCACAGCAACTCCTGTTTCTTCTCCTTTGTATGCGAGGAAGCTTTCCAACTGGTAAAAAGCCCAGTTGGAAAAGAGCCAGTTCTGCTCGTGCCGATGCCTTGCGGCTCTTATCCCCTTCAAGTTCTCCAAAACCAGGACCCCATTCAGTCCTGCAGTGCTTATCAAAGCCCTGCTTATGCAGTGGTTGACATCCCGCATAAAACGTTTCTCCCTGCCACGCATCCTTACAAGATGCCTTTTGGCGGAGCGAGTGCCTTTGCTTTGCAACCCTGCCCTCAACAGAACATACCTTTGCTTTCTGGAAAAAACATCGTGCCCTTCGTAAAGCCATCCTTCCGAAGTGGCGATAATGTTGTTGATGCCTCGGTCCACCCCAATGACCTTACCAGTGCCATTGGATTTGATGGTTGGGCGTTCAATAGCAATCATCAGCCTGAACTTCCCATCTCTGCACTTGACAAGATTGCTTTCCTTGACCTTCCAATCGGAAAACTTCCGGAAATATTCAGGAACGTTGAGCTTCATCTTGAGCCTCCCGTTTTTTGTAAGGAGGCTTGCGGTTTTCTTCACGAGGTCTATCTTGCTACTCCTTGCATCGTAATGGATAGACTTGCCGGAAAACTTTGGTCTTGGGGCTTTTCTTTTGATTGCCTCCTTCACGGAAGAACAGGCATACTTGTTGGCAACAACTGCAAGCTGGGCAGGAAGGCTAAATTTTCTGCGAAGGGCAGAATAATTGAAATGGTGCATCCGGAAGGCGTTGGTTTCCTCATGTTCATAACAGGAGGAAACGGCAAAGTTCATGGCGTCAGACATGGAAGACAATGTATCATCAAGCATGGCGCGCTGCCCGGGCAATTCCTCGATGGCCGTTGGGATGGTCTTCAGCATGTCTTTATTAAGGATTTTGCGGCTATAAAAAGGCTTGCAGACGGTAGGATGCCGGTGAAATTTCCAGAAACTGCAACAGAACATTCAGGGTTTCGGAACAACCAGATTCCATTCAAAAGAGATGGTTCGGGGATGTATTCAAGAATATGGAGAGCGCAATTCCTCCCACGATTGAAATTGTGGGTTTCCTTGCGAGGGGTTTTATGAAAAAGAGCAAAAGCAAAAAGAAATTTAAGAAAGGCAGCATGCCCCAGATAGCCATAAAACCTACTTTCAAGATCGAGAACATCGTCGCCTCTTCCGAGCTGGGCCTTGAGCTTGACCTTTACACCATTGCCTACAAGCTTCATGACGTGGAATACGAGCCTGAGCAGTTCCCGGGCGCCATATTGAAGCTGAAAGACCCGAAAACCTCGCTTTTGCTTTTCAAGAACGGGAAAATCATCTGCGCAGGCGGGAAGAACGAGAAAGAGGTCACGGACGCCATTGCGCTCACCATGAAGATGCTCGAGAAATACTCGAAAATCACGCCTCCGAAGAACTTCAAGCCCAAATTCGTCATCCAGAACATCGTGGCATCCGCCGCGCTTGGCGTGGAGCTTGACCTTTACGGGATTGCGTCCGAAGTGCCAGACGTGGAATACGAGCCTGAGCAGTTCCCAGGCGCCATCCTGAAGTTCCTTGTGCCCAAGACATCGCTGCTTCTCTTCAAGAACGGCAAGATAATCTGCACGGGAGGGAGAAGCGAGGCAGACGTCTCAGCCGCGCTCAACCAGGCTGCCAAGCTCCTCGCGCCCTATTCGTCCCCGCTGCCGATAAAGAAGGATTGAAAAAAGAAAAAGAGGGAACGGTTTTGCTATTTCTTGGCAGTTTGCCAATTTAAATCCCATAACGGACAGTGTATGAGCGTATGGGCATATCTGACAACTCACGCACCCATCCATTTATTTGATTTTTTGTCTTTTCAGGCAATGCGTTCCCAGATGTTTTGATATTCTTGAGTGCCCTGATCACATCGTTAATCTTCTTCGCAAGATACCATGCATCTGCATTAAAAACGCCCACAAAGTACACGTGTGACACGCGCTCATTATTGTGTTCTTTTATTTCACCTAGCATGCATTGGCTCGCCTCGAAGATTATATCGATTACTCCCACATGCCGGCTCAAATCCACTGGCCTTTCTTGCGCTGCCAGTTTGTTCACAGCATCTCCCCACCGGCGGCCTTCGCGATTTTCTGCGTTCTCGTGTCTTTTTACAAGCCGGTCCAGGCCGTCATTTAGGATCATGCCGTCCAATTTAGACCGGGCTGCAGATGCGGCATTTTTTCTTCCAGTGGCGATGGCAATGGATTCGCTTATTCTAAGCCTGTCACTTGCAGAAACGCACCTTATTGCGGCGGCAAATTCCTTTTTGTTGTTATCCCAAAAAGTCTTGAGGGCCTTCTTATTGGTAAGGTGGACTATGCTTCTGAGGCGGCTCGCAGGAGAGTATAGTTCTTTTGCCTCTTCTGCGCCCAGATTTTCATGCAAGTAATCATGCACTCTTTCCCCAAGCTTCTTGTAGCACTTGGCACCCAGCATTATTTCGTTCTGGTCTTTGATGGACATTGACCTGAACTTGCTCCAGCTGCCAAGGCTGTTTTTTTCTATGAATGCCTTGACGGGCAGGGATTTTCCGCCAGTTGCAATGGTTTTTTGCATCATATCAATCAACCTCCAATTTTTCAGCGCATTAGCTACTTCGAGAGCCCTTCCAACTCGGCAATTTCCGATTTGACACCCTTGACATCGAACTCCGAGTAGGTCGAAAACTCCGGCCCGACTATCTCGCTCATGCGCACAAGCATCCGCAGCAGCTCGATTTTTTCGGCATCGCTCATGGATTTACGGGTGATGGAGACGCGAGTGTCTTCCAGAATGCCGGAAATCACCCATAAGCGGTCGAAGAACCCTTTTTTTTCAGCACACATTGCTTTGTCTTCTGGGCTTGTTGCGTAGTCGTATGCCGCATCCCACGCCTGAAGAATTTTATAATGAATATCTCCGAAGTTAAACATGTGAAAGCCGCCTGCATGGTACTTGACAAAATCTTCGTGTTCTTTGCGGCGTATTGCAATCATCTCCTTGCAAACATCCTCTAGGCTCCGCGCAGATTTTACCACGAGAAGGTAAGCCGTCTTTAGATCGCCGGTATCCTCCGCTACAAGCGCTTTTGCCTGCCTGGCTTCCACCAGTGCTTGAATCTGAGCTACCGTGCGCTCTTTCCTAAATTCACTGAAGCTCATTGCATCGAGCATACGGACTGGTCCGAAATCCACATAGCAGTGCATTTCCGGAAAATGAACCCGTTCCGGCCTGCACTTTTCCGCAGGAATTGCCCTTCCGGGCACGCGCATTTCCTTTCCATCCTTCATAATCAATGCCATTTCAATCCACCTCCAATTTTGTTTTTCTTTTCTTCCGTTCTGTTGTTCTGTGTTGTTCAATGTGGTTATTGTGGTTTATTATACTTTTTAGCAAAAATCATGCCAAACAACAACTTTTATAAGCTTTTTTTGCTATAAATGAAAATATGGAACTTGACGCCCTCGACAGGAAGATATTGCTCGCGCTGGAAGGCAAGGCGCGCGCGGGCGTGAAGCAGATTGCGCGCTCCGTGCGATCCTCGCCTGAAGTGGTGCGCTATAGGCTCGCGCGATTGGAAAAGGAGGGCGTGGTGAAGCGCTACATGGCGCTGGTGAATTTCTCTGAGCTTGGCTATATCGGCTACGGGGTTTTCTGCTGCTTTGAGTCTGAGGAGGGCAGGAAAGAGATGCTGGAATACCTCGTGGCGCACCCGCGTGTGTATTGGCTCGCTGATTTTGGCGGCAGGTTTGACCTTGCCTTCGCTGTGATGGCGCGCGATGACTTTGAGTTCTATTCCATCTTCACAAAAATCAAGGAGAAGGCGCGCAATGTGCTTGCAGGCTGGGAAGTGGCAATCAGGATGGAGCTAACGCAGTTCCCAAGAGACTACTTGGCAGCAGGCGAGCGAAAAGCCAATGCCAAGACGCCATACTTTGGCAGGAAGCTTGGAAAACAGACACTGGATGGCGCTGACTTTGCCATTCTGAAAGCGATTTCACAATCTGCGCGCGCGGAAACTGTTGCAATTGCAAAGAAGGCAGGCATGCCTGCAAGCACGGTTGCTTTCAGGCTGAAAAGGCTGGAGGAGAAAGGAATCCTGCAGGGCGCATCGCCGCAGGTAAGCTGCCAGAAGTATGGTTATCAGTGCTACCAGCTTTTCCTGCAGGTGGATGGCTTGGATGAGGAGAAGCGCAGGAAAATCTATGGCTATGCGCAGGCAAACCCGAACGCGGTGTTCCTGCTAGAGACGCTGGGAAGCTGGAATTTTGAGATGATTGTGGAAGTGCGCGACCAAAAGGAATTCCAGCGCCAGGTATCAGCGCTGAGGCAGGCATTCCCATGGGTTGGAAAGATTGAGAGTGCGATAATTTTCGACCACAACGTGAAGTATGACCTGTTCCCTCTGGAGAAAGAGTAGTCTTACCACCACATTTATAAGAATTTTCTGAGTTTTATAGATTTGTGGTAACAATGGTTTTCGTAGCAAGGAAAAAAACAGGGAAAGTGGCGTATTATTACCTTGCCCACAACCTCAGAACAGATAGGGGAAAGTGGAAGTCGCTGCGGGAATACATCGGGAAGAAAATGCCCAATAAGGCAGAACTCCAAAAGCTCACCAAGCTTTTCATCATAAAGTACAAAATACCTGTGAAGAAAAAATACACCTATCTTGACCCCGAGCGGCTGGCAAAGCTTGATTTTGTGATAGGGGAATTCCAGAAGAAAGTGAAGAATTACCCTCAGATTGCGCTTGAAAAGAGGGAGCGCGACTTCACCATACGGTTCACATACAACACAAACGCCATAGAGGGCAATTCCGTATCCCTTCTTGAAACAGCGGCAATGCTTGAAAAGAAGGTGATGCCGTCAGGCAAAAGCCTCAGGGAGATACACGAGATATTCAACACGGAAAAAGCGCTGAATTACATAATGGCATGCAAGGCAGATGTCTCAAAGCGCCTCATCCTTCGGCTGCATAAAATGATGATGGCGAACATCGATGAGCAGCAGGGCGGAAGGATAAGGAATTACCCGGTTGCGATAGATGGCGCGAACTGGATGCCGCCATCCGAAAAGGAAGTCAACGGAAAATTCAGGGAATTCCTTGCATGGTACGCAAAGAACAAGGTGAAGCTCCATCCGATAGAACTTGCAGCAACAACGCACCTGAAATTCATCGAAGTACATCCATTCGGGGATGGCAATGGGAGGGTGGCAAGGCTGCTGACCAGCCTAATCCTCATGCGCAACGGATATCCGCCCGTCAACATAAAAGTAAAGGACACCATCCCCTATGTGAAAGAGCTCCAATATGCGCAAAACACCCAAAAACTCGATAAGCTCGTGGACTGGTTCGTGCAGAAGCTGGGCGAGGATTACGTGGAAGCCGCCAAGGGAAACGAATGATGGTGTTGGGAGGGTTGCAATGTTCCGCGCTTGTTTTATTGCATCAGGCCGCGTGCAAGGTGTTGGTTTCAGAGACTTTGTTTGCAGGATAGGGCAATCCATCGGCCTTTCAGGCTATGCCAAAAATTTAGCTGACGGCACGGTGGAAATCGTCGCCGAAGGAGAGGCAGCGAAAATAGACGAGCTCGCGCGCAGAGTGTCTGTTCGCATGCTCAATGGCATACATGTTGAGAAGATGGAAGAAAAGGAAAAAATCGAAATCAGCAAGCGCGCGCATGCTTCTTTTGGAGTGAAATACTGACTACAGGAATGCAAGCCCGCAAATCGCGCCGAAGAGCGCGCACACTGCGTTGGTGGTTGCCTTGGTGCCTATTCCCTTTTCCTCAAGCACGCCTACTATGCTGTCCACCATGCTGCCTCCAAAGCCAATGAGGCCGATTGCCACCACTTTTCTAAGATCTAAGCCGGGAATGAGGAACATTGCGGCAAGGCCTATGAGAAGCGCGCCGTCAAGAGACATCAGGGTGCCAAACACCGTGATGGCGCCGTTCCTGCCTGCCTTTGTCTTCTTGAAGTTCAGAAGGGAGATGGGCTCGCCGCCAAGCACGCCAAGCTCGGATGCGAACTTGTCCGCGGTGATTGCGGCGATGGAGCCAACATAGGCGCCCCATCCAATCCAGGGGTTTGCAACCGCGCAGATTGTGGGGATGAGCCCGTTTGCCAATACATTCTCCCAGCTCCTCTCGTGCTCGTAAAGCCCCAAGTCGCGCTTCTTCTCAAACCCGTAGCGCGTCACAAGCACGGAAAGCACGAGGAAAATGAGCATGATTGCGAGAAAAGCAGGGTTGACAAGCGCCACGATTATGCCCATGACGGCTGCAAGCCCAAGGCCTGCAAAATCCAGAAGTGCGACGTTTGCCTTCGTTGCCATGTTACCACCTGATTTATTCGACCGACACTGTCCTGTCGTTGCCAAGCCTAATATTCCTTCCTGTCATGGCGCGGATGACCTCCGCGTTTGTCTTCAGGTGCGATGAAAACACAGGAGTGGAAAATTCGCTTTTCCCATCTGCAAGCGAAGCGTATATGAGAAGCTGGTCTGCCAAATGCGAGTCAACAGAAGGGCCTGCGCCCTGCTCATGAGGCGCTGCAGGCATCTCGCGCATGAGCTCTGCGCACGCCTCCTGCGCCACTTTTTCCGCAGGCTTCCCAATCTCGCCAAGCGAGGATGCGCCGAATGAGCCGCTCCAAACCGTAAGCGCGTTGCCTGCGCATGATGCTTCTGCCTCGCGCGCAACGCCGGTTGCGTTTGGGAAAAGTTTTTTCACTTCTTTCTCCTCGCGCTGAAGGACATGAGGGGGAAGGGAGGAGGAGAGGATGGAATATTTCACAGGCTGCGCCTCTGGCAGGAATTTGCATCCGCGAAGCTTTGACGGCTCCACGGCTAGCGTTACTTTCCCGCCTCCTTTTGGGTAAAAGCCTGCGCGCTGCATTTGCACATCTGCGCGCACGCCGAACTTGCGGACAGCAGGCAGAAACACCTCTGAGAAATACTCAAACGTTGGCGAGTGCGACACGTGCGTGCCGCCAGTTATTTCCAGCGAGCTTGGGCGAGGAGCATGCGCAAGGACAGGAAGCACAGCCTGAAGGAGAAGCGTGCACGAGCCCGCAGTGCCGATGTCGAATTTGTATTCCCCGCCTGAGATTTTTCCAGGGGAAAATGAAAGCTCTGTGGAGCCGAGCCCTGCGCCAGACATTTTTGCGCCTGAAATGCTGGAAAGGAGATGGCAGGCGGTGAGATGCTGCGCAGCAAGCCCGGGCTTGCTCCTGCCTGCGCGTATGCTTGTTATGTGCACTGGCTTTTGGAGCACGCATGAAAGGGAAAGCGCGGTGCGCAGCACCTGCCCGCCCCCCTCGCCTTGTGAGCCGTCGATTTCAAGCATGGTGTGATGAAGAAGGCAAGGAATAAAACGCTACAGCCACTCAAGGCGGCGCGACAGCGCAAGTGCGCCTATGGCAAGCGGGAACGCAAATGCCACGGCGATGATTGAAAAATCCGGAAACGCAGCCTGCTGCTGCCGCGTTGGGTAGGCTGCCGATGTTGCATCATCGCTTGCCTCTCTTTTTTCCATCGCGCCGCCCTCACCAGCCGCACCTGGCAATGAAGAGAAAGGCGTTGGCTCTCTCACGGAAAACTCGCGTGAAAATATCTGTTGGTGGGAAAAAGCATCCTCGAAAACAATGGTGAAATTTGCCCTGCCAGCATCGGCTTGCCAGGGGAATTCCAGGTAGAATGGAAGGTAGGATGCGTTCTTGTCCACAAGCTGCGAGGGGAAAATGGGCGCGCTTGTGTTGATGAAAACACCAGTAGCGGCATCGTCTGATGATGAAAATTCCCTGCCCACTATTGCCTCTCCGCAGGGGCCAGTAGCCACTGAAAATGAATAGGGCTGCGCATTGGCAATTTCTTTTCCGCGGAAAGCAAGCGAGAGGTTTGCAGGAAGGCGGCGGGCAAATAGAGCCACTTTTCCATCCCCATTGCCTGCAAGGCGGGAGGAAAGAGGGGGATTCAGCCAAAGAAGCGAGTTTGGGCCCACTTCCACTGAGAAATTGCGCGCGTCGGAAAGGCTGCGCTTGAAGGTGCGAAAGCCATTATCATGATTTTTCTCGCAGCCGCAGCCAGTGTAACCGTCCATGTCGCTGCAGCGATAGGCGTAGCTGCTTTTTGAGAATGAATAGATGATGGAAAGATCGGCGCGCAGGATGAAAGACAGGGAAGCGAACGGCTGCAGGAAGTCAGCGTCGGCCAGTTTTGTTGCAGACAGGTTCAGGGGAATGGGATTTGCGCTGGTTGCTGAGAGAGGCAGGGTTTCTGTCGAGTTTCCGTACGAATAGGAAAGCGCGCCGGATAGCGTTGGGGAGGAGGGGGAGAAATAGCGGATTTCCCCCGCAGGGCAGCGAGCTTCATCGCGGATGGAAAAGCGCGCCTCGCTTGGAAAAGCTGCAGACCATGACCAGAGGATGGATGCGTTTGCCAAGTCTGACGTCGTATTGCCAACTTGCGGGATGAGGGAGACGATGCGCGCGTCCGCCACTGAGAAAATGTCATCTTCGCTTGGCAGCCGCGAGGGCGCGCTGCACGCATTTTCTGCGCCAAGAAGGGAAGGGGCAAGCGCAGTGTTTTGGGAGGACGCCTGCCCCATCTCTGCCACTGAAAACAGGGGTGCGAAAAGCACGATGATGAAAAGCAAAAATGCCATTCTCATAATACCACTAAGGCAGAATGCCACCGAGCGAGCCCCTGCTTGCAACCACGAAAACAAGCAAATCGTTGCCCAGCGCAAGGCGTATCCTGTTGTTTTCAAAGCCAGGGACCGCAAGCTCTTCCTGGAATTTCTCAAGCGCCTCCTTGCTTTCAAACACCACTGCTCGGCATGCCTTCCCAATGCCGGACAGAAGGGATTTCTTGCCCCTGAAAAGCGCAAGCTCAAGCTCGCCTTTCTTCACAGTGATAATCGGCTTCCTGGAAAAGCGCAGTCCTTGCTCAAGCATGCATTCGTGCATAATGCGAAGCATGTGAAGCTCTTGCGCGGAAAACCCGCCCATCTTGGAAGTTGGGATGAATGCACCTTCATGCTCTGCAAAAACGCCTTGCGCTGATAGCTTGCGCAGGATGCGAAGCACACTGTGCGCGTTTATGGGCATTGCATTACGCCTGTTTTTTTCCTGCAAAAGCCCATCTGCGATTTCCGATGGGTAGCATGGCAGGGAAAAGCCCCCGAACTTCCTGTCTGCGCGGGTGTAGGCTGAGACGACCTCTTCGGCGCTTACGTTCACCACGTCAGGGTCAAAAAGCGCGACTTCGGGAAATGTGATGGAATATTTCGCGCGCCTTCCTGCGCGAAGCAATAGGAAGACCGCAAGCACAAAGATTGCAGCAGGCACGCCAAAGCGCAGGTAGGTGTCAATAAGCGCGCCCATGCCAGATGGGGAGGAGATGAATTGGTAATCCGCTCGCGAGCCTGAAAACTCAAACCCGAAAGTGTGATTCCCGGAAGAAGGGGCAGACCAGATTACAAGCTTTCCCTCATGCACTGAATAGTTTTTTGGAGAGCCGTTGTCAAGCCGGGCAGATATTGCACCTTCCACAGGAACGCCATCAAGAAGCGCCAGGAATTCGTACCTGCTGCCTTCGAATGAGACAGGAGTGACTGAAAGCGCGGGCACTGAAACAAAGGCGGACGCATGCACCCTGCCAAACTGGTCTATCACGCGCACAGCATACTTGCCCCCGCGCGAAAAGTTCAGCTGGAACCTGCTTGCCCAGCCTTGCTTTATCTCGCCGCCTGCAATTTCGCGCCTGAATGACTCGCCTTCAGGAAGAATAGCCAGTGCAAAAAATTTGAGGTTCCTTCCCACTTCTTCCCCATTAGGCAGTGAAAATTCGTAAATGCCGTCTTGCCCTGCTGCAAGCCTTGCAGGCCCCATCAGCGTGCCAGGAGAGGCAGAGAGCAGCCCGCTGTCGGAAAACCTGTACCTGCCTCCGCCAGCCTCGCACACTGCACGGCAATAGGCAGAGCTTTCGTTCAGGGGCACCACAAGCGTTATGTTGCCCGGCAAGTAAGACGCGCGCACGCTTTCTAGGCCTGGAAGGAAAATCGCGCGCCTTGCCACCTCTGCCACTGCGCTTTCCTCGTTAGAGGGAGAAAGATGCACTAGCACGAAGTTTTTCGGAAGGCTGGTGTTCAGCTGCGCGAGATTGCCGTTTTCGTCTATTGTTTTGCCTGAAAGCGCCTCAAGCACTATCACGCGGGTGTTTTGGTGCTCAAGTGCCGAAGCGTTTTGAAGAAGGGGAATGGGAATTGCACCTGTGGAAGCGATTATGAGCGTGTTTTCCGAAGAGAGCGCATCCGCAATGGAAGCAGCGCGGGAGGAAAGCCCGCTTTTCATCAGCGCTGCAGATATTTTCACAGGAAGGCTCTCATCCACGCCAGGCGCAGAGGGAAAGGAGAGCAGCAAGATGTTGTTTTGGAGGGGGCGAGAGGAACAGAAGGCAGACAGGTTGCGCGCGCCGTCAGAAACAAGGTACAGCCGCAGCAGCGCCACCCCAGAGCCATCAGAATCTGCAATTTCGGCTGATTTTATGCCAAATCCCAGCTTCGCGCTTGCGCTTTCCTGCGCCAGCTGGGAAGGGATTGCAGGGAGAGGGATGAACAAAACGAGAAGGAAGGCGATGAAAAGAAGCGCGATGGCTCCCACCAGCCTGCGCATAATAGTATATTGGGGGGAAGGGATAAAATCCTGCCTTTCTGGCAGGGCAAAAGCGCCCAAATGCGCCCTCTTGGGTGCGGGCTTTATATACCCCCAAAACCATATAGGGAGTGCTGCGCGTGGATGGCAGAAGGAGCTCACCGCTGTGAATTGCCTGTCAACAGCGCGCCGCACACAAAAAACAGTGATATTAACGCTCCGGGAACGCAGGTTTCCGGTTTCAAACAAAGAAGAAGGAACATCATTGCCCGCGCTTGCGCGGGCTGGCATCATAAGGATTTCACGCTCATTTCCCTCGCGCATTCGCGCGTTTGGGGGCGGCGAGCAGCCGCTGAACAACCGGCCCATGCCGGCTTGAGCAGGCAAATCTTTTCGATGGAATACGTGCCGTATCGCGCTTTTGCGCGCTTCGCATGATTTCGGAGAAAGTGCAATGGCAACGGTATTTTCAGTCCGCGCGCACCCTGGCGCAAAGAGGCTCCGCCTCTGCCTGGTGTCGGAGTCGCCGCTTGTGCTGAAAGCCGACATACCTGAGGCGCCTGAAGACGGGCGCGCCAACCGGTTCCTTCTTTTGGAGCTTGAAAAAGCGCTAGCCTGCCGCGTGCAAATTGTGGCAGGGCACACAAGCAAAAGGAAAACCCTTTCCGCTGACTGCGATGCATCCCGCATTGTGGAAGCTGTGAAGGGATTTGAAAACAAGGATGACAAGAAGCAACAGAGAATCAAACTGGAATAAAGATGAATCAAATGTGCATTGCCTGATGGGCAATGCATAAAATTTCGGAGGAAATTTTATGGGAAAGACATACATTGACACGGTGAAATACCTGGTTTACGCTAATCTTGAGATTGACGGATTGGTGGAAAAGCCGGACGTAGTGGGTGCCATCTTCGGGCAGACCGAAGGGCTCTTGGGCGACGAGCTGGACTTGCGCGACCTGCAGAAGAACGGCAGGATTGGGCGCATTGAGGTGGACCTCAACCCGCGCGGCGGAAGGAGCGTGGGCAAGATAAAGCTGCCCTCCTCGCTTGACATGGTGGAGACCTGCATACTTGCAGCAGCCTTGGAGACAGTGGACCGCGTGGGCCCCTGCGAGGCGAAAATCGGCATTGAGAAGGTGGAGGACACCAGGAATGCCAAGAGAAAGATCCTAGTTGACAGGGCAAAGACATTGCTCAAGAGCATGCTTACGCACGAGATACCCGAGAGCAAGGAAATCTCGGAAATGGTGCGCCAGGAGGTCAAGGTCGCGGAAATATCCGAGTACGGCCCTGAGAAGCTCCCGTGCGGCCCAGGCATTGAGAAGATGGATGCCATTGTGATTGTGGAGGGCAGGGCGGATGTCCTGAACCTGCTCAAGAACGACGTGCAGAACGTGGTTGCAGTGGGAGGCGCAAACGTCACCAATGCGATTGCAAAGCTTGCGCGCGAGAAGGAAGTCACAGTTTTCCTGGACGGCGACCGCGGAGGGGACATCATCCTCAACGAGCTTGCCCGCGTGGCTGACATTGACTTTGTGGCCCGCGCGCCTGCAGGCAAGGAAGTGGAGGAGCTTACAAGGAAGGAGCTCATCAAGTGCCTGAGGTCAAAGGTGCCATTCGAGACCAGCCAGCCCATGAGCCAGGTGGGAGAGGACAGGAAGGATAAGTACCCCACATATGGACGCGAGCGCGACCGCAACAACCGCGGAGGCAGGTATGAAGACCGCAACCGCCAGAGGCGCGACGACAGGCATGATGTGATGCCTCCGCTGCCCCCTGAACAGCAGGCTGCACAGGCGCAATCAGCGCCAGTGGAGCAGCAGGTGCAGCCAGACATGCCACCGAGAGCCCCTGTGCATGAACAGGCAGCAGCACCGGTTGCGCCGGCAGCGCCTGTTGTGCAAAAGCCAGCTGAAGTGCCATCTGCGCTTCTCGCCTCGCTTGACGAGCTTGAGAACACATTGCGCGCGCGCTTCTACAACGCTGAGCTTGTCTCCACCAAGGAGATGCCAGTGCGCGAGATGATGAAAGCGCTTGAGGACGAGAAGGACATCTACTCCATTGTCTTCGACGGAATCATCACGCAGAGGCTTGCTGACTTGGCCGAGAACAAGAAAATCGGCATAGTTGTCGGCATAAAGCTGGGCAACGTGTTTCGGAAGCCCGCAAGCGTGCTGATACACACCAAGACATAAGCAGCCCAACCCCCCTTTCTTTTTTATCATGGGGCGCACGCGCGCCCTCTTTTTATTTTCTTCCCCCCTTAGCTTTGCATGCAGAAAAAAGAAGTGAAGCGCCTTGAGGAAAAAGTGAACATGGGCGCAAAGGGAAGCCACAAGCGCCTGTCGTTCAAGCCTAGCCCAGAGGGCATAATCGTCACGCGCGAGAAAAAGGAGCGCCCTGCCACCTCTATTTTGCATAATGGCAGAAAATACACGCGCACTTACCAGTTTGGCAATCCATCCTCAGAGGCATTGGTGCGCGCCAACCTCGAAAAGTTCGTGGAGGGCGTGCGCGCAGCTGTGAAAGTCGGGCT
>CAITKI010000112.1 GCA_903892905.1 uncultured Microcaldota archaeon | reverse complement strand
TGGCGAGTCCCGGTTCTTCTACCTCAACGCCACGGTCAACTACTACCCGACGGAGTGCCAGTCCACAAGCAACCTGGTCTCAGTCCAGGGCACGCCGCCCAACGGCGACGTGGTGAACGCAACCGCCACCCAGAGCGTCACTGTCTGCAAGGCCAACGCCACCACTCTGCAGGTCAACCAGACAGCCTACACCGCCTCGCAGGGAGGCATGGTGGTCTACCAGCTCAACGTGACCAACAACGGAAACGTCTCATTGAACCTCACGGTCAATGACACCATCGCCACCGGCCTGACCTACAACGCATCATCCGATTCAGGCACCAACGTCGGCCAGAACGTGAACTGGACAGTGCTGGGCCTGGCGCCAGGCGCCTCGCAGCTCTTGTACATGAACGCAACGGTCAACAACTACCCGACCGAATGCATGGGCACCACCAACACACTGTTCGTTGAGGGCACCCCCGCAAACGGCGACAAGGTCAACCACACGTCCACCATGGTCGTGACAGTCTGCAAGGCAAATGCCACCACGCTGCAGGTCAACCAGACCTCTCAGGTTCCATCCCAGGGCGGCATGGTGCAGTACCAGATAAACGTGACCAACAACGGCAACGTCACCTTGAACATCACCGTGAACGACACGATAGACACGGCGCTCAACTACTCCGCTTCGTCGCCTGCTGCCAGCTTCCACTCTGACAACTTCGCCAACTGGACTGGCATCTCACTGGCCCCGGGCGCCACGGCAACAATCTATCTCAACGCAACGGTCGGTCACTCACTGGCTGCGTGCCAGTCGACGAACAACCTCGTGAACATAGTGGGCGTGCCGGCAAACGGCGACCCGGTCTATGCATCCGCGACTGAGGCAGTCACCGTCTGCAAGGCCAATGCCACCGCCCTGCAGATCAACCTGACCTCATACGTGGCTTCACAGGGGGGCATTGTCCAGTACCAGATAAACGTGACCAACAACGGAAACGTCTCGCTCAACCTCACTGTGAACGACACGATAGACTCCGCGCTCAACTTCTCCAGCGCATCCGACGGGGCTAACCACACAA
Source organism: uncultured Microcaldota archaeon (assembly GCA_903892905.1). GTDB lineage: Archaea > Micrarchaeota > Micrarchaeia > Anstonellales > Anstonellaceae > UBA10161. The sequence continues at coordinate 8,946 of CAITKI010000112.1, read as the reverse complement.
GCAACTTTGCCAACTGGACAGTGCTGAACCTGGCGCCAGGCGCAACTCAGGCGCTCTACCTCAACGCCACGGTCAACAACTACCCGACGCAGTGCCAGGCAACGAGCAACTTCGTAAGCATTGTAGGCACGCCTGCAAACGGCGACCAAGTCTTTGCGAATGCAACCCAGGCAATCACGGTCTGCAAGGCCAACGTGACTGCAATCAAGGTTGACAACACCGCAACATCTGTGCCGGGCGGCATAGTGGAGTGGAGCATAAATGTTTCCAACACTGGAAACGTAACACTCAGCCCGATTTTGGTTGTTGACACATTGCCAAGCGGATTCAGCTTCAATGCAACCAATACAACATATACACTGGGCGCCAACAACACGACGGTCAACTGGACCCTTGCTTCCCTGCCTGCAGGCGGATCGGCAATAATATTGCTGAACACAAGCATAGGCAATGTTGCCAACGGCACGTACTACAACAACATCTCGGTCACGGGCGTGCCCCCGAACGGCGACAACGTTTCTGACACGACAAGCAGCCCGGTCGGAGTCCACGCGCCGGCGATCAGCGTTGTCAAGTCAGCCAGCGCGGCAAGCGCCACCACTGGCCAGGCAATAACGTTCACCGTCAATGTCACCAACACGGGGGACTCCATCAATGGAACCTTGCTAAACCTCACCGTTTCCATTACGGACAGGCTGCCATCCGGCGTGGCTTTCCTGTCGGCTTCCGTGAACGCGACCAACACGAGCGGGAACGTGATTTCCTGGGCCAACATCACTACGCTGGCCCCGGGGGACTCGTATGTCCTCAGGTATAGCGTTACCTCGAACACGGTAGGGAGCTATACGAACCTGGTCAACGTAACGGGCGTGCCATCGATTTCATACAGCGTTTCTGATACCGACTCCGTGCCGTTCTCCTTCACCAGCAGTGGCGGCGGAGGCGGCGGAAGCGGCGGCAACGGCGGCGGCTCAGTGGGCGGCGGCGGAAGCGGAGCAGGCGCACCCACCAAGGCATCTGCCAACTACTCTGTCGATATCGGCGGAGGAAGCTCTTGCCAGGTGACAATCACGCGCGTGATGACAAGCGGGCAGAACCTGTCCGTGCTCACCACCACGCTTGAAAACGTGGGCGGAAGCTCGTGCAACCTGGCGAACTTCACCTTCGCAGACACCATCCCTGACAGCTTCCCTGCGATAAACGAGATAACCTTCAACCCCGCGTACTCATCGCGCGTGGGCTGGCAGGTGTCGTTCAACTTCCCGACATTCGCAGGAGGCGAGTCCAAGACGCTGACATACTCTGTGAACGGATGGGTGGGCTCATCTCGGGCAAAGAACTTCACGGTCTACACAATGACCGCGAACAAGAAAGCCGCAGTGGCGCCAACACAGCCCACTCAGCCAACCACGCCTTCCACAACGGAAGAGCCGTCTGTATGGATACCTACCAAGCTGCCTGACATCTTCGGGCCGAAGCCAGCAGCCCCTGCCGCAAACGGCACTGCGCCGCCAGCCGCGCCCCAAGGCAACCCCCTGGCGAGCCTGGTGCTCACAGGGCTTGTGGTGCTCGTGGTGCTGGGAGGCATCGGAGGCCTGTGGCTCTACATCAAGCGCAGGAAGAAAAAGGGCCTGTAAACAGTTTTCTTCTTTTTTTATTTTCATTTCCTTAGCGCGAGCGAGCCATCCCTGAAAAATAGCCTAGCCAATCTTTGCGTCAATCACTACCTGCTCAGTGTCTTTTGAGTAGGGGCGCACCACTCTCCTGAAAACCACGCGCGCCTTCCTGCCGCACTTCACGGCAGCCTGAAGCACATCTCGTTCAGCCTCGGCAAACGGCGCCCTGACGCTTCCAAACGAATAGTAGTGCAGCATCCCGCCCTTCTTCAGGCACGGGATGGCGTTCGCAAGGAACTTCTTGCCATCCTTTGGAAGCGGCATTGCCAGCCTGTCCGCCCATCCCTTGTACTTGCCAGGCAGGAGCGCGGCAACGTCCCCGCGCACCGCTCGCACATTGGCGCATTTGTTGCGCGCAACGTTCCTCTCAAAATAATAGCATGCGCCCGGGTTGAGCTCAATTCCCACCACTTCTGCGCCAGTTGCAGCCTTGCCCATCCTGATGGCAAAAGGCCCCACGCCTGCAAAGGGCACCAGCACGTGTTCGCCCTTCGGGCTTTCGGGCTGCCGCCCGAAAACGCGCCAAGCGCCCTGCGCTTGACGCTCTCCTGCGCTCCCGCCACCCTTCCTCCCAGCCTTTTGCTCGTTTTGCTTCACCAGTTCGCACAGCCTTCCCCTTTCAGTTCCCAATCGCGGCGAAAAATACGCCTTGTTGATGTCCAGCTCGAACTCGCAGCCGCCCTCCCTGTAAATGGTGTGCGTCCTTTTCTCGCCTGCAATCACCTGCACCGGCCTTATGCGGAACTCCCCTGCGGTGCCGCTGATTTTCTTCGCAACCACGCGCACATTATGGTGCGCACTCATGAGAGCGCTGGCAATGAGCTTCTCCTTCGCGGCAAGCTCGCCAGGCACTTCCACAACAGCAATGTCTCCCATCAAGTCAAAAGAAGTAACAAGCTCCTCCATCTCTGCCGCGCTCAACTTCCCTGCCAATGCCTCGCGCAGCGTTTTCGGGCGCTCGCTTCTCCTTTCCAGCTTCTTTTCCACCAATTTCGCGCCAGAAGGCAGCTTCGCGCCTTCATTTACAGGGAAATAGACGAATTTCCTTCCGCGCGCAGGCACATATGAATTGTCAAGCGCGCCAGCCAAGCTGAGCTTTTTCCTTTCCTTCTCGGCATCCTGCCGCTCCACGCGCATGCACTTTGCCATGCGCCCATATTGGCAGAAATGATTTAAACTTCTTTAGACTCCTGCTGCATTTCCCTACATGCCCTGCTCCCCGCCACCACATTTAAATCCTTTTGCCACCATAATCCATGCGTATGGGGGGAACAGCCTCTTTTTTTGCAGCACCAAGCATAACCGACAGAAGCTTCCGTAAATCTCAAGCGGAGGAAAAAGCATCCGCCCCAATTGCGCCAAGCATAATCGGCAGGCGTTCCCAAAGCGCGCTGGCCTGCAGCCCGTTCTTCCTCATGGGCGGCTCGGCGCAGCCTTACGAAATCACGAAAGCCCTGTGGGCCGGGAACGGGCAGGCAATGCTGCTTCTTGAGCGCGGCAAGAACAAGCTCGCGCTGGGCGAATGGAAGGATGCGCTGACAAAACTCAACAAAGCCATCGAATCTTTCAAAGCAGGAATCGAGAACCAGCCCGAGCTGGCAGGCGAGCTCCAAAAGAGGATTGCTGAATGCCATGGAAATTACGGCTACGTCTTGTTCATGCTTCGCGACCGAGACGGGGCGCTCGCAGAATTCGGCGCGGCGCTCAAGCTGGACTCCACATGCTTCGACGCCCACCTCTATCTCGGCCATGCCGAATTGCAGGGCGACCCCGAGCACAAGCTGCAGGGCGACCCTGAAGCCGCAAACCTCCATTACCTGATGGCATTCGAGTCCCTCAAGAACAAAATCCTGAAATATATTGAAGCTGCGGACGAGCTTGAGCTTGATCTTCCGCACTGCCTCCACTGCATCGGAATTGCATTGTCAAAACTCGGCGAGCACGACCCTGTCAAGCACAAAGTTGCAATCGTCTACTACGACGAGGCAATCAGGCTTTACGAAAAGGAAATAGAAAAGCACCCTGAATTTGCTAACGGGCTCGAACAGCTGCTCGCGCTTTGCAAGGAAAGCCGCAGCCAGTTGGCTCCTTAAGAAACAAGTATGCCCTCACTTCTTCCACAGCATTTTTTCAAATTCCTTCCTTGTTATGCCGCAGTCTTTCAGGACAGCAAGGAGTATGCCACTGGGCAGTTCCTCTCCCATATGTATCGGGATGGTGGTGAATCTCATCTCGCCCTTGTAAATGCCGCGCAGCTGCGCATGCGAGCCGCGCTGCCGCTCACATTTATCCCTAGCTTGGCAAGAAGCTTAACAAGCTCCAACGGCTTTACTCTTGGAAGCGCGCCCATAAAGATCAGAACCAGGCATCCCCAAATCAAATTCAAACGGGAGGGCTTGCTTTTTCGAAAGTTTCATTTCAGTCATGGCATCCAGAGTGAGTGTGAGAGCCTCCTTGAAATTTCCAAGCGCCTGCTGAGTCGTCTTCCCATAGGTGGTTATGTGCAGAACATCGCTTCTGACAAGAACGTTTTCGCCTTCTTTCCAGACGCGCACTTTGATTCCCTTTCCGTTAGCCATATCTACACCTTTTCCTATTTCAGATGCACACCTTTTAAATTGTGGTATCCGCGCTAGGAAATCATTATCGAAGGCTTTCCCGGCAGGGCGAACTTCGCTTTCGGCACGTCACTCTCATCTTCCAACACAGCTGAAACAGGGCAGCCCAGCTCCTCTTCCAAAAGTTTTTTGCCTGACAGCAGCGCTTCCATCTCAAACTCGGAAGAAGGCGTGCCTGCAAGCGCGCCCACATTCTTCATGTAGCTTGTCAGCACCTTGGCAACTTCTGACGCGTGCGGCTTGATTTCAGCATCTGCCATTGCCGCTTTCATCGCAATGTCGAACTTCCTCTCCTTGTCCACAATCTCGCGAAGCTTCCTCTTCCAGCCTGCGGCAACGAACAGCTCTACCTTCTCCGCCTTTTCCTTCTTGATAAGCTTCATGATGGAGGAAATGTCCTCGCGCACGCGCAATATATAATCTTCCGCAGCCTCCAGCGTTTCATCCACTTTCTTTGCATCTCCTTTCGGCATTTCGGCAACCGCCACAAGCGCTGCCTCCTTGACATAATGCTTCTTGCCCAGTGCCTGCCACATCTCTTCTGCATAATGGGGAACAATGGGCGCAATGAGCGGCACCCACATCTCAAAGAATTCACGAAGCTGCGGCTTTTCCGCGCGCTTGAGGTACCACTGCACATCGTTGAATGTATTGTAGAAAAGCTCAAGCGATATCTCACGGAGCTGGAAGGACTCGTACATTTTCGGAGCAGCAATCGCCCTCTTGTGCATGCGCGACAGCAGCCATTTGTAAGCAATATCATGCTTGCCCTTGTCTGCAGTGGATGCATATTTTTCCATTGCAGATTGCATGAAGCGCATGCGTGAAATAACACCTTCCACTGCAGGCCTGTTAAAGTCGGTGTCGGCAGACAAATCCGCGCCTGACACCACGACAAAGCGTATGGCATCAGCGCCAAATTGCTTCACTGCAGCGCGTATGGGTATGATGTTGCCCATTGACTTGGACATCTTCTTGCCGTCCATGAGCACAAACCCATTGGTGACTGTTTGCCTTGGCCAGTGCTTCTGCGGGAACACCGCGACATGGTTGAAGATGAAGAAAGTGAGGTGGTTGTACACCAAGTCAGTGGCAGAATGCCTGGAATCCAGGGGATACCAGTACTCAAACTCACGCCGCATTTCCTTTGCCTCTGCGGGAAGCCCCTTGCCCTCTCCCTTGCCAAGGAACACATAATCAAACAACTCTTCAGTAAGCTGCTCAGGCTTCATCTTCATGGCAATGTGCGAAACCGTATAGAATGCCATGTAAATTGTGGAGTCTGAAAGCGCCTCAATCATCTTGCTTTTGTCCAGCGGGAAGTGCGTGCCCAGACCAGCCGAGCGCGTGCATGCTTTCTGCTTGAGCCATGAAATGGTGTACTCATAGTCATGCCTCGTCTTCTCAGGCAAAATGGACATCTCTGCAAGGCACTTGCGCGCCTTTTCCTTCCACGCCTCGTCACCGTAATCAATGAACCACTGGTCGCGCACTATCTTCACGCCCACCAAGCCGCCATAGCGTGAAAGAATAGGGCCGTTTGAGATTTCATACAGGGCAAGCGCGCTGCCCTCAGCAATCATCTTCGCCCTTATTTTCTCTTTCGCTTCCGCCCCCAGCATGCCCGTGAATTCACCCACCGCCATCCTGCCGGTGTGTGCCTCCTTCTTGTAAATCTCCTCAGTCGCAGCTTCGGCGCGCGGGTCGTTCTGGGACTTTATGCCCATCTTTTCCACAATCTCCTTTGCCGGGAAATTGCCGAACCCTTCGAGCGTGAGCACCTGTATGAGCTTAATCTTGCCCTCAAGCTTTGCATCGCGAAGCGCCAGGTAGTCAAACGGCGCGTGCGCAGGCACTGACATCACCACGCCGGTGCCGTGCTTGGGGTCCACAAACGTTGCAGGGAAAATAGGCAGCTCCGCGCCTGTGAACGGGTGCTTTGCCTTGCTGGCAAGCAGCGCAGAGGCAGGCATCTCCTTCTCCACCTTCATCTCCAGCTGCATGGAAAGGGGCGCCACAGCCTCCTTTGAAATGTAATAGTGCTTCCCCGCGCACTTCACTTTCACATATGTGGCATCAGGATTCACCCATAGGTTAGTAACGCCATAAATCGTCTCAGGCCTATACGTGGCGCACGCCAGCATCCCATCCTCAAAGGGAAACAGCACGCCTGTGATTTCCTCAATCTGCGGGTCTGCATCCCCTTGCGTGTCATGTGCCCCAACCGCGGTCTGCCCCACCGGGCACCATGGCACCGGGTGCTCGCCCTTTGTTATGTGCCCGGCTTTTTCCAGCTTTGCAAAATGCCACTCAATGAACTTGTTGAACTGCGCATCGTACGAGTAGAACTTCCGGCGCCAGTCAATGGAATAGCCCATCTCCTTCATGCCAGCCTCAATCTCGCGCGAGAAATACGCGACAAGCTCGCGCGGCTCAGTAAGCGTGGCAGACACTGCGCGAGGGATGCCATAAACTTTCTCGAAAATGGAAAGTATCTCCTCATCTTTCTCCTCAATCCTCTTTGCCATGGCAAGAATGGGCGTGCCAGTCACATGGAATCCCATTGGGAAAAGCACATTCCTTCCATGCATCCTCATGTAGCGCGCGTAAATGTCAGTAGTGGTGTACGTCCTGCCATGCCCTATGTGCTGGGGAGAATTTGGATAGGGAAACGCTGCCGTAAGGTAGAACTTGTCCCTCGTCACTTGCCGCTGCAAGTGGCGAGCAGTCGCCGCAGACGGCGACTCAACCGCGCCTGCCTTGGGCTGGAAAACAGCTTCCTCTGCCCATTTCTTCTGCCACTTCACATCAAGGTCATGCATGGTTCCCTTCTCTCTCGGAAAGAATAAAAATAGCACGCCGTCAGGCGCACTTTATGGTGAGCGGCTTTGCGCCCACCTGCCTCTTGGTTATCTGCTGCCCGTCAATATATGCGATGTATTCGAAGCCGAAGTCATTCACCTGCAACGTGCCTGCCCCTGTTGCCGTGCATATGGAGGACGCGGCCTTGAAAGCGCATCCGCTAGATGTGCCTGCCATGTAAAAGTCAATGTCCCTGTCGGCAGGAAGAGACGGGTAGGAGACATTATACCCGAAGTACAGTTCTTCCCCTGGCGCCATGTAGTACAGGCCGGAGATGAGCTGCCCGCCGCAGATGGCATTTATCCACTGGTTCCCTGTCCCCAATATCTTCGTTATCCTTATAGGATATACTCCATTATTCCTCACGCGCAAATACGGCACCGAAAGCGGCGCGGTCCAATAATGAGCATTCCACTCGGTTATCGCAATTGGCGACGCGCTTGACCAGTATGTCCTGCTCTGCGTCATCTGCGAGTCGGACGCCATGCCTGGGAAAAAGCCAAGGAGCGCAACGGAAACGAGCGCGACGATCAGCACTATTGCAAGAAGGACTAAATATTCCGTAGCTCCCTGCGCCTTCATCATGCAGCTGCTTCCTCTGCTCAAACTTTTAAAGCGAACGCCGTCACAGCCTGCCCCTATGCCAAGCCTTCAGCCGCGCGTTTCTCGCTTGCAGCCTCCTTCCCTCTCACGCCTTCAGTACGCGCGCCTTCCGCTCACAATCTTCCCTTCCTCCCAATCTTTGACATGATGCGCCTGCCGCCCTCCTTCACGATGTCGCCAGTCGCCTCCAGCCCCTCGCGCATCATCTCCCCGCTGGTTTGCGTGCCGTCGCGCACAATCTTTCGCGTGAAGTCCCAGCCGTTCGCCACCTGGTGCACCGCTCCCTGCGTGGGGTAGACGGCAACGAGCTTGAACACCATTGTCCTGTCAGCCGTTGTATTGGCAATCTCGCGGCTGGTGGCAAGGCGCGGCGCGAATGCGACTGCCACTGCCATCCTCATAGCGCCTGAAAGCAGGAACACAAGCAATATGCCTGTGAAGCCAAGGATGGACATGCTTGGGAACATCATCAAAAACACGCCGCCTGCAAGCGCGCCTGCGGCATTGGCAATGCAGCCGAACGCATTGTACTTGGAAATGAACGAGGGGCGAAGCTCCCTGCCCACAAGCGACAAAGCGGAGTTGAACACCGCCAGGTCATAGCCTGCCCAGATGAAGCCCGAGAACACCTGGAACAGCGCCAGCATCCAGACGTCGTTTGAAAACAGCCACAGCAGCGGCACGACGGGCGCCATGAAGGCAGTGGCAATGAGCACCGAGCGGTTGGAGAACCTGTCAATGGCAGCGCCCCAGTAAGGATACGCCAGTATCTTGGTGATGATGGAAATCGCGGTGAGCATGCCAAACATCCCCACGTCCATCCGAAGCTCATTGAGCATGTAGGGCGTGAAGAAAGGCGAGGCGAACTGCACCGTGAAATTCATGAGCGCGACAAAGCCTAAGAACCACAACTCGTTCTTGTAGGAGGGCAGCAGGAAAAGGTGCTTCATCTGTATCTCGTTCATGAGCTTTATCTCATAAGGCACGCCCGAGGTCCTGTAGTGGAAAATCACCGAAGCCACCCTCGCAAGGAAGGCAAAGCAGAAGACAATGGCAAACGCGAGCGCAGCAGCATAGTATATTTCCAGCTGCCCAAGCACCAGCCCGCCGCCCAGCGTCACGATGAACAGCATCACCTGCATGAGCTGGTTCCTGTTCGCGAAAAAACCCGCGCGCTCGTTTGACGG
>CAITKI010000111.1 GCA_903892905.1 uncultured Microcaldota archaeon | reverse complement strand
TTGTAGAACTGGGACTTTGCAGGGTAAAGCACCCCGCCAGTTGCATAATACTCGTGCATATGCCTCGCAGCATGTCCGTGCTTCCTTGCAAGGTCAGCCTTGTTTTTCAGCATAGTATCCATGCTGAGAAGCGGCAACTCGGCACCTTTGCGTATCGAAAGCCATTCGCGGAAGCTTGCCGGTTTTAGGTGCTCCACCACTGTCCGTCTTGACAGGTCGGACTTGAGGGAGCGTATGCCAATCGCAGACGAGCCTGTGAATGCGACATAGGCGAGGCTTTCATCATACGCGGTTTTCAGGTCGGCATCCCACTCGGGCTTTGCATGTATCTCATCTATGAATATCTTCTTGTGTCCTGCATCCGACAGCGCCCTTATTGCGTCGTATATGGCAACCCCGCTCAAGTTCCTGTCGTCCGCGGAAAAGTAGATGCCGTCGCATTCCTTTGCAAGCTGAAGCAAAAGCACAGTCTTTCCAATCCCTCGCAAGCCAGTAATGCCAAGGAAGTATTCCTTCTCCTTCACTACCTTGCCAAGCTCTCTGAATGGATAGCGCGCATGCTGTATCTCCGCAAGTTTCCTCATGCCTTCAGCATGCCCCTCAAGCGCGCGCGTAACGATGTTTCCTGCGTCCATAATGCCATTTTGGGGGCAAAATATATAAGCGTTACATTTTTGTAACGATTTAGGCACTTATCGTTACATTTTTGTAACGATAGAATAAACCACGACTGGCAAGCGCTTCAAACTGGCTCGCTAAGTGCACTTGATAACAAGCGGCTTTGCGCCTATTTGCCTTTTCGTTATCTGCGTATTCTCGATATATTGAATGTACTCGAAGCCGAAATTGTTCAGTACTAATGTACCTGTATTTGCTCCAGTGGTGCATATAGACGCTGCACCTCCAAGTATTTGAATCGATGAGCCGGGGGCAGTTCTGATGGCAACTTCTCTATCTTCCGAAAGGCCTGAGAACAATGTTCGTCTACCAAAATATTTTTCTTCACCTGGTGTCATATACATGTAATCTGTAATGTTTTTGAGATAACCTGCATCATTGTCACGAAACTGACTGATATATCCACCACTCGAGTCAAGCAATCTAGTTATCCTTACGGGATAAGTTCCAGTGTTCCTAATTCTGATGTATATTTCCGTATATGTATCATCGTATCTTGCTGCTGAATTCTCCACAATCGCGATCGGGCTCGCGCTTGACCAATACATTTTCGACTGCGTCATCTGTGCATCCGACGCCATTCCAGGAAAGAAGCCAAGAAGTGCGACTGAGACAAGGGCAACAATCAATACGACTGCAAGTAAGACTAAATATTCAGTGGCACCTTGCCCCTTATGGCATCCTGGAAAATTCCGCATGTCTATCTCAGGGGGGGGGGAACTTTTTATCCCTTTTGTCAAGTATGCGTCTGTATTCTGCTTTGTGGTAAAAATGATATTTTTGAGTTGAGCTTCGCTCAACTGCAAACAAATTTCTCTGGAAATTTGTTTTTGCTCAGAAGCTACTCTGTTGGGTCATTGCTAGCAAGCTAACCCACTGGAGCGGTGTCATCACAGCGAGTAGAATGTGAAATTTGAGTTTAAATAACCAACTGGATGCTATGCGGCTGGGAGTGAAGCCTCAGGGGGATAAAAAGTTGCCTGCTGCCCCCTAGGCTAGTAAAGCACAATGACCGTCTCGGTGTAGCGGCGGATGGACCCTTCGTTCAGCCTGCGCTTGAGCATGTCATCCATCATCTGCTTGCAAACATCAGGCGATTCCGCAAGCCACCCCAAGTGCAGGTTCAGGCGTATGATTCTCTCAGGTATGGTGTGCCTCGTGCTTTTCGGGGGCATCCTCCTTCCCGCAAGCGCCTCGTCCACAATGTCCTTCTTGGTGTAAAGCCTCCTGTAAAAAGCCGTGTAGCCGCGCGCAAGGTATTCCTCCACCTTGTCGTCGGCAACATACTGCAGGTCCCTCTCCTCTATGGTGGACAGGAACTTCCTCTGCTGCGCAATCACGCCCTGCACCGTCTTCTCGTTTGAATTGTAAAGGTAGCACTCTTTCTTCCCATTCTCCTTTTTCACGTAAAGGAAGGTGCCGTCCATCTTCTCAATGGCGGCAGTGCCTGCCTCGAAGTCCACCTTCTCGGGCCGAAAGCCGGCAATGTCGCCGGGCTTTACCGTCTTTGAGACAGGGAACCATCCCCCCACGCCAACCTCGTCGCTCTGGTAGTCGATGAGCTGGCAGGCTGCGTTCGGGCATTTTATGGAGTCGAGCACTGCTTTTCGGTGGTTGCCGTCTATCACAATGTAGTGCTCCTTGTCCACGATTATGGGGTCGACAAGGCGGCCCATGTTGAGCATGGACTCGCGCAGGCGCTGGAAGTTGAAGGGGATTATCTCCTCGTGCGAGCGCAGGCGGTCCGTAGAAACGACTTGTAGCCTTGCGACTATGTCCTCAGCTATCATGGTTTGCACCTGCCACGGCTATATTCCATGCACGACATTTATTAATTTACCATCTTTCTGCGCTTTCCATCCCTGGAATTTATTTTCTGCCTCAGCCGCTGTTAACCTCTACATATCGCAGTTGCACTTGCAGCTGCATTCAGCGGTTGTTCATATCATCATCGGCAAATACGCAGTATTTGTGATGCATTTGAAGCGCAGCTTCAAATTGCATAGGCGCATCTAGTTTGGGATGAAGGCTTAAAATCTATTGGTATGTATCTTCCTCGGTGAGCATATGGGAGAGCCTGACACCTGCATAGTGCCCGACATCATATTCTACCTGCTGCAAAAAGGCGCGCACCGCGAGCCCAAGCGCATAACGACGGGCGAAATAGCGGAAGGCATAGGCGTTTCCCAGCAGACCGCAAGCAGGAAGCTCATTGCGCTTGAGCAGGAAGGCGCGGTGGTGCGCGAGGGCGGTGCAATCTCGCTCACCCCGAAAGCAGTCTCGCGCGTGAGGGCATTCGTTTCCGAGGTGCTTGAGTCCCTCAAGGGTGAGGCCACGCTCTTTTCAGGCACAGTGGCATCAGGCATCGGCAAGGGCGCGCACTTCGTCTCGCAAAAGGAATACATGGACGGCTTCAAGAAGCACCTTGACTTTTCCCCGTTCGCAGGCACGCTCAATGTGAAAATCGAGGGCGAGGACATAGAGAAGCGCATAACGCTTCGCGAGCAGAAGCCCATTCTGGTGCCTGGCTTTGCGCGGGGAAAGACTTCGTTTGGAAAAATCGACTGCTACCGCTGCGTGATAAACGGGCTGCCAGGCGCAGTCATATTCCCCGAAATGTCCGTCCACGGCCTTCAGGTGCTCGAGGTCATCTCGCCTTTCAACCTCAGGAAGAAGCTCTCCTTGGCGGACGGCTCGCAAGTAAGCGTGGAAATGGTATAGTTGCTGTTCGCCTGCCTGCTCTCACTGCCACGAGCCAAGCCGCGTCTGCGCGCCGGTTTCCCTCATGCTTTTTTCCGCAGCCGCGCACGTGCGCGCCACCCTTTCCTCGGAAAAGTCGTGCTTGTTGCACAGGAACTTCATGATTTTCTCCTTGTCCATCTTTTCCGCGGGCACTTTCACTGCCTTGTCCACAGGCGGGGAGAGGAAAAAGTGCTCCACTGCCTCAAACAATGGCATCTCATCCGCCGCGCCCGCCTTCTCAGCCGCTTCGCGAAGCGTCTTGCACTCGCGCACAATCTTGAGCGCCTTCTTGGGGCCTATCCCTTTCACTCCCTCGTCAAAATCAGTGCCTATCAATATGCCCATCCACACGAGCTGCTGCCTGCTCACGCCCAGCGTGTCAAGCGCGGACTGGAGCTCAATGAACTCGGGCTCAATCTCAACATAGTCGTTCCTGCCAGGCATTTTCCGCCTTCCGCCAACCGACAAATTC
>CAITKI010000110.1 GCA_903892905.1 uncultured Microcaldota archaeon | reverse complement strand
GCCATGCAGATCTTTCTTCTCTGTCTCCATCTTCACCAGTTTCTTTTTCAGCTCCGGGTCCTTGACCTCGCTCGGATCAGTGGTTATCAGCGCATGGATTTTTTCGGACGCTTTCGTGAAGAACTTGAAATGCCCTTTTTCAGTGATCAATAGACCATGCCCCTTCCGGCAGCGCATAAGGAAATCACACTCGTTCTCGTTCAGCCTCATGCTTTTCCGTATCAGCTCCATGTTGTTCGCATTCTGCCGCATCAGTATCTTTGTCGAAGTCATGTTCAGGATTGACCGGCCTGTGTCGCTTCCGAGCAAGTCCTCTATCTCCTGCGTGATGAAGCCGATTGACGCGCTGTATTTGCGTGAGGTCTTGACAAATTCAAATAAATAATTCTCCGCCTCCTTGCTGCGCAAAAGCGCCCAGCCTTCATCAATAAGCAGCACCTTGGGAAGTCTATCTTTCCGAATCTCCCTTGAAACGAAGTCCATGACCGCAAACATCACAAGCGGCTTAACTGCGTTGGGAAGGTTGCTCAGATCAAAGTTCAAAAATCGATTTTCAAGGTTGATTTTGGTTTGCCTGTCCAAAAACCCGAAAAATCCGGTTTGCGTGTACATCCCAACGCGGTTTATCAGCACTTCAATGCTCCTTTTGAGGTCCTGTGCGCTTCGCCTGCCCTTTTGCGAATAGTAAAGGTGCAAATCGTTCAGCTCGCGGTGCAAATCCGTGAAGATGGGCGGCTCGTTGATCCAGGAGGAATCATCATCAATGTAAATGCCCTTGCTGGCATAAGCTTTCGGTAGAGCCTCGTTCAATACGCCCTTTTGGGCCTCTGAAAGCCCGCCCGTTATTATGTCAAAAACGGTCAATAAATTCAGAAACTTATCCCCCAGGCTCTGCCCGTTCAGATCAAAGACGTTTATGCAGCTTTCGGAATCGCGGGAGATCTCGGTGCTTTCTCCGCCCAAGGACTGGCAGATATCGGCATACTCTGCGTTCGGATCCAAAATATAGATTCTTGGGTTTTCCGAGAAAATCGCCTGCATTGTCAGGTATTTGGCGCTGTAGCTCTTGCCCGAGCCGGAAATGCCTATCACAAAGAAGTGTTTGTTGCTCATAGAGTCAAAGTCTATGAAAATCGGGTTAAGGCTGGTTTCCTCATGGGCGAACAATATGCCCTTTTTCTCGGTTGAAGCGGTGGAAAGGAACGGAAAGGTGGCCGCCAAGGAGCTGGTCGGAAAGTCACGCTGGCCGCCCAAAGCGTCAACACCTATCGGAATGGAAGATATGAGCCCCTCCACAACGTTGTATTTAACCTGTTTTGGGATGATCAGCATGGAGTTAAGGTTTGCCTTGCACTTCTCAAGAAGTAGGCTCTGAACGCCCTTATCGCTTGCCTTGTTGTTAATGTACAATGATACCCTGAACAGCTTCTCTTCTCCCTTGTAAAGCGCATCATGGAGGCGTTTTGTGTCCGAAAGTTTGATTTCAAGCGATGGGTTGGGGGTTCCTTTTGAAGTGGAAGTGATCAAGTCGGCGGTTTGGCGCACTATCTGGTTGTGCAGGAAAACCTGCATTTCGTTCACGCTGGAGGGCGCTATGTGCAATGAGATGTCGTACTGGTCGTTTTTGCTCATGAAAGCCTGAAGCCAGCCGTCTTCCACCTTACGCGGAAAGCCGGTTGCCTGGATGATGCTGTGGAAGGTTTTGTTTATCCTTACCGTAGTGGGAGTAAGCTCCACGCTTTTCGGCACAAGCTGAGACGGAGACTTTGGCTTATCTTGCTTTTTTTCGCTTGCGGGCTTTTTTCCGTTTGCGTTTCCGTTTTTTCTTTTTTGGTTCAGCTTGCACTTCTTGTGTGTTTTCTTCTGTTTTTTCTTCATGTTCTACCTCATTGAAGTATGAAACTGCGAACGGCATCAGCTCGTCGGCTGTTAGCCTTCGGCTTTCTATTCCGCAGTCAAGGAGCTTTTCCTGCGCTATCTGGACGCGCTCGTTCAACCTGTCAATAG
>CAITKI010000109.1 GCA_903892905.1 uncultured Microcaldota archaeon | reverse complement strand
TCCTTGACCCCGCGCGGCATCTGCGCTTCAACTGTCCTGTTCAAAGTGGTTGCATTGCTGCCAGCCGCATCTGTTGCATTGGTGATGTTTTGCGGCGCTTGCGGAGGTATAATCTGCACTGGCGGTGGCGTAACATTTTTTTCAGGAGCTGTTGCAGAAGCAGGTGCCTGCACGGGCGCTTGCACATTTCCCGGCGCAGCAGGCGCCTGCTGCCCTGAGCATCCGAAAAGCAGAATGAACACGAAAGCGGCAGCAAGAATCACAAGACGCACAAGACCATCCTCCATCTGAAAATGCGCGCGCAACCTCTATAAATGATGAGGGCAGGCGGCTTGCCAGGACAGCACTTATATAAAACTAACCAGGCAAACCCCGTCGGGAGGCGTATCTTATGAATCAAATCGGTTTTGCATTTGCACTCGTTATTTCCGCATTTTTCCTGCTTGGCTGTGCTGCGCAGCCAAGTGCGCCCCCCGCCGCGCCTTCAACCCAACCGGCATCTGCCCGCCTCCAAATATATACTGAGGATTTCCCGCCCTACAACTATCTTGATGCATCTGGAAAGGTAACGGGCAAATCCACGCTTGTGGTGCGCGAGCTGCTTTCGCGCCTCAACCAATCTGCAGGCATCACGCTTGGCCCGCTAAGCGACGGCTATTCTCACCTTCTCACCGGACCCAATGTGGCAATGTACTCCCTGGGCAGGACGCCTGAGCGGGAAAGCAAATTCAAGTGGGTCGGCCCGATTGGCGAATGGGAACTTACTCTTTATGCAGCGGCTTCCAGCCCGCTTGCTTCCAGCTTCAAAAATGCCGCGGATGGCGCTGCAAAAATGGAGCTTGCGAGGAAAGCATCCGGCATCTGCGTGGTAAAGGACGACGTTCGCCACCAATACCTCCTTGCGCAGAACTTCACCAACACCGACGCAGTCATTACTGATGACATTTGCGCGCAAAAGCTCGCATCCGGCGCTGACGCGCTGTGGTTCGGCAGCAGCACAAGCTTTGAAAAGATAGTTTCAGGCGCAGGCCTTTCAGCATCAGCATTCGCACCAGTATACACTGTGCAGACAAACCAGCTCTACATCGCCTTCAGCAAGGACGTGCCTGACAGCACGGTTGCCAAGTGGCAAAGCACGCTTGATGCCATGAAGCAAGACGGCACCTTTGCCGCAATCAGCGCGCCGGCTGCGCCCCAAATCAACCTCGAGCCCATGCAGGCGGTATATGCGCCTGGCGAAGTGACGCGGCGCTGCGATGAGGCAATCGCAAATGCCAATGCCAGCCTCAACGAAATAGGCTCGCGCCCTGCCGGGCAGAGGAGTACAGCACTTCTTGACTTCGAAAAAACCATGGCGGATTATTATGACGCGGCCGACCCGCTTTCTTTCACGGGCTATGTCTATCCTGACGCAAACATCTCTGCAGAAGGCGCGGCATGCGAGGAAAAGATGGGCAGGTTCGGAAGCGAGGTGATGACGCGCAAGGACATCTACAACGCAGTCAAGGAGTTCACGCCCAAGAACGCCGCGCAGGCGCGGCTTTACAACCGGACAATCACCGCATTCGATCTCAACGGGCTGGCATTGCCTGACGACAAGCTGGCGGCCGTGCGCGAGATGAAGCAGAACCTGTCCACGATGGAATCAAAATTCAGCCAGAACCTCAACCTTGACAACAAGACAATAGAATTCACCGCCGCAGAGCTTGACGGCGCGCCGCAGGATTTCCTCTCCAGGCTTGCCAAAGCAGCAGATGGCAAGTACATAGTCACCATGAAATACCCGGACTACAACGCAGTCATGCAGAACGTGAAAAGCTCGGAGACAAGAAGGAGGATGAGCCTTGCTTTCCAGAACCGAGGCTCGCCTGCTGAGAACACGCGCCTGCTGGAAGATGCCATACTGCTTCGGGAAAAGCTGGCATCCGCGCTTGGCTTTGCCAACTGGGCGGATTACAAGACCAGCATGAGGATGGCGAAGAACGCAAGCAACGTAGATGCATTCATTGCCGGGCTGGAAGCGCCGCTTGCCAATAAGAGCAGGGAGGACATTTCCGGGCTGCTTGCTTTCTACAAGACGCTGGACCCCAATGCCAGCGAGGTGCACCCTTGGGACGTTGCCTACCTTGAGAACCAGATAATGAAGACCAAGTACTCGCTTGACACCGAAAAAGTGCGCGAATACTTCCCGCAAAGCACGGTGATGCAGGGCATGGCTGCACTCTACTCGCACCTTTTCAACGTGAGCATCCAGCCAGTGCAAGGCGCTGTGCTCTGGCACCCGGATGTGCTGCTTTACCGCGTGTCAGACCCAGCCACCAATGCCACGCTTTCCTATATCTACTTTGACCTCTACCCGCGCGAGAACAAGTACGGGCACGGGGCAATGTGGCAAATCGTTTCAGGCAGGGAAAAGGACGGAAGCTACGTGACGCCCATAATCGCGATAGTGGCGAACTTCAACCCGCCTGCAAGCGGCAAGCCTGCCCTCATGTCGCATGACGATGTGGTGACTCTGTTCCACGAATTCGGGCACTCCATGCATGCCACGCTCTCCACAGTCCCCTATGCCAGCCTGTCAGGCACTAGCGTGGCATGGGACTTTGTGGAAACCCCTTCGCAATCTTTTGAGAACTGGGCATGGGACCCGCAGGTAATCAGCAGCATGTCTGGCCATTACCTGGACGCCTCGCAGAAGGTGCCGCAAAGCATGATTGGCAGCATGATAGCGGCCCGCAACCTCGGGCAGGGCATATCATACGCGCAGCGGCTCGCGCAATCCAAGATGGACATGGACTTCCACACCGCAAGCGGGCCGGTGGACGTGAATGCAGTCTCGAATGCCGAAATCGCCAACCTCACGGGGCTGGCGCCAGTGGAAGGCAACAGCTTCCCGGCAACGTTCGGGCACCTCATGGGCGGCTATGACGCAGGCTACTATAGCTACATGTGGTCTGAGGCATACGCGCTTGATATTTTCTCCCAGTTCCAAGCGGAAGGCACCAACAACCAAACCACGGGCTTGCGCTACAGGAATGAAATACTTTCGCAGGGGGATTTGAAGGATGCGGACGTTCTCCTGCAGGATTTCCTTGGCCGCCCTGCCAACTCGGATGCTTTCCTGAAGAAGCTGAACATCACGCAGGGAAGCAAGTGACCTTCCGGTTCCTTGGCGGCCCCCGCTCAATTTTAGCCAGGGCTTTCTCTTATGGCAAAACAGGCTTGCTATCTCCAGCTGCCAGCGATTCGGCGCATATCCTCATGTAGCTCGGGAGGCGGGAATGGAGGCGGTCCACCACCCTTATCGCAATCTTCTGCCTCACGTAATCCTTCACTTCCGCCAAGTCGGACTCGAACGACGGGTATTCCTCCATCAGGTATCCCATGAACGTGTTTTCCGGCTTCGTGGCGAGCTTGCGCGGGAGGTTTTTCGCAATCCTGTTCCCGTCCATGAGCACCACGCCGGAATTGTACGCCCTGTCGATGTACGTGGACAGGTAGTGCGCCGTGCCCATGTCCGCTTCCGCAATCCTCTGCCTGATGGAATCGAACTTTTCCCTGTCCCTGTTCGCCAGCCTGAAGAATCTCGAATAAAGCTCGGCAGGCGTTTTTGCCTCTGGCTCGCCCGGGAACAGGTCGGAAAACGACAGCTTCCTGCCGTATAGGTTGATATCCGGGCCCTCCTTGATGCCTGCCACCGTGGGGGAGACGCGGTCGTCCGCAGGCGCCTTGGCAAAGTAGTCGAACACCGTGGAGTGGTCTTCGAACGTCACCCTCACCTTCTGCGCGCCTTTCTCAACAAGCGAGACCGTGCCGTTGCTCCGCCCGCCGCTAAAGCCGCTGCTCACCAGCTTTTTCGCAGGGGATTCCATGTCAAACCCCTTGGTCTGGACGTGGAGCAGCGGGGAGATGTCATCCATTATCGCGGCCGCCGCTCCCTTGCTTCCCGAAACCATGCCAAACATCATGAGGTTCGCCCTGAAGTGCGCTTCCTTGACCTTTTCAATGTCCTCGCCAGGCATCTTGCCCTTGAGGTATTTTGCAAGCTGGATGGGCTGAAGATAAGCGGTCCTTACGTCCTTGCAAAGCTTCTCCCCCTGCTTGTAGTTCACGTGCCCGAAATTTTTCCTCCTGGCAGAGTCTATGGCCTCGGCAATTTCCGGGGAAATTTTCGCAAGCCTCGCGATTTCCGCATTGATTTTCAGGTTTATCCTCTTCCGGGCCTCGTGGAGCGCCTCGCTCCTGCCCTCCCTGCGCGCCTCCGCGTCCAGCTGGCCAAGAATATCGCGCTCCATCGCCGCATTTGCCAGGAACACTTTCATGTCCCCGATTATGCGCCCGTTCCCGCTGTTTTGCAGGTAGGTGCGCACGTGATAATTATTGATGAGCTCATTCCAAAGCTCCTGCTCCTTGCCCCAGACCGCGCAATAGTTGGCCATGTAGTTGGCGGCCATGAGGCGCAGCGCTTTCCCCATGGCGGGATTGAAGATGGGGTTCCTCGTGCACTTGTCCAGCTCCAAAAACGCCTTGATCTGCCTCATCCTCGCCGCCCCGCCTGCGACAACGGACACGAAGTTCATCTCTGGCACCGCGCCGCGCGACCACTTGGGCTGCCCCATGTATGCATCGTAAAGGCACTCGGACGCCTTGTTCAATACCTTCAGGCTTTCCTTGCATGTGCCGTATTTCTTCTTGGCCATCTCCATCTGCGTGAGCATGGCGTCCATCTGCATTGCCGCGTTGCTCTCCCCGACCTTTGCGCCCTGCGCCCTTGCCCTGCACGCCTCTGCGTAGTCGTGGCCCCACCTGTCCAGGAAAAGCCTCGCGCCCCTGCTTGATTTCCTGTAGATTTCGTTCGCCTTTTTCGGGCTTATGGGCCAGAAGAGCGCGGCATTCGGAAGGTTCGCCGCGGCAATCTCGCTTCCGCCGCCGTTCGCTTCCCCTGCGTCGCAAAGCTCCTTGATGAAGCCGCCTATGTTCCTTATGCAGGAGTCTGCCTGCGCCTTCCTCCCGCGGTCCCCGTTGCACAGCATGAGCAGCATCAATTCGCTGGTGCCGCTGTTCAGCGCCCCCCACTTTTCAATCGCCTTCAATGCCGTGATGGATTTTTCATCGCTTGCGCGCCCCAGCGCCTTTGCCGCCGCGGCCCTTGCCCGAGCAATGCATTCCGGCTGCGGCCATCCGTAAGACTCGGGCTTGAGGCCCAGGAGCTTGTCTGTCTTGAACACCTCGGACTCGAGCTTTTTCAGCCTGAAAATGGCAATCGCTATCTCCTTCCCGCCCTGCCTCTGCCCGCTCACCACCTTCAGGGCAAGCTTGTCGCCGGTCCTAAGGCTCGGGTGGATGCACAGCTGCTTCTCAATCGGCTCAGCCTGGCAAATGCTTAGCGAGATGTCTTTCTCCATCCTCTTCCTGTTCTCCAAGTAGTAGTATGTTTCCTCGTAGGCGATCCTCAAGAGGTTGCGCTCCGCGGTGTTGGCAGCCACGTCGTTCAGGTACTTCACCGTGCGCAGCCTTGCCTCCGACCTCCTGTGCTTGCTGCCGCTAAGCGCCTTGCCCATCTCATCCACTGCAACCTTCCCGAATCGCATCCTATCACGCGCGCAAGCCATCATGGCAATTGCCCTGATGGTGAGGTTTTTCGCAAACTGGCAATATGTGTTGCAAAGCGTTTATAAATGCATAAATAGGAATGCACGCGACGGGCTTTTGGCGTTCACCCAAACAGATGCCGGCGCCACGGTTTCCGAATTTTTCGACGCGCACAGCCGGAAGTATTCGAAAAAGAGATTGCCCATCCTCTACCGCCCGACCAGCTTCACGGGCAGGAACATGCGGATACGGCTTTGAGGGCGCTGCCCGCGGGTGCAATTCCGCAAAGATTTATACGGATTTCACGAGAATTGCAAAACGAGGTGGGTTGGATGGCGGATTTGGTCACTCAGGTAAACCTTGTGCTGTGCATAGTAATCGTCTTGTACGGCTGCTGGAGCTATTCCAAGAGCAAGCACCTGATAACAAAGTACATCACCATCGCATTCGCGCTCTTCGGAGTCTCGCACCTCATCAACGTGCTCGGCCTTGCCGCTGGCATGGAAACCGCGCTCATTGCCATCCGCTCGCTCGCCTACCTGACCGTGCTCTACGCATTCTTCGAGGACGTGCACCTGAAAAAGAAGTAAAAAGCCGTTCGGAAGGCCAGACGCCATTGCCTAATCCCAATCTCCGCAGCTCGCCCGCTCCTCTTCTTCCTGCTTTTTGCTGTCAGCCATGGCTGCTTCGGCAGCCTCTTCCCTTGCCAGCTCTTCCAATGCCTTGGCCTTCTTTTTCTCAGGTTCCTTGTCAGGGTTCATTCCATTCACCGCTAATATACTGGTTGCGCTTGCGCGCGAAAGGAGTAAAAAAGCCACCGGATGGCAAACTTCCGCCCACTTTTTGCGCAGCAAAAAGGGAAGCCTTTTTCGCTTGGCGAAAAAGAGCACAGAAGTTTGGCAGGCAGTGGAGCCGCAGCTCCACTGGAATCCTACCCTGCGAATGTTTAAATACTAATTTTACGACGTTATTGGCATTGGCAGAAAGCTTTAAATATATGGTATGGCATACCATATATGCCTGGTTAAAGCAGGCGGAGCTGGTGCCAAGAAGATGAGACGATGCACGACATATTCAGGAAGTATGAAAAATGGCTTTCAAACGGCGACAGGATAATCGTCGAAGCGATAGATGTCGGCAACCCTATGTACAAGGACGGCATCATGTACACGTTCCGCTGCCTTGACGAGAACGGCGAAACGCTGTTCGCAATAGAGAACTCGCACGGAAATCCTCATATCCACGCGAAAGGAAGAAAAATCGATGTTGACTGGGATTGGGAAAGGGCGCTTGCAGAATTTGACAAGTGGGCCCGCGAGCATGAAAAGAAAATATTGCAAAAATAGTTGATTACCATGGTAAAAATTGTGATAAAAGGCTGGGATGCCATCTACAAGGAAACTGTCCATGCCATAAAGCATAGGATTCCCCAGAAAGAGGACAAGATAATCTACATCGAAAGCCTTGACGACGCGCGCAAGCTCTTCACGCCAGAGCGGATAAAGTTCCTCTCAACAGTGAGGGAGGAGAGCCCGGAATCCCTTTACGCGCTTGCCAAGCTCCTGAAAAAGGACTTCAAGACCATCTCCACGGACGCGCGCCTGCTCTCAGACGCGGGCATCCTGCGGCTAGTGAACCATAAGAAGGGCAAAAGGGTCAAGGTGCGCCCTGTCTTCACAGGCAACGAAATCAACCTGTCCATAGCGGTTTAGGCCCGCCAACCGGCACACACGTGGCTATTTTTTCACTGGAAGCACCGGCATCCTACCCTACTAACGTTTTTAAGCCATAAAATCCGTATTTTTTGCATGAGCGAAATGGACAGCAACCATTATAAATATGTGAAACCACATATCTCACATAAAGGTGATATGATGGCAAACCTTACGCTGAGCATAACTGACGAGCTTTACCGGAAAATGGCAAAGCACCCTGAATACAGGTGGAGCGAGGTCGCACGGCAGGCCATCGAAGCGCAGCTTGCGGACGCTGAGCTTTTGTCCGACCTGAAGGCAATCGCAAAGGCGCAAAAGGAGTTCAAAGCCGGCAAGACCATACCACTTGAGGTAGTTATCAAAAAACTAGGGCTAGAGCATGAGCTACAACGTTAGTTTGACAAGAGAAGCCAATAAGGAACTTAAGAATCTTGACAAGGCAGTCCAAATCCAGATTATCAATAAGATCAGGCATTTGGAGGAAAATCCGGAATTGGGCGAACCCCTCTCCAACATCCTCAAGGGCAGGTGGCGACTGCACATCGGAAAATGGCGAGTCGTATATGCAGTTGAAGGAAGCGACGTAATAATCGCAAAAATCGAGCACAGGAAGGGCGTTTACGGGTAGGGGCGAATTGCATGGAAGACGAGAAAGGTGCTGAAGCCGCATTCAGGAAGATAATAAAGGACAACAAGCGGGCAATGGACATTCTGGCTAAAGATTAGCCCAACCGCTCCAATTTTACGCCTTTTCGCCACTCGAGCACCGGCATCCTACTTCCGAAGCGTATTTAAGGCGTGCTTTGGTACTTTTTCCACGTGAGAAAATGAGAAAAGAGGAAGTAATCAAGAAGATCGGCGCCAAGAATTGGAAAGCATTTGAAAAGTTCATGATTGGGCAGACTGTCGGGGTATATCCTGATGGCAGTGCAGATATTTACGAATGCGACGTGGAAAATTTCCTGCACAAGAAAAAGACTGGAAAGGTGTTGTTTTTTGATTGACTAATAAAACGTTCGAATGACATGTTTTATCTAGATGACCATTTTAGTCATCTAGTAGAAAGAAGCTTTTTCCACCGGAACCACCGGCATCCTACCCTACTAACGTTTAAATACTAATTTTACGCCGTTTTTGGCATGCGAAAATACAAAACCGTGCTGAAGAAAGAAAAGGAAGTGGCCAAGACCTTCTGCGACCTCTGTGGCAAAAGAGATAGGAAGGATGGCTTTTTTCCAGGCGGGAGTGGTGAAATCTCCTTCGGTTACGGCAGCACAAAACACGATGGGGCGGTGTTCAGGCTGGATATTTGCGATGATTGCTTTGACAAGCACATTGCGAAGCATGTTGAGATGGTTTCCAATTGGATTTATCCTCCAGAAATTGCCAAATTCAACAAAGCCAGAAGAAAAACGGCTAAAACTGTGATTTGAATGCAAGACGCCACGGCAGCGGTAAATGTCACTGCTTTTCTGCACCACAAGGATTATAAATTTCATACTACTCAGTATGAATTGGTGTATCCCATGGTGGAAGTCTACGAGAGAGGGCAAATTGTCATACCTAAATACATACGCGACATGCTCAAAATCAACCCAGGCACCAACCTTAGCGTCAGCGTGGACGCAGGCAAGATAATCCTGGAGAAATACGACCCTATCGAGGAATTGGACAAAATCAGGGCGGAGTGCGCAACATACACGACCAAGGAGCTTGACCGCGAGCTTGCAAGGATTGAGAAAAAAAGGAAGAAGGAGCTGATGAAGGATGTTTATTGATGCCAACGTGTTCATCATAGCCTATATGGATTCGCATGAACGAGGCAAAAGGGCGCGCGCGCTTCTGGAAAAGATCAGGAACGGGGAGCAGAATGCCGTCACAAGCGCGCTTGTCATGAACGAGGCGCTATACAGGCTCAAGGAGCTGAAGGGAATTGCAATGATGGAACGCATCTACCGGAATATTTCCTCATTTGAGAACCTGACGATTTTGCCGATTGACGGGAAGACGGTGGGCGCTTCAATGGCATATATCCGGGACGGATTGGAGGTTTCTGATGCTTTCCATGCCGCAACCATGAAAAATGCCAACGTGGACGTCATCTGCAGCTTTGACCCCCATTTTGACAAGGCAAAAGGCATCAAAAGGCGCGAGCCCTGAGCGAACCGCAGCAATTTTACTCCTTTTTAACCCACAATCTGTGAATTCCTTGAGCCATGCTGCGGGCATATTCGACCTGCAAGTCCGAAGGCGCGACCAGCCTGTTTTGATTGCCTTGATTTCCTTCCTTAAGATAATCCGCATCCAACTGAACATAATCCCTGGAGCCTATGCTCTGAATTGATACGAGGTGTTTCTCTTCCAGTTGCCTGAGGATGCCTAAGAGTTCCTTCTTTGGAATTGAAAGTTCTTTCGACAGCTGGGGGGCTTGAAGCGTCTGCGGCAGCTTTAACTGGATATACAGAACAAGCTGATAGGCAAGGCTGCGGTCAAAATCACCAAGCACAGAAAGAAGCTTCTCCTGCTTCTTGCTCGGCATCGAGCCGGCAAAGATGTGATTTTCCGAGGATAACGGAAGCAGCATCCGCGTGTCCTCCTTCAATATCGCATCGAGAAGAAGGAGGACTTCATTTTCAATTGACCTATAATAGCCTGAAATGTCTGCCGGGGAATTCCAATCATGGCCCGGGTCATCATACGCAGCGACTGGCTGGAGGAATCTCATCTCTTCCGCCAGTTTGCCCCTGTTTTTCATGATTTCGCCGACTAGCCTATTTATGCCCAGTTTTATCTGGCGGGCAGTTGCCCCTTCCCAAAAAGCCCGCCCTTTTTCCAAAATGTCTGACGGTGTTATTGGCAATACTTTGAAGCGGGGGCGCAAAAGCTGGCGAATGTCATACAAATCCGTAATCTTGAACGAATTGCGCTTGCAAAGCCGGGAAACGTTCGAAAATATCTTGTCAACCAGCATCTCCTGCGGGCTCATCACAAGCAGGTTCAGCCTTACAACCTCGAACCCATACGGCTCTGAATTGAAAGTATCGCCGCCGTTTGTAAGCGTCCTTATGTCGCTTCGGGCGGATGGCGAAAGAATGGGCACTGCCGTAGTGTCGCACTCCAACGGTATGCCTATCTGCTGGCTGTTGAAATCCACCTTATACGTGAACCTTGAAACTCCGTTCTTGATGCCCTTGACTTCCAATGCAATGTTCGTTCCCGCAAGCCCATCCGTTTCCAGAAGCCTGATGCGCCCAAGAACGTTCCTCTTGTCTTCCTCGCCCAAACCCTGGACGAACGAGAAATCTACATCCTTTGTCAGGCGGTCGGAATCATATGCCACCCGCATTGCCGCGCCGCCCTGGAGAATAACTCGCTTGTTGACAAACTCGTCATTGCCAAGCAGGACGACTATCTTTCTTGCCACAGCGTCCCTGAATATGTTGCTTTTGACCCTCTGGCAATTAGCACGGCTGTTGAATTCGGACTGCCGGTTAAGGGAGGCATTCTGCATGGCTTAATTGTTATTAATAATGTTTATAAATGTAGTATATGCCGTCGAATGGCATACTTTTTACGCCTTTTCGCTCTAATCCCTAGCGGAGGTGCCCCTCATGCCTAGTTCTTCCGAAAAAGGCGCGTTTCCCTACTCTTTCGGCTGGCTCCCAGATCTCCCGGACCCCCGCGACTATACCCGCGCGCACCCCAAGGTCGCCCCTTACCTCAAAACCCCCTCCAGCGTGCCAAAAAGCGTGGATTTGCGCGCTTTCTGCCCTCCAATCTACAACCAGGGGCAGATTGGCTCCTGCACTGCAAACGCCGCAGCCGCGCTCCTGGAATACAACCTCAGGCGCGCCCTCATCGTGGAGCAGCAGAGGCGCTCCACGTCTGGCGCATTTCGCAGCCCGATTCGCCTTCAGCGAATGGGCGCATTTTTGCCTCGGCAAAAATTGCGCGGCGAAATGGCCATAGGGAAGGACTACTACACTCCAACCTCGCGCATGTTCATCTACAAGTGCACGCGCGACCTGATGATGGCAAAGGGCGACTCGGGCGCATACATACGCACCACAATGGGCAGCCTCGCGCTTTTCGGCGCGCCCCCTGAAAAATACTGGGGCTACGGCGAAGGCATCGACCGCGCGCCACCCGCGTTTTGCTATTCGTTTGCCTCAAACTACCAGGCCATAAGCTATTTCCGCCTCGATGAAAAGACTGTTGGAATCCCAGTAAAAGATAAGAGCGAGGTTCTTTCGGGCATAAAGGAGACTCTTGTTCAGCAGTTGCCCGTGATGTTCGGGTTTCAAGTTTACGAATCGATACGCGACGCGAACGACGGGAAAATTCCTTACCCAGAGCGAGGTGAAAAACAGATAGGAGGACATGCCGTTCTTTGTGTTGGTTATGACGACGCGCTTTCTATTGGCGCGAGTACGGGCGCTTTCCTCATCCGCAACAGCTGGGGCGAGGAGTGGGGCGAGAAAGGGTACGGCTGGTTGCCGTATGACTACTTATTAGCGGGGCTGGCGCAAGACTGGTGGAGTTTGGTAAAGGCGGAGTGGATTGAGACGGGAGAGTTTGGAGTTTAAGATTAAATGTATAAAATCGGGGCAGCATCTTGAAACAACCATTATCCGCTCCCTTTGTAATCATTCCAAGCAAACCATGTGAGAATAAGAAAAAGCACGATTATCGGATATTTGATAATATCTGGTACGCCCCAAAATCCAATAATTATTGTTAACATATTCGACAGATTCCCACCTGCTAGTATGAAATAAACAGTTAAGATTGAAAAAATAAGAATCACGTAGTTCTGATATGAAAACCTCATAAAATAACCTTTTTATTACCCTAAATCTTGTAACCTTCTCCCCCACAGGCGCGACATGTTTCATATGTAGTTCCAGTGCCTCCACAGATGGGGCAGGTTTCTTCTCGTCCATACAATCTGATATGATTAAAGTACGTCCCTTTTCCATTGCATTTATGGCACCTCACAGGGTATTTTCCAGAGGTGTTGCATTTATTACATGGATACCTTGAGGGTGGTTG
Organism: uncultured Microcaldota archaeon; assembly: GCA_903892905.1. Classification (GTDB taxonomy): domain Archaea; phylum Micrarchaeota; class Micrarchaeia; order Anstonellales; family Anstonellaceae; genus UBA10161. The sequence continues at coordinate 4,571 of CAITKI010000109.1, read as the reverse complement.
TTGTCGACCTGTAGAACCATAATTGTCTGTGTAATCTAACGGGCGCCGATCATCGTAAAAAGTATCGTCTTCGCCGTGATACTGTCTGCCATCTCTTTTGTCAATGATTATTGTGTCTCCTCTTCGCCCATTTTTAAGAGCAAAAAATAGGACGAGCAAAACAATTAGACCAATGAAAACCAAAAATAATTTGTTGAGTAAATCTCCAATTACATAACTCACATCAGATGTTAAGCTCTTTGCACTAGGTGGTATGCATAACCCCTCTGCATTTCTAACGCCAGAACCACATTGAAAATCTAATTTTGCAGCTTCGCCATCATTTGCACAAATATTGCCGCTATCTGAAGGACATTGTTTACAAGTTTTTTCCTGATACACTTCTTGCTCTTGGCGTTTCTCTATACTCCCACCCCTACTTGTGAATGACACATCAAAGTTGTCTGAGAGCTTATAGTTTGATTTGATGGGTGGACCGTATATTGTATCATACGGAGCTTCTGTGACTCTCGTACTGCCAAGGGGAGAAAGAGACACATCCTTTGTTTTTTGTTGACCATCATAAAAATAAGAGATATGAACATCAATAGGCACATTCATCCTATTAGAAACTTGAAAAGATTCGACGTTTGTAGCCCAAGAATCAATGCCTGACCTTTTTTGTACCGATTCAAGCGGCAGCACATTAACAACTACCGTCTCAGTAACTTTCACATTGTTGACGTATGTGTTTTGTACTGTTCTTGTCTTGTTTTCCAGCGTATAATATTGACAGTTTGATGCATCCGCTGCAAATAGACTGCTGACAAAAACGAGTAAAACTACCAAGATAGTCAATCTAACTGTGGTTCTCTCCATCAAAACCATTATGGGGTTATGTGTTTAGGTCTATTTAAACGTTAATGGTCGGCCCCCACATTAAAGCCCCAAGTTATGCCACGCCCCCAAGCAATACGAAGTGAATTGAGACAGAGGAGTTTGGGGTGTAGAAAAATCAGAGCTTCAGCATATCCTTCATTATCGCATCCAGCTTGCTCATGTCTTCCTTTGAAAGCTTGCCTTTCTTCTCTATAAATCGAGAGGCATCAAGGGACCGGAGCTGGAAAACCATTGCCACGCTTTCCTCTGAAAGCCCATTTTCAGAGGTTGCCTGAATGCAGTGAGTGAAGGTGAATGTTTCCTTGTCCAGCTCGCCAGTAAGGGGGATGACAATTGCCATGAAATTCTGCTTTACATGGACTATGACGACAGCAGGGCGCGTGCCTTTCTGCTCGTGCCCCACTCCTTCCGGCAAATTAACGAGCCATACATCTCCCTTGGAAGCGTTGTGCATGCCATCACTGCTTTTTTCCAAAATGTTTCTTTTCGAAATTTACCAGGTCTTCATCTGCTGCGGCTTCCCAGGGAGCCATTTCCTTCTTAAGCTCCGCCAAATCCTCCTTTGTCGGCTTGAAGACCAGCGCTTTGCCGCGGTTTATGCCCTTGACAAATTGCATCTCAGTGAAGAATGGCTTTGCCTCCTTGGTCTTTATCGTGGCGTCGTGCGCGCTCATCTTCTGTTCCTTGAAAAAGTATGCATATGCGGCTGCGATTTCAAGCACAGCCGGGTCAAGCCCCTCCATTTCTTCCTTGAATTCTTCCACGAGCTTGATTTCCTTGTCGGAGAGCTTTTCACCATTTGAGCCTGCCTCAACCTGCTTCCGGTTGTCATAAAGCGTCGCCGTAAGTGCAGGCGAGTATGTGCCCCTGATATGAAATCCATAGTCAAATCCCATATTCAGGCCCATCTGCTGAAGGAGATATACTGTCTTTTGCATAATCAGCTTTGACTGGAAATTGTCAAGCTTGGGCTTTATGCCAAGCATGCTGAAGCAGGTTATTGCCTTATTCAGGTTTCCCATGTCCACCACCCCATCTTTCCAGCCAGGCGCGCAGCGCCGCAAAATCTTCAAGCCCGTGCCGCGTGATTCGGTAGCTTGTCATCTCCTCGTTGCCAAGCCGCACGCCTTTCTCCTCAATATAGCCCATTTTGCCAAGCACCTTCAGGTTGGCATAAAGCACGCCGTCGTTCAGCCCAAGCCCTATTTTAAGCTCGCGGAAAGTCGCGCTTTCCCCCTGCAGCTCCTGAAGCGCGCTCATGATAAGCACGCGCGGAAGGGAGAAAAGCTTCGAATTGACTGCCTTGGCATTCACTGCCAGCTCAAGAAGGTTGGGTCGCATCACTAGCATTTCGTGCGATAGGTTTATAACTTGTATGTATGCTTTCATATCAAAGTCAAGTGTGGAGTAAGGGGAGGGAATTTCATGAGAATGGACTGGAGAGTATTTGGCGTTGTTTTTGCCGTCGTGCTCCTATTTGTGGCACTGGGCTGGCTAGGGCCATCTGCATTCCTGGTCCTTGCCGCGCCCAACCCTGCAACTGCATTTGGAGGCGTGGCGGCTCTGAGTTGCATCGACACTAAGGAATGCAGGGAAGCCATATTTCCAATCCTTGAGGGCTATGCTGTCAAGCCAAAAAGCCAGAAAATTGCCGCCTATATCTGCACCGACCCCGCAATCACCTTAACTGTAAGGAACCCGCTTGCACTGAGCGACATCAAAGTGATGGTCAACCGGCAGGACATAGGTGAAGTTGAAGCCGGGCTGACTAAGAGCATCACCTTCAGGATTCAAGGAAGGACCCCCAGCGAGGTTTCAAAAAACACAATAACCGAGACCCGTAAGATGGGGGTAGATGCCGAATATGTGCGTGGCAAGCTTCCGCTCATTGACCAGGGGGCAAAAATGGGCGAAACCATCGAAGTTGATTTTACCTGGCTGCCTTCCCAGGAGCAAAATACTGCATTTGATACAACCTATGCTCTGGCGCGCGAGATAGATTCCTGCAAGGGGCGCGCAAGCCAGGCAAACAACAGCACCAACAACACGTTCATTGATGAAGCATCGGCATCGCTCAACCAAGCAGCCGCTTCCTTCAAAAATTGCGATTTCAGCACTGCGAATAACACTTCTGGGCAGGCTTATGACACCCTGAAAGCAAAATGCGACGCAGCATATCCGGACAAAGGATTCCAAATACCTGACAATGCATTGGAGATCCTTGTGGGCGGGTTCGTAGGCGCGCTCATTATTGGCTGGATTTGGGACAGGGTTAACAACTCTGGAATGTCCTATTAGCGTTTTCTTGCCCGCCGCTTCGCTGCCTTCCTCTTCGCCCTCAGTCGCCTCATCGACACGCGGGCTAGTCTCCTTTTCCTCTCCAAAGCCGATTCTGAGCCGGCCGCCGCCCGTGCAGGGTGGCGCCCTGCAGCTGCCACAGCCCCGCGCCCGTACCCTACCAGCCGTTCCTCTGTTATTGGTTTTTCGTTGGCTGACGCACCCTTGCTGGCAAGCCTGTTAAGGTCATTTCTTAGGTTTAGAAGCCTGGTACCAGCGTTGGAGATGGTGATGCCAGCAGAGGAAACTATCCCTACGCCCCTCAAAAAGTCGCGGATTTCGCCCATCGAAACCACCCCGAAAGGTTAGGGCAAGAAAGGCGTAAAAGGATAACGGAACCACCGGCATGGAGGTTACGGAAGCTTTTTATGGTATAACTGGAAATTTAGGCTATGAAACCCATGGTTGGCAGCCCAAATTATCCCGATTTCTCTAATTTGCCTACAAAACCTCACACTGATATATACTGGGATGAAGAACAAGTAAATCTGCGAGATAATATGAATGACTATGCAAAAGAAATTCGTAATAAATCTTGGAAAAAAAACAGTGACATACCTGACTGGGTGGATATTGAAAATGTTGAATTGGATCAATTTTTTACACGCCCTGAAGTTGCAAAGTCGTGTTGGAAATCACTTTGCGAACACATGAAAGCGAATAATTCAAAAATAGCTGATTACACATACATAGAGCCGTCTGCTGGACTTGGCGCGTTTTATGATTTGTTGCCCCAGAAACGCAGATTGGGAATTGACGTTGCAAAATTCCGTTCGGAATATATCCAACGTGATTTCTTAGCTTGGCAACCAAAAGATAAGAAGAATTATGTTTGCATAGGCAATCCCCCATTCGGATATAGGGCGTGGCTAGCGTTGATTTTTCTTAATCACGCTGCTTTGTTCTCAGATTACGTTGGATTTATCGTGCCGATGGGATTTCAGAGCGAGGGTAAAAGTAATCTAAAGAATAGGGTCAAAGGACTTCATTTAGTTCATTCATCTCCATTGCCCCCAGACAGTTTTATCGATGCGGATGGCAAGACCTTAAAAGTCAACGCTCTATGGCAAATATGGTCTAAATATGGAACTGAAGAAAAAGTAGCAACCAAAACCTGTGACAGTTATATAGACCTATTCACCGTTGATATGCGTAAAGAGCGTCTCTGTGGCCAGACTCGACTTAATGAAGCAGATTTCTTTTTGCAGCGTACTTTCTATACTGACCCCCCCGGTCTTGTTACCAGCTTTGACCAGGTAAAATATGTTTGCGGGTATGGAATTGTGATTAAACGAAATAGAAACGGGGTGCTTAAAATCCTGAGAAATACAGACTGGAGAAAGTCGAGATATAGT
>CAITKI010000108.1 GCA_903892905.1 uncultured Microcaldota archaeon | reverse complement strand
CATGCGACTGCTGGGTGGACTCGTCCATCTCGCCCCTTGCCATTGCCAAGTGGCCGGAGAACCAGGAGTTCTTCGCTCGCGTCTACCCTGCCTCACTTCGCCCGCAGGGCGTGGAGATTGTGAGGACGTGGGCGTTCTATACTATCTATAGATGTGCTGAGCTTACTGGCAAGCCGCCTTTCAAGGAAATTTTGCTGAACGGGAATGTCCTGGCGCCTGACGGGAAGAAGATGTCCAAGTCGCTTGGCAACATTATTGCGCCGGACAAGCTTATCACAGATTATTCTGCTGATGCAGTGAGGCAGTGGGCTGCGCTGTCTGGCGCCATGGCAAAGGACAGGCCTTTCTCTTATCAGGACATGCAGTACTCGAAAAGCTTCCTTACGAAAATGCTCAATGCCGCGAAACTGGTGGAGAAAAGTTGCGCGGGCTTTGAGGGCAAGGCGCCTGAGAAAAAGCACTTGAGGGTGACTGACAGGTGGATACTGTCACGCCTGCAGAAGGTGAAAAAGGAAGTGACTGCGGACTTTGAAGGCTTCCAGTTCCACCACGCGACAAAGCTGGTGCAGGAATTCTTCTGGCATGAGTTCTGCGACTATTACCTGGAGTACACCAAGCACAGGCTTTACACGCCGGAAATATACGGCGATGACAGCAAGCGCGCTGCGCAGTGGGTGCTCAAGACGGTGCTTCTTGAGTGCGCACAGATACTTGCGCCTGTCACCGCGCACATGAGCGAGGAAATCTGGCAGTCTTTCGTGCCTGGAAAGAGCGTGCATTTGTCTTCCTGGCCGGATGCGGACGAGACGCTGCTTGACGAGGATGCCGAGAAGAAGTGCACATTCCTGAACGGGATTGCTGGCGGCGCGAGGGCATACAAGGCTGAGAGGAAGCTGCCGCTCAATGCGGAGATTGCATCAGCGGACATTTCATGCGGGTTTGCCCTTTCTGACATCGAGGAGGAAATACGCGCGACAGCAAGGGTAAAGGTTATTAACTTCACAGCCGGAGAGGGAAGCATCAAGTTCTTGATGTGAGTTGTGTGGTTGCAAAAAAGGATGCCAAGCGTGTTCTGAAGCCAAAATACGCAGCCAAAGCTCCATCTGCCGCCAAAGCGGCATCGAAAAAGCCTGTTTCACTTTACTACCCAAAGCCGGACGAGATGAGGGGGAAGGTGAAGGTGGAGCCGCCGAAAATCCCGCAGCACATTGAGCCGCTGGACCTGGCGCCTGCGCACGGGATAAAGCCGAAAGGCAAGAAAAAGGACCTTCCGTACGCCGCAACCGCAGTGGGGGGCGCAATTGTGCTCTCAGGCGCGCTCGCGTGCTTTTTCCACTTTGTGATAAGCCTGGACATCGTGTTCTCGCTCGTGCTCGCGCTGCCGTTCTTCATTGGGCTTTCCATACTTTTCTTCAACTTCCTGGAGCTGTCCGAGAGGACGGGCACGCAGTAGGCGCCGAACAAAAAACGGCTGCTATATATACCACCTGAGCGCAAGCATTTGCAGGTGAGAAAATGAAGATTTACTCGTTCCCGATGCTCGCATGCGCGCTTCTGATGCTGTGCGCGCTGCCATCCATGGCTTTTGCAGATTCGATAATGCCAAACACGCACGCGATTGACAAATGCGTGAAGATAACCGGCTTGGATGCCTATCCGAATTACACGTTCATCGGAGTGGTAAGCCCTATCTCCTCGCCCAACTCACCGCTTGAGTTTGTGAAAATCGCGAACAACGACTGCATTGTTACTGGCAGCCACTACAAGTTCGACAGCTTCTCAATCTATTACACTACCAAAGCCTATTATGAAAAAGTCGGCATGAACGGCATAGAGACGGGCAATATCAGCTCTAATGGCAGGCAAGGAGTGGTGGATGAAAACCTAGTCTTGATTAGTGGCGATATAGCCAGTGCGCCATATGCCCCTTACTATGTGAGCGACACTGATTCTGCGAAGAGCGTGACAATCAAATACGGGATCCGCGTGCAAAAAGGCGCTTTTTTCATGAGCAAGGTAAGCGAAGAGAAAAGCAATCAGCCGCTGCAGAAGGAGGCGCCCGTGCCAGGGCAGCAGACGCCGGTTGCATGCACGGCAGATGCAAAACTTTGCAAGGACGGCTCTTCTGTGGGCAGGAACGGAAGCCTTAACTGCGCATTCAACCCGTGCCCTGACGAGCAGGATTTGCCCCCTGCGCCCCCAGGCGAGCCCCGCACGCCCACGCCCCAGAACCCTGCGCCCACCCCGCTGAACCAGTACGAGGCATTCTGGAGCTGGTTCATGAATTCGTTTGGAGGCCTGTTTGGATTTAACGT
>CAITKI010000107.1 GCA_903892905.1 uncultured Microcaldota archaeon | reverse complement strand
GGCGCGGCGGCTGCGGGCGAGAGCGAATTTTGCATAGGATTGAGCGAAAGCTCGCTTGCCAAGCGGGTGTTCGAAAGCGCCCAGGTGCAGGCGTCCTCAGACCTCTACTGCTGCTTTTTCGCAAGGAACTGCCGCGACTGCATGTTCTCCTTCGGGCAGCAGTCGAAGACGCACTTGATCGGGAACAATGCGCTTGCGCGCGAACGATACATGCTTTTGAAAAAGGAGCTTCTTTCCCAGATGGCTGCAATGCTCAAGTCGAAAAAGAGGGGGCTGCGGCTATCCGACATATTGGGTGTGCAATGATGGCTGGCAAAAAAATAGAAGACGCATGGATTGCTGCAACCAGCATCGTGCTTGGCGCGCCGCTTAATGGCATCGACCAATACGGCAAATGGCTCTTCAGCGCCATGCCTGCCTGGAGGGAGGTAAAAACGAAAAGCGGTTCGGCAATCGTTCCCGGCTATGCGGTTTTTCCAAGCCTCCCGGACTCCAAAGTCTCCCTGATGAAGGACATTGAAAAGGTGGGCGGCATTGCGCTTGACTTGGGCGACACGCCCTCAGCTGGAAATCTCGCTTACCAAATGGGCAGGGAAGGGCGGTTCATAGTTGACTTGGTGGAAGGCGAGAATTTCGAGGTTGAAAAAAGCTCCATATACAAGAACCTGTCGGTTGCCAACATGTGCTTGGACTGCTTCTATTCCAAATTTGTCGCATACGATTGGTTCTGCGACAACAACGACCACGCCTTCGGCTGCCAGTTCACGTTCTACTCGAACTTCTGCATCAAGTGCTACCACTCAAGCTCGCTTTCGAGATGTTTCGAGTGCGACAGCTGCTCCAAGTGCAGCGACAGCTATTTCTGCCACGATTGCGAAGGCCTTCAGGACTGCCTGTTCTGCTTCAACGTGAACAACATGCGCTACGCGGTTGCGAACGTCGTGGTGGGCAAGGAAAAATTCGAGGGCCTGAAGGCCGAGCTTCTCGATAGCGTAGTGCGGCAGCTCCGCGAAAAAGGCTCGTCTCCGCTAAGCATCTATAATTTCTAAAAAAATCGCACGCAGCCCAGTGACCTCCCGGGCTGCGCCTGTAAAAACAAAAACGTTCACTACCACTTAATCATTCTTCAACTTGGCCTTGTAGACGTAGCCGTCCTTGCCGAGGTAGTACATGAAGCCGCCCTGCTTTGAGATCTTCTCAGAGCCGACCTTCTTCTTCTTGCCGCGCTTGTTGTGCTTCATTGGCGCTGCCCATACATACCCATCCTTTCCGATGTAGTAGAGGTAGCCGTCCTCGCGCGATATTTTTTCGGTTCCGATTTTCTGTCCCATATTCACACCTCCAAAATAGATACGAGCGTTTGTCGCTCCGAGGTGGAATTCGGCGGCACAGTTTATAAATCTGTGCCCGACGTGGCTCCGTCGTGGGAATATGCGGCTTTGCGGGGCTGTTTCCTCGGTGATGACGGCGTGGCAGGCGCGAAATGGCGGCGCAGGGCAGGGTTTTAACCATTTTCCATCCCATCCTCAATAGATATATATGGATCTTGGAAGGAGCCTGCGGTCTGCGCTCTCGAAATTCACGGGAGCGCCGGTTGCGGATGAAAAGGCAGTGAAGGCGCTTTGCCGCGAGCTGCAGCGCGTGCTCATTTCCTCAGACGTCAACGTGCGCCTTGTCTTTGACCTTACCAAGAGGATTGAGAACCGCGCGCTCGACGCCAACTTGCCCAAGGGGCTATCGCTTCGCGAGCACGTGGTGAAGGTAGTCTACGAAGAGTTGGCCGGCATGATGGGCGAGCGCTACGAGCCAAAAATATCGCCAAAGAAAATCCTCCTTCTCGGGCTTTTCGGCAGCGGAAAGACAACTGCCGCAGGCAAAATCGCGCACTTCTACAAGAGCCGCGGCCTCTCCGTGGGGCTCATTTCCTGCGACGTGGACAGGCCTGCTGCCTATGAGCAGCTGCAGCAGCTTTCCAAGCAAACAGGAGCGGCATTCTATGGCATTCCCGGCGAAAAGGACGTGAAGAAAATATTGGCGGACGCGCGCGTGCGCGCAAAGGAGGACGTTCTCATCACAGATTCCGCAGGCAGGAGCGCCTTTGACACACAGCTTGTGGAGCAGCTGAAAACAATAAACAACGAGTTCCAGCCTGACGAGCGCTTCCTGGTAATCTCTGCTGATATTGGCCAGGTGGCAGGCAAGCAGGCATCCGAGTTCCACAACGCAGTGGGGCTTACAGGAGTGATAATCACCAAGCTTGACGGAAGCGGCAAGGGAGGCGGCGCGCTTTCCGCGGTGTCATCCTCTGGCGCCAAGGTGGCATTCATCGGCACAGGCGAGAAAATGGACGCTTTGGAGCCTTTTGACGCGCAAAAATTCGTGGGAAGGCTTCTGGGCTTTCCCGACATCGGCGCACTGCTTGAAAAAGTGAAGAAAATTGCAGACGAGCAAAGCCTTCCAACAGACATCGAGGAAAAGCTCACCCTTCGCACATTCTACGAGCAGCTGAAAGCCGCAAAGAAGCTGGGCCCGCTTTCCGGCGTATTTTCCATGCTGGGTGCAGCGGATGTGCCCGCCGACATGGTGAAAAACAGCGAGGGCAAGCTCAAGAAGTTTGAATGCATCATCTCTTCCATGACAGATGCAGAGCGCGAGGACGCCGAGCTTGTGAGGAAAAGCCGCACCAGGATAGAGCGCATTGCAAAAGGGTCAGGCACCAAGCCCGAGGACGTGCGCGACCTTCTCACACAGTTCGAGCGCGTGAATGGCATGTTCACCTCGTTCAAGAAGAACCGCGGCTTCAGGAAAAAGATGGAAAAGATGATGAAGGGCGCGAACATCGACATGAGCAAGCTTGGCGGCTAGCTCAGTTTCCACTCACTTTTTTCTTTGTAGTGGAATTCGCTTCGCTCTTCCACTGCTGAAAAATTTCTCTAGAAATTTTTCATCGCCTGCGCAAGCAAAGAAACCCCTTCCACCAGCGCGCGGTAGGCGGCATTTTTTTCAGGAAGCGCGCATGACAAGTTTACTTTCTGCCCGTCGCGGTACTTTGACATCATAAGCTCAGCCGCGCGGTCTCCGAATACTTCCATCACAAGCCGATAGGCAGCGTCCTTCCTCAAGTAGTAGCCAAATTCCTTCTTCCAAAGCGCGTCATAATTTTCCTTGCCCTTGCTCAGGATTGCGCGCGCAGCAAGGTGCCCGCTTCTAAGCGCGTAGGCAATGCCAAACCCCATATACGGGTCCTGAAAACCCGCGGCTTCGCCGACGTAATATTTGCCTCCAATAAATGCGCTTTTGGGGATGCGCGAGGAGGCAGAACCGCCAAACGAGGCGAGTTTCTTTCTCCCTCCCACAACATCTGCAATTTCCTTCCTATCTTTCATTGCTTTCTCATGTAGCCGCGCGAGCTGAGAAATGTATGGCTTGGATACACATGTAACAAACTCCACTTCGTCCTTACCCACAGGCAATATGTACGAATACCATCCGCGTGGGGAATACCTGTCGTCAAACATCACAAGCTGGCAGTCGCGCGGGAAATCAGATGTCTCAAACACGCTTCCCAACGCAGCAGAATCAGGCTCTCCCTTGCTTCCAGTTGCCACAATATCAACATCGCTCTCGCCTGCGCGCGAGTTGAACTCAAACTCCACGCCAAGCTTTTCAGCCTCGGAAAAAAGAGCAGAGTCAAGCGAGCCTTTCCCAGCCTCGCCGCCGTTTGCGCCCCCTGTTCCCCTCAGCACAAAAGGCATCTGGCTTCCGCCCGAGCAGTCAAGCTCCACCTTTCTTTTTCTTGTGCATATTATCGCGCGCGGAAAGTAGTGGTACTTCACATTTGCCTGCACGCCAAGCCTCGACATGAAGTCCTCTGGCGGCATATAAAGGTAGCGCAGTCCCTGCAAGTTGGGGCAGAAGCGCATGCCTGCCCCCGCACGCCTTTCATATACTTTGACCTTTTCGCCTGCGCGCGCTATGTTTATCGCAGCGCAAAGCCCAGACGGGCCTGCCCCCAGAATGTTCACGGTCATAAAGATTACTCAAAGAGAAGCTTGAGGTAGAACAGCGGCGAGGAATACTCGTTCTTCGCCTCCTTGTTGGCAAGCGTGCCTGAAATGGCCTCGCGCGCCTTGGGGCTTTTCGCAGCCTTTCCCACCACGAAATTCAGCAGGAACTCGTGCTTGCCCAGCTGCTGCATCTTGTAGCTTGTGGAAAGCTCGTTCCACACTGCGTTCCAAAGCCTTTCCTCATAGCGGGCGAGGAACAGCTCGCTTGTGTCGCCAGCCACCAGGGCCTCATAAGCAACCTCTGACGCAAGCTTGCCCGAGAGCATGGCGTTGCCCACGCCCTCGCCTGAGAACGGGTCGACCAGGCCTGCGGCATCGCCGACAAGAAGCACATTCTGCGCATGCACTTTCCTTTTCTTGGAGCCAAACGGCAGCTGCCATGCTTTCAGCTGGGTGACCATCCTGGCATTTGCAAACCTTTCCTTGAAAAGCGGGTTGTTCCGGGTGATGTCTTCCATCGCCTTGCCTAAGTCGGTGCCGTGCTTCTTCATGTCCTCCATCACCATCCCCACGCCGACGTTGGCAAGCCCGTTTTCCATGGGGAATATCCAGAAGTAGCCCGGCATGATGGATTTCACAAAGTGGATTTCCAATTTGCCGGTCATCCCGGTTATGCCTGAGTAATACGCGCGATATGCAATGCAGGTGTGCTTGGGGTCGACCTCCGCGCCGCGGATTTCCCGCGCCACCACGGAATTGACACTGTCCGCGCCAATCACCATCTTGCCGCGGAACTCGTATTCCTTGCCGTCCGCGCCCAATGCCCTTACGCCCGCCACCACTCCGTTCTCCTTCACAAGCGCGGTTGCCACCATGCCCTCCAGCACGTCGCAGCTTTTCTTGGCGTTCTGGAAAAGCAGGTTGTCATATACCTGGCGCCTGCAAGTGTATCCTTTCGCTATCTGCTCCCCGCCCTTGCCAAAGGGAATGGATGCTACCGTGCCGTTGGGCGAGGAGAAGAGCACGCCGTCAATCTCGCCATGGTCTGCCCTCTCGATTTCCCCGACCAGCCCAAGCTCTTCAAGGATGGAGAGCGACTTGCCTGAAATGGCATCCCCGCACGTCTTGTCGCGCGGGAACTTCTCCTTGTCAATCAAAAGCACGCGCTTGCCCCTCTTCGAAAGGAAAGCTGCTGCGGTGGAGCCTCCCGGCCCGCCGCCCACCACGATGCAATCATAGAATATGTTTTCTGACATTGTTTCACCAGCAAACTCTAATCACCCATTTCCTGTCATAATGAATAAAAAAGCACGCCCCCATGTTAAGCGCATGGCAAACAGCACCGTTTTCTCAGGTGTGCGCGTGGTATGGCTTGGCCACTCAAGCATGCTTCTCGAGGCGGACGGCATGAGGGTGTATATCGACCCGTTCGTGCTTCCCCGCGGCTACCCGCCTGCAGACATCATCCTCTATTCCCATGGCCACACCGACCACGCGGTTGCCGCGCCCTCCATCACCACGCCCCGCACCGTGCTCATGGGCAACCACTGCAAGCTGCCTGTGCGCGTGATAGACATCGGGGCAAAGGAAAAGGTGGGGCACGTAATAATCGAGGCAGTGCATGCCTACAACATCGGCAAGCCATTCCACCCGCGCGATTCCGGCGCAGGCTTCCTCATCCGCTTCCGGACAGCCACGGTCTATTTCGCAGGCGACACCGACCTGATACCTGAAATGGCGGGATTTGACTGCGACATCGCGCTCCTTCCCATAGGCGGCACCTACACCATGGATGCAAAGGAGGCCGCAGAGGCAGTAGCGCGCATAAAGCCCAAAGTGGCAATCCCCATGCACTACAATTACCTGTCGGACACGCGCGCAGACCCGCTCGCGTTCAAGGCCGCGGTGGACGCGAATCCAGGCAACAAGTGCGATGTGAGGATACTCACTCCTTAATGTCGCGTTCATTCTCCTGTGTCCAACCTCTCCGATCAGATTCGCCGAAAAGCAACTACGAACGCTCGCCACGTCGACAGCTGACATCAGCATTGAACACCCAATTGTTCGATGTCTGATGCATTTTCGGCTCTGCGAAAATGCACATGGCGATAAGCCTTTATACCTTGCATCCAAAATCCGTCTGGTGATATTCTGCCAGTTCCTTCATACAAGCAGCCAGCCATTGATGTTCACAAGCCTGCAGAGCAGCAAAAGCCGGTCATCTCCGAGCCGAGAAAGGCATCTGCCCCTGGAAAGCCCACGCTTTCCTTTCTCCCGGCGGGCAGGATAAGGAGCGTGGCAGAGCATCTCGTGGCCGCCCTCGCAGGCGCGCTATTGCTTTTCCTGTTCTTCATGGCATCGGAGGCAGCCGTGCTTTTCATGGCAGATACCCCTCTGATGTCCATCACGTTCGTGCCGGTCATCTGCCTGCTGCCCCTGCTCGCAGGCGCGCTTGCGGTGATAGTGTTTGAGAAGCTGCGCAAGGCACAGCCTGGCATAAAGCGCGGCGCAGGAGTGGGCGCGCTCGCAGGATTTTTCGGCGCATTCATTTCATCCGTGCCCCTCATCATCCTTGCCATCCTGAACAAGAACCCTCTAGGCGCGGCGCTGTCCTCTGCTCTGATGGTGGTGGTTGTTCTTGTGGTGACCATTGGCCTTGACACCTTGCTTGCCGCAATAGGCGGCGCGCTTGTGGTGAAATTCACATCTGACAAATAAGCTTATGCAGCCGTCAATCGACTTGTCAGCGTCTTCTTCCAATTTTGACCTAGCCATAACCGCAGCCACCATATCCATCATCATCGGCGGCATCCTGTTCGGCGTGGGATTGGGGTGCGGCATCCGCCGGCTGCGCCTGCTTGGCGCAGAGGAAGTGGGGCAGGGCATAATCTCAGCGGCAATGCTGGGCTGCGTCATTTCATTTGCCCTTCTCCTGCAATCCACATTCTCCTCCCTCTCGCTTGCCACCCCTCCCTCCTGCCCGCAAATCGCCTCCCCGCAATCCTCGCCGCACGCCTACCTTTCCTGCAACCTCGCCGCGCTTGAGCAATCGCAGCGCGAGCTTGCGTCGCTGCTTTTCCGCGCATCCGACATCACAGGTTTCGCCTCCTCTCTCCAGCTCACGCTAGGCGTGGTGTCCGCCCAGCCGTTTTTCGCGCTCCAGTCAGTCTCGCAGCAGCTCGCAGGCGCATCCAGCCTCCTCTACATCGCCTCGGCGCTTTCCTTCCTTGAGCTTGAGCTGTCGAATTTCATCCAGGTTTCCGCGCTTGCGGTCTTCCTTCCTGCAGGGTTGCTGCTCCGCACTTTTTTTGCCACGCGAAAGCTTGGCGCAGCGGCAATGGCAATCGCCATTGCGGCATATGCGGTCTATCCGCTGCTTTTCACCTACACTTTTTCCGTGAGCGGCACGCAGCGCGAGCTCGCGGCGGCGTCGCAGTCCGCATCATCGTTCGACAGCAAATTCGCCTCCCTTCCCCTGCTTGAGCTTGATGAAACGTCCGCTGTCAAGGAAAAAATAGACGAGCTCTCCTCAGGCGACTTTGGCGCCTCTGCACAGCCCCTGCTCCCGTCCGCAATGCGCGCGCTTTCCCTTTCGCTTGCAGACCTCATCATCTATCCCTTGCTTGCGCTCGCGGTGTCCATTGTAGCGGCATTCGAGCTTTACCGCCTTCTTTCCGCGCCCATCTTCCTGCCCTATTTCTCCTCGGTTTAGTCGCCTGCGCCAAAAAAAGCTAGCATGGCGCACTTGCGATTACATCTCCTTCAGGCGCTTTATTCTTTCCTCAATCGGAGGATGGGTAGAAAGCAGGCCGCCCATGGAAAGGGGATTGGCAAAGTAAAGCGAGGCCGTGGCGTCCGTGGCGTGCTGCACCATGGTGCCTGCAGCTTTCATCTTCTCAAGCGCGGATGCCAGCCCCTCGGGGTAGCGCGTGAGCTGTGCGCCGCTCGCGTCCGCCAAAAACTCCCGCTGGCGCGAAAGAGCCAGCCTCACAAGCTGCGCCACGATGGGCGATAGGATTATAATGAGCAGGCCGATAAGCGCCAGCCCTCCGCCGCGCCCCCTATTGTTTCCCCTTCCGCCCCAGAACATGGAGCGCAGGCCAATGTCTGAAAGTATGGCGACCAGGCCCACCATGGCAACCGCGATGGTTGCCATCCTCGAGTCCAGGTTCTTTATGTGCGACAGCTCATGCGCAGCAACGCCTTCCAACTCCGCGCGGTTCATCATGGAAAGCAGGCCGGTGGTGAAAGCGATGGACGCCTTGTCAGGCGAGGTGCCCACTGCAAATGCATTGGGCGCAGGGTCATCCACAACATAAATCTTTGGCATGGGCACGCCCGCGGCAATGGAAAGCCCCTCCACCACATTGACAAGGTAGGGAAACTCGCCCTTCTGCGCCTCGCGCGCGCCTGACACTGACAATATCATCTTGTCTGCCGCAAAATAGGTGAATGCGACATAGCCGCCTGAGAAAAGCGCGCCCAGGACAAAGCCAAAGCCGCTGTCGCCGAAAAAGAGCACGGAAAAGCCCCACACTGCCACGAGGCAGACTGCAAAGACAACCGCGATGAGAACGTAGGAATTGCGCTGATTCTCAGCCATCCTGTCATAGAAACTTTCCATCCAAACCACTTCGCCCATCCAATGCCTGCTTCGCCTTCATCCAACTTCGTCTATTCTCCAATACCCGTTTGGCGCAAGCGCGCTTATATTCTCTCTTTTCCCGGACGCGTGCTCAAGCAAGCCAGTGTAAGCAATCATCGCGCCATTGTCCGCATTATACTCCGGCGCGACAACGCCAAACCGCGCGCCATTCTCCTTTGCAACAAGGGAAAGCATCTCGCAGAAGCGCGCGTTCTGCGCCACGCCGCCGCACACTGTCACCTCTTTCTTGCCAGTGAGGCACAGCGCGCGCTCTGCCGCCTCGCAAAGCTCGGCAAACGCGGTCTCCATAAGCGAGTTGCAAATGTCCTCTGTTTTTTTCCTGCCCACTTCCCGCACAGCAGAAGTAAGCAGGCCCGCAAACGCAAAATTCATGCCCTTCACAGTGTAGGGAAGCGGAAAATACTCTCCCTTGCCGGCAAGCCTTGCCACCTCGCTCCCGTGCGGATAGGCAAAGCCAGCCTCGCGCGCAAACACGTCGAACAGATTGCCCAGCCCCATGTCAAGAGTCTCACCAAGAACAGAGTAGCGGGGGGAGCAGCATGACGAGCCAGCCTGGCGCCTGCTTTTGCGCGCGCTTGCTTGATTTCCTACGATGAGCTGCGTGTTCGCCCCGCTTACATAAACATACAGCGGGTCTTTCATGCCAAGCAAGCCTCGCGAAATCTCGAGGTGCGCTGCGCAGTGGTTCACGCCAACCAGCGGCTTGCCATATTTCGAGGCAAGGTATTTTGCGCCTGCGCACGACACGCGGAGGCACTGGCCGATTCCAGGCCCCTGCGAAAAGGAAAACAAGTCAACCTCGCGCGCCTTCACTCCTGCAGCTGCCAATGCGCGCGAAATCACAGGCAAAAAATTCTCGCCATGGTGGTCTGCCGCGGCTCTTGGCAATATGCCCTGCCCGGCTGCCGGCCTGTACATGCTTTTTTCGTTGGCAAGCACGCGGATGCTTTTCCCGCTGCTTTTGCAAATCCCCACGCCAAGCGTGTGCGCAGTGCTTTCAATGCCCAGGCAAATCACAGGAACACCGCCATGAAAATGGAGACAAAGTTAAAAGCGGCATGTGCAAGCACGGCGGGCACGAGCGAATTTGTCTTTTTCACCCCGACGCAAAGCACAATGCCAACTGCGAATGCAACCGCAAGCTCGGCGTACGAGCCGTACGCTGCGTGCATGATGGCAAAAAGCGACGAAGACAAAATTGCGCCAGCCACCCACGGCAGGTCGCCCTTCTTCCCGACGCCTAGCCAATCCGACAGTTTCCTGAAAAGGAAGCCCCTGAAAAGCATCTCCTCACCAAGCGGGGCAAGTGTGAATGCGAGCACAAGCGCAGGCAGGGGAAGGAGCATCACCTTGTCATAGACATTCTCCGTGTCAAGCAGGCCCGCAAGCAGGAAAACGCAGGTAATTGCCATGGTCACTGCCGCGCAGGCAAAAAAAATCACGAGCGACTGCAGGGCAAGCGAGGGCGCGTCCTTCCATTTCGGCGTCAGGCGCAGGTACGCAAGCCCGCGCTTGATGCCGATGTTCCACGAGGAAAGGAAAAGCGAGACAGCCACAAAAGCCAGCGAAATATAGAAGACGCTCGAGCCGGGCTGGCTCAATGGAAATACAAAAACTGAGAGGAAGAGCAGGATAAGGATGGAAACTGCAACAAGATGCTTCACTCGCCTACATCTCCTTGATCTGCTGCAGCTTACTTCTTCTCAAAGTAGCCGCACTTGCCGCATGCGCGCCTGTCCT
>CAITKI010000106.1 GCA_903892905.1 uncultured Microcaldota archaeon | reverse complement strand
CCCTATGGGCGGCATCGCAGCGCTATGCCGAAGCAGTGGCAGCCGGGCTTTCCGAGGTCAAAACCGCGGCGCTTATCACAAAGACGCTTGCCAACCTGCTTGCAATCTCGTTCATCATTCTCTTCGCAGGCAAGATGATAGACATACTCAACGACCGCGAGCAGCGCAAGATTGAGCTTCCCAAGTACGGGCTTTATGCCATCACCACGGTGATAATGTGGTTCGTGCTCTCGGTGGCAGGCGACTGGGTGCTCAACACCACGCCCCCCTACGTGTCGTTCTCCGACTTCCTCTTCGCAATCGTGGCGAGCATGGTGTTCGCCTTCTGCGCAATCTGGGCGATGAAGGTGATAAAGACCGACATTGTCGCGCGCATCAAGCTTGAGAATAAGGAAATATATTCTGAAAACGGCGCCTACCTGGGCAAGGTGATGGGCGTGGACCCCAAGGAATCATCCGTCCTCTACCGCTCGCCTTTGGGGCAGAAGCTCTCAGTCCCATTCGAGGACGTCTCGTCCGTGGGCGAGCGCGTGATGGTAAAGACTTAGGCGCGCGCATCCCCTTTTATCATTTCACACACATACCACTAGCGGTGCTTTCATGGGGCTTGGAGTGAACCGCGGGCTTGCGCAGCTTGACCAGCGCGCATGGAATGAATGGGCGCACATGCGGCTCCTTGCAGCCGAAAAGCTCCTTCTCAAAAAAGAGGAAAGACTTACTGGGCAAGCGCGGGTGCTTGAGCCCATTGCCGCGCGCACCGAGCCCTACCCCCTTCCGCGCCTGCCAAACGGCAGGCTCACATCGGTGCCAAAGGCAAACGCCTCCCTTCTGCACGTGCGCAAGCAGCTCTCCTCGGTCATCGCGCAGCGGCAGGGCGTGCAGGCAAGGCTGGGGAGATGAACAAAAAAAAGAAAAAGCAAAAGCTAAGGAAATAAAAAATAAAGAAAAAACAGAAAAGAAGCTCAGTTGCCCTGCTTGGCCTTCTCGAAGTTCTCCTTGACCTCGCTCTTCCTGATTTCCACGCGCTTGATGGGGCCCATCCTCTTGACAGAAGCGTAAAGCTTTGCCGAGAGCTTGCCGAACACCATCTCCTGCGCAAGCGTTGCGAAGTCCATCTGGGACGCAAGAGTGCGCACTGTCTGCGAGATGCCTTTCCTGACATCCGCGCGCACGCCTTCGCTCACCTTCAGGCCCGAGACGCAAATCATCTTTATCCTCACGCCCACGCCGTCTTTCGTGACCACGTCGTCCACCTGGTTCATGACAGAGCGGCGCCTGCGCGCGAGTGTGCGGACGTAGCCTGGCACCAGCTCATGGCCGATGAACGCGGTGATTGCGGACTTGCCCCTCACTTCCTTTATGCGGAAGTACATCGAGGTGTAGGCCGTGGACTGCGAGAAGCTGTCCAGCATGTCGCCTAGCCCGATCTTGACCTTGCGGTTGATGAGGTTCGCCTCGTCCGACGAGACGACCTGCCCCATCTCCTTGGAGTCGAATATCTCGGGCGCGACAAGGGTGTACCAGCTCTTCATCTTCCACTTGTCCACAACTTTAACTTTGGATTTTGTTGGTTTGTCAGCCATAAGATCACTTCACCAATAGCGCAGCGGTCTCTGGGTCGTACTTCCAGTCCGCAGGCAGCCTTCCGCTCTTCGTGTAATATTTGACGAGCCTTCCGATTTTCGACTCGACATGGATGAGCTTTGTCCTGTTGTGCTTGTCCGAGCGGTTGGTGTGGAGGTGGTTCCTCATGTTCACCGCGCGCTTGATAAGGTTGAGCAAATCCTCTGGGTAAGTCATCTTCACGCCGCCCTCAGTCAGTATCTGCGTGATTGACTTTCCGCACAGGTTCTGCACGGACGGGATTCCGTAGGTGTCGCGCAGCGACATGCCGATTGCGGCAGGCCCCTGGCCCTCCTTTCCCATCTTGACCACGAACTCTTCCGCCTCGTGGGCAGAGTACTCCACCCATTCAGGGACGGACTTGACAGCCGGCTTTTTCGAGCCGGACTTGCCTCGCTTTTTCGAATGCAGTCGTGCCATCTACTAACCTCCTAATTGTCCCTCAAGCTTCAAGCGCTGCCGCCAGTTACTTGCCAAGAGGCGGGAATCTTGACAAAAATAAAGCCCGAAGGCTTCACTCGTCGCGCAAACCGCGCGTCCCGCCGAAGCAGGCTATAGTATAAGCTAGGGGTTTTTAAGGCTTTTCAGGCGCCGCGCTTCTTTAGAAAACAAGCAAGCCTAGCAGGAAAGACGCCGCGTTGCAGATGAAAGAGAGCGCCGCAGCGCGCTTCCAATCCACGCGCAGTATGAATTTGTAGCCTATTGCCTCTACAGCAAAGGCAAACAGCTCGGCAGCTGCGACGTAAGCCGTACCACTTGCAAGCATTGGGAAAACAAACCAAACATACGGAAGCGTGGCAAACGAAAGCGCCACGCCGCAGAAAAGCAGGAGCGCGTCTGGCGCCTGCTTTTGTTTCATCTTAAAGAGCACGCGCGCACAAAGAAAAAGCGCGACAGTTTCCACTGCCACTGTGAAGAAAAGCGCGCCCAGGAACATCTGTTCATAGCTTCCTTCCATATCAGCACATCTGCCAAATTATT
>CAITKI010000105.1 GCA_903892905.1 uncultured Microcaldota archaeon | reverse complement strand
TCAAACCCTAGGGGGCTTAAGCAGAACAGAAGATCCCCCTGATGGTTCACCCCCACAAGGAAACCTTGTGTCGGTGCGCCTGGTGAAAATCCCGGCGGTCGCACTTTCTTCTAACCTCAGTTCGCCCCGATCTGGCACGTATGTGCCAGATTGGGCATGAAGCCTCAAATTACCCTTTGACCGGAGAGATAGGCATGGGAAATTTCGAGGTGCACAGGAGCCAGGCCGACATGGGTCTGGCGTATAAGCGGGTTCAGCGCGACGAGGGGGTATGCCCGAAGAACAAGCAGTTGATCCTTTCTTTTGCGAATGAAAGGCTTGCGAAGGGCGTTGGCCGGATGCGGATGTGCAAGTGCATTTACTGCCTCCGTTTCCTCTCAAAATGGCACGAAAAGCCCTTTGACGAGGCGACGAAAGAGAGCCTGATGAAGCTTGTGAACGAGGTGGACAGCACCGATTACGCGCCTGCCTCGAAGCACGACTTCAAGACAATTCTGAAGATGTTCTTCAAATGGTACAAGGGGAACGACGAGTTTTTCCCCCCGGAAGTTTCCTGGATAAAATCGAGGCTCAAGAACAAGCACAAGCTGCCCGAGGAGCTCATTACCGAGGAGGAGGTTTTCAGGCTGGCGAAAGCTGCCGACCATCCGCGAGACAAGGCGCTTATCCTTGTCCTGTACGAGACCGGATGCCGGATAGGTGAAATCCTCACCCTCAAGATGAAGAACGTCCAGTTTGACCAATACGGGGCTGTGCTGCGGGTTACGGGCAAGACTGGAGATAGGCGCGTTCGGATAATCAGCTCGGCGCCTACGCTTTCGTCCTGGATAGAAATCCACGCGAAGGCGGACAACCCCGAAGCGCCCCTCTGGCCGCCCCTTTCGAACGGCTACAAATACCGCGAAACGTGCATGGAATACCGCTCGGTCTACTTCATGCTGAAGCAACTGGCTATAAAGGCTGGGATAAAGAAGCGCATTTTCCCGCACCTGTTCAGGCATTCGCGGGCAACGGCACTTGCGGGAAAACTGACCGAGGCGCAGATGAAGGAGTATTTCGGATGGGTGCAGGCAAGTGACATGGCTTCAGTTTACGTGCACTTGTCCGGGCGCGATGTGGACAAGGCACTGCTCGCTCTGCAAGGCATCATTAAACCCGACGACAAGAAGGAGGACAAAATGGTGGTTTGCCTTTGCCCGCGCTGCAAGGAGAAGAACTCGCCCATAGCGAAATTCTGCCTGCGATGCGGGACTCCGATGAACGCCCAGTCCTCGATCCAGATCGAGGACGAGCGCAAAGTCGGCGAAGAGGTGCTCAACAGGCTCATGCAAAACGCGGAATTCAAGGACTATCTTTTCAAGAAGGCTGTCGAGCTAGGGCTTGACAAGAAGCTCTGACTTCTTTTCCCTTTCTTCTTTTGCTTTCTTTTTCAATTCCCATAGCCAAGCCGGGAGAAATGGCTTGAGATCGTCGAGGGACAGCGGTTTTTCTTCCATGTTTGGAATTATGTGCTAAACTCCGTTTATTCGCTCGTGCACAATGTGGCATTATTGTGCAGGTTAGCCAGGATGCCTGAATCCTTCAACTTTCCGCGGAAATTCCGCGGAAACATCCCGAAGAAAATTCTTTCCAAGGAAACGTGGCGTCTGCGGCAAGACAAATATTCAAAACTAGGCACTAAAGAAAGCATGGTCGGAAAGATCAATGAAAATCTGATGATGAAGATGCTTGAGTTCATCCCGGAGGGGGGCATCAGCGTGCACCAGATAGCCTGCAAGACGGGCTGGGATCACCGCACCATCAAGAAGTACGTTCAGCTGATAGTGCAAGTTCAGAGCGCGCCCAAGATAAAGATGGAAAGCGTCGGCTTCCGGGTGCTTGTGAGGAAGGAAAAATGACGCTGTATTCAAATGTGATTGTAATTGAAGGCAGGAAGAGAGGGCCGGACTTGATAGCCAAGATGCCACTTGAAAGTGGCAAGTGGAAGACGGTTGGATACGCTTACTTCAATCCTAGGACGAGGTCATTCACGGTGTACTTCGATATCACTCCTGACAGGTGCAAGATCGTACTCTTCAACACAGAACACTAACGGTTAGCCTGGCATCTCTGCTTGTGGCAGTAAAAAACCAATGTTTATAACCACCAAATGCTACTTACTCTACGAGTAGACGTATATGTTGAAAATTAATCCACAGCAAATATACACATTCAGGGGCGCAGGGGGCGAAAAATTTACTAAACTCTGTAATTCTCTGATTTATGCTGGAACCAGCGCTCTTCGATTATCTGTTAGCTCGGTTAAGACGAACATAAAAGTCAGCGCTCCAGATGGAGGCGTTGATACTAAGGTTGACGAGGCGCCTGTAGATAGCCCAGGGGGTTGGCTTGCAGAAAAAACAATATGGCAATACAAAGGCACTGACGGAAATCTCTCACCTAGCTCATTGAAAGCTGAAATAAATAAGGACTATTCTAAGAGCTGCATTAAACAGGGATATGCATATCGTTTCTGTATCTGTGATTCGCTCACACCAAAAAAAATCGAAGAGTGGGAGAAGATTCTGAACTTGGAAGTTCAAAGTATTAATCCATCGGCACCCGCTGCAAAAGTAGTGACTGCCGATGCTATTGCCAACTGGGTTTCACGTTATCCATCAATCGCGATACAATATTTTCATCCAAATCAATCCGGTCATATTGTAGATTTGACTACACATTTAGCAAACACAAGAAGTACTACCCCAACTTATGTGAAAAATCCAGCTTGGACATCTATTGAAGACGAGATTCAGAAACATGTTAATTTCACAAATGTCAGACCAGATCCTGTTCTTTTGATTCAGGGCAAAGCTGGTGTTGGAAAAACTCGCATGGTGACAGAAACTCTTGCATCCAATCCCCAAATCGAAGCACTGACTATTTACACAGATGAAGACCAAAACGTGGAAAATCTACTGCGTGAACTTACAGTTTCTAAAGACCAGCAAGCGATTATTTTAGCAGACGAGTGTTCATCAAGTTTAAAGCTATCGGCACTTGCCAAAGGATACACCAATCGAATACGCATTATCGCAATAGATAATCAAGCTGAAGCTGCACCAGCTCTGGATGCTCATTTCTCTTTGGAAAAAATGCCGGATAACTTAGTTTTTCAAATTTTGAGTTTAAATTTTTCTCATATACCTGAAGATCAAAGACGGCTTTATGCAGATTTATCGAAAGGTTTTGTGAGATTGGCTGCTGATCTCTGCGAACATCATTCACAATTTATGACATCGGGTAGAGTAACACCAACGCAACAGATTTCACAGTATTATCAAGGTCGGCTTAACCTAACAGAAAAAAAAGTTGTCGAAGCTTTATCACTATTTACGACTGTAGGATTCAAAGGGGATGTTCGAGACCAACTCGACGTTCTCTGTAAGATCTCAGCGTTGACCGTACAGGATTTTGAGTCAGTCGCTAATCAACTACATGATTCACCAGGTTTCGTGGGAAGAGGAGGACGATTTTATTATGTCACACCTGACATCATAGGCCAACTCGCCTTTGCATCTGCTTGGCGTAATTGGGTCAAGAACGACCCACATGCGTTTATTTCAAATCTCCCCCTACCTATGCTGAGACTGTTTGTCAAGAGAGTTTCTGAATATGGCAACGAAGAACAGAGAAATAGCCTTAGCAGTTTTTTTCAGAACTGGGCTAGAAGTCTGACTTCAGAGCAATTAGCATCACAATCAATTATGCGAATGTTTGAAGCGATAGTAGAAGCCAGCCCAGATATCTTTCTGCCAATCTTACGTGATAAAATTGAGAAACTGAGCCAAGAGGAATTAGCTGCAATTAAAGGGGATTGGGAAGGAGGTAATTGGGGCGCACGGAGAATCTTAGTATGGCTTATTGAAAGACTTGTGGCATTCAAAGAGTATTTTTTTGATTGTGAAATTGTTCTGCTCCGATTGGCGTTGAGTGAATCCGAACCAAACATCGGAAATAATGCGACTGCTACTTGGGCACAACTATTTCGAATTACGCTTTCAAGGAGTGAAACTCCGTTTCTAGAAAGGCTGAGTCTACTCAAGCGCAGACTCTTGGCAGATAATCCAGCAGAGTCTGACCTAGCTATGAAAGCTTTAGATGGTGTCTTTCATTTGCATCAAACACAAACAATTGGCCCACCAATAGTATCCGGTCGTATCGCTCCCGTCAGTTGGCATCCATCTACAGATCAAGAATATCGCGAATGCTGGAATTCGGCAGTTGCACTATTAATCGAGTTAAGGAAAAATTCAAAAAACGCGTTAGATGCTAAAGCTGGGGCGATTGCGCTTCAACATTGCAGAACATTCTTGAATCAAAAAAGACTTGAGCAACTACGAAATATATTTTCAACTCCGCTTTCTGATGAACTTCACCTAAAACTAGATAGTGCTATAGCAGATTTTCTTCATTTCGATACAGCTCGTTTTGAGAAAGCCGGCCAGAATGCCTACGTCAAACAAGTTATTGAATGGAGAGAATCCATGAAACCCAAAGATTTTCATGGTAAAATAGTGGACATTGTCGGGAAAGAGCCGTGGGATAACTCTATTCTAGATGATGAAGCTACGTGGAAGCAAAATCTCCATCTCATAGCCCAAGAACTTATTAAGAATGACAGCATCTTTGACAAGGAACTATCTTGGCTCGCATCTAGCAGCGCCAAAAGCTCTGCTTACCTCGGCGAAGAAATTGGAAAGGCAGATATAGATGGCAAATATCTGCCAAAAATTCTGGAGTCTTGTTCTGCTGCTCATAATTCATCCCTTGCAAGAGGCTATGTAGCAGGTTTAGTTAACACAACTCCCGAACTCGTAAAAAATCTTAATCAGCGCTTGGATTTACTGATGCCAGATAATCCAGCGTTTGCCTATGATGTAGCATTATCTGGAGGCGCAAAACTAAAGGCTTTTGATCGAACAATCCAATTGATTGATTCTAAAAAAATAGATATCCGCGCTCTAGAACCTTTTGCCTACGATTTTCTAGGTAAGGATTTGAATTCGGATGATTTGCAGGAGATTTTCAAAAGATGCATTGCACTGGGGAAAGAGGGCAATCCGAATGCCTTTTCTGTTGGCGAAACTTTTCTCTCAAGTTTTCTGCGCAAAGCGAAAGAACCAGAATCGGATAAACTAGATGTTGATGCCAGCGTAAAAGCTAGTGTTTGGAATTTTCTTGATGTTATGTCGGCAAATTCAAAATCCCATACTAGCTCAGGCTATTGGTGGGGAAAAACAATAATGGCTGAGCTTGACG
>CAITKI010000104.1 GCA_903892905.1 uncultured Microcaldota archaeon | reverse complement strand
TCACGATATCAGACATGTGCGTGGACAAGGCTGCACTGGAATGCGGCGAGAAGCCGCCCGAGTGCAAGGCGCCCGCTGCCATGATAATGCTCGTGGTGGGCCTCGTGTTCGCGGCAGGCTTTGTTAGAAAAGGCTAGACAGCGGTTTTCTATTTCTTTTTCTTTTCCCGCCTAGCGTGCGCGATGTCTGACTTGCGCGCGAGCTTGCGCAGGCTCGGGTAGGGCTTTTTTGTTTCTTTTTCAGGGAATTCGTCTTCGGCATCAGCCATGGGAGCACCTATCTTTTGGCACGGATGGCAGGCACCTTTGATTCAAAATCCATTCCTTCGGTGAGCGTGATGGGCACCGACGTCTTCTGCTCCGCAAGGCGCTTCATGGAGGAGTAGTACTCGTCCTGGTTGTACTGGTAAATTGCCACGCGGCGGCGGTGCAAGTCGCGCTTGTCGCTCTTTGTCTTTGCAAGCAGCGCGAATATCCAGCGGCGCTCGCCCTCGTCCTCGAACACCTCGAACTCCACTTCCCCGAAGCCCAGCCGCCCGGATTTTTCCTGCGTGTATTTCTTGATGTGGGACAAATGCTCGGCAACCGCCTTGCGCGCAAGGGCAAGGGAGGAGAACACTCCGCAGAGCTCCTCGAAATCATATACAAGGTAGATTTTGGTTGCCATGTGGATACCTGGTCGCCATTTGCCTTAGCCCAATCCGATTATGCCGAAGATGAGCATCATGATGCCGAAGATGAAGGCAAGGGATGCCACGTTTATCTTGTGGGCGATTTTCAGGAGCACGTCGATTGTGATGTAGCCGAACACGAAGCTGGAAAGCATGAGCGCAAGCCCGTCAGCAAGCGGCATGGGCGCTACTGTGCCGCCCATCACCATCTGCGCGCCCCACACCACCATCTCGGCGATGAAAACAGTGGGGATGGAAAGCAGGAAGCTTAGGTGGAATGCGCTTTCGGCGTCAAAGCCGCGCCAGATGAGCCCCGTGGTGGAGCAGCCTGCGCGCGACACGCCGGGTATGGTTGAGAGCCCCTGCAGAGCGCCTGTGAGTATGCCGTCCTTCCACGAGGATGATTCCGTGGTGCGCCACCTGTCCTTCTTGTGCGTGGTGAGCAGGAAGCCAGTCACTATGAGCCCTGCGCCCATGAGGGAGAGGAGAAGGTTCATGGACAGGCTGGGAAGCAGGAATTTCTCGATGACGAGGATGGGCACGCCCACGATGCCGGTGAAAACAATGGCAGTTGTAAGGAAGCCCACTTTCCCTCGCTTGTGCTTCTCGATGTCAAGGGGCGCGGACAGGAATTCGCGCGCCACTTCCAAAATTTCGCGGCGGAAGTAGATCGCAGCTGCGCAAAGCGTGCCGATGTGCAGGAAGAGAAGCAGCGGCACCACGTTGTCCATGCTGCCCCCGAAAATGCGGGTGTAGGCCAGCGTGTCCATGGTCTTGGAGGAAAGCGGCAGCCATTCAGTTATTGCCTGCACTATCCCTAGGAATATGATTTGCAGCGGGTCCATACGATCGATGCGAATAGTCCCACAATAAATTAATAACCTGTTGCTCCCGAATTCATCGAGCAGGAAGGGGTAAGAAAATGGCAGTTTGCGATCGATTCGGAAAGGAAACCGAGGAAAAGTGGCAGAAGTGGTGGGAGGAGAACCGCAC
>CAITKI010000103.1 GCA_903892905.1 uncultured Microcaldota archaeon | reverse complement strand
TGGACGAGCCCACCACGGGCCTGGACCCGCAAAGCAGGATTGCTCTGCGCGAGCTGACGCTTACCCTGAACAAGACAGGCATGACCGTGATATACACCACGCACGACATGGCAGAGGCTGACGTGCTGTGCGAGCGCATAGGCATCATGGACCATGGCAAGCTCATTGCGCTTGGCACGCCCAAGGAGCTGAAAGCGCTGAAGGGCTATGGGCACAAGATAGTGCTGGAGATAGGAAGGCACCCGCCGCACCTGCTGGACGAGCTGAAGAGGATTGCCGGCGCGAATTCCGCGTCAAGCGACGGGCACCATGTGGAGCTGCGCGTGCACCATATGCGCGAGGGCGCGGTGCAGAAAATCGTGGAGTTCCTGGCAAGCCATGGCCTTACGCTTGTCGACATAGACATTTCCGAGCCCACGCTCGAGGAAGTTTTCATAAGCCTCACCAAGAAGGACCTGAGGGACTGATTGAATGGCGGCGAAAACAACAAAGCTGACACCGATGCACAACGGCTCAGTGGAGCGCATGGTGGACATGCGCAAAATTTGGGCAATTGTGCAGAAGAACTGGCTGGTGCTGAAAGGGGACAAAGTCAGGCTGCTGCCGCTTTTCATTTTCCCGATACTGATGATATCGCTGTTCGGCTTTGCCTCGGGCAACATCCCAAAGCACCTGCCCACTGCGGTTGCAGATTACGACCAGACGCCGTTCTCCAGGATGGTCTCAGACCAGCTCTCAGGAGTGGATGTTTTTTCTGTCAGGTATTATGTTGGCACGCAGGATGAGGGCAAGAAGCTTTTGGACGGCGGGCAGGTCAAGGTGCTGTTCGTGTTGCCATCAGGCCTGGAAAGCAAGGCGAAGGCAGGGCAGCCTGCGCAGATAGAGGTGATGGTGGACGAGTCCGACTCGTCAGTGGCGCAGACTGCCAAGGCGACCGCGCAGGCATTTGTCAGCTCGCTGTCATCACAGGTGATGCAGATGCGCCTCGCCGCGCTTTCTGCAGAGGCTGCATCCGCGCGCGCAGACCTTGCGAGGGCAAAAGGCACGCTTGCAGGAAGCACCAGCACAACCAGGCAGATGGAGCTGCAGGACGCCACGGCGGCATATTTCACTGACGCAGGCGACAAGTTTTCGCAAGGCTACGCAATGTCATCGGCCAGCGCGCTGGGGCTTACAAACTCGCTTGGCTACCTTATTGACCAGAACGAGATTGCGGACAGCTTCACCCCTGCATCCATGACCTCGGCGACCCTGGCGCTCCTCTCCACAGGCGACAGCCAGCAGGCCACGCTGCAGCAGGCAGGGATGTTTTCCCTGCTTGGCGCATACCAGGCCATGATTTACACTGACGCAGGAAAAATCTACGCAGGCACAAAGCAGCTCGCAGGCATGTCGAACAGGCAGGCGGCGGCTGCAGGGGTGTCGGTGGCGTTCATCGGCTCGGCGGACGCCAAGCTGGAGCAAGTCTCCCAGCAGGCGAAAGGGGCGCCAAGCCTGATTGACCTCCTGGTGCTTGAGCCTTACGGATACGGCAGGCGCGCAATAGACTTCCTGCTTCCGGCCATGCTTGCGATGATTGTTTTCCAGGGCGCGACTATGGGATTGGGGCGCGCGATTGCAGGCGAGCGCAAGGACGGCTCGCTCACGCGCGTCTTCCTCACGCCGACCTCGAACACCACGATAATTTTCGGCACACAGCTGTTCTACATGCTCCTGGAGACAATACGCTCCAGCATGATAATAGTGGCGGCGATAATGCTGTTCGGGGTGACCGTCACCGGCAGCCCCATAGACATCATGATAATCATCGCAGTGTTCGCAATGGGCGCGACAGGCGTGGGAATGGTGCTGTCCGTGCTCACGCACAGCCAAGAGCAGTACATGGCAGTGGGCATGCTGGTGTCGATGCCAATCATGTTCCTTTCAGGCGTTTTCTTCCCGATACAGACCATGCCCGAGGTGCTGCAGGTGTTCGCGCAGGTGCTGCCCGTGACATATGCCGCCGACGCGCTGCGCGGGGTGATGGTGAAAGGCTTCACGCTTGCGCAGGTGATGCCGGACATGATAATACTGATTGCGTTCGCGCTTCTCATGCTGGCGCTGTCGATTGTGATGTTCAAGAGGGAGATTGCGTAGTTTGGTTTGACGTTTATGTGAAAAGGTAGGTGATGGATATGGTGAACGGAAAAATATTTTGTGCGGTGATGCTGCTTGCGATGCTTGCGCT
>CAITKI010000102.1 GCA_903892905.1 uncultured Microcaldota archaeon | reverse complement strand
TGTCCGAGAGCTTGCCGATTGGGATGGAGGAGAGCATGTAGATGATATTGTAGAGGATGTAGAGGAGCAATATGTTTTCAGTGGAGATGCCGATTTCGTTGGCGCGCACTATGAGGAGCGCGAAGGAGAAGTAGGCAAGGGAGAAGAGGCAGGAAACCTGCAGGAAGCGCATGTAGTTGGGTGGAAGGAGCTTGAGCTTTTGCCAGAAGCCAATCTTTTTTGCTTTTTCCTTTTCCTTGTCAGCAGGGGCGGCTGTTTTTTTCGGCTCGCGCACGAAAAGCCAAATCGCTGCGACTGCAAGGAACGCCGGGATGATGGCTGCGTAGAAAACTGCGCGGTAGCCTGCTTCGGTGCTGCCCATCCAGGCAAGTATGACATATGCTATTGCTGGGCCTGCCACTGCGCCCAAGGTGTCCATTGCGCGGTGAAGGCCAAAGGCAGTGCCGCGCGCCCCTTTTGTGCTGGAGGCGGCGATGATGGCGTCGCGCGGCGAGGTCCTTATGCTTTTGCCCACGCGCTCCACGCCGCGGAAGACAAGCACTATGGGCCAGGTGGTGGCAAGCGCAATGCCGAGCTTGGAAATTGAGGAAAGGCCATAGCCCGCAATGACAAATTTCCTGCGCTTGCCTGAAGAGTCTGACCAGTAGCCAATGAAGATGTCAAGCAGAGAGGAGGCGCTGTCTGCGATGCCTTCGATGAGCCCAATGGCTTCCTTGCCCGCGCCCAGAAAGGTGGTGAGGAAAACAGGGAGGATTGGAAAAATCATTTCAGATGAGACATCGGTGAGGAAGCTTACTACGCCAAGAATGAGCACGTTGCTTTTTATGCCTGAGAGAATTCCCGTAGCATGCGCCCCTAAAATAATTTTCTTACTTCGTTTTCCTTTATCTTGCGCCTGCACTTTTCCAAGTAGGCGTACACGCTTGCGTGGTTGGAGCCCTCGATTATCCGAAAGATTGCCTCCATTGCATAGTCTAGCGTGTCAATCGCGCAAATCACGCCCACGGTGTGCCCGTAGCACACCACGTCCGCGCCCACTTCCTCCTTTATTATCTCCTTGGTGCGCCCTTTCTCGCCAATCACGCGCCCCATTATGCGGTGGCGCGCGTTCTCGTGCGTGGCATAGTCGCGAAGGTCAATGAGCTTGAAGCCGTAGTCGTCCGAAAGCAGCCTGAGGGCAACTGCTGGCTCAAACCCCCTGCCAATCGCCTTTACGATGTCCTTGCCGATGAACTCGTCCAGCGGGTCGCCGTTTATCTCCACCGCGCCGTCAGAGTCCGCGCTTATGCTCACCTTCATCCTGCGCTCCAGGTAGTCCTTGGTCTCGCCTGATTCTCCTAATAGCGCGCTTACGCGCTCGGACGGGATTTTGATTATCTGCATGTTATCAACATGGTTTCGAAACCAATACTATTAAATGGCAATCACATGAAGTCCGCAAGCCCGCGCTGCTTCTCCGGCTCCTCGGTGAAGATGCTTGATATGTCCTTCCTGAATAGCTCCATCCTCTGCTTCATGTAGTCGGGAAGGTGGTAGCGCGCGATGAGCTTTTCCGCGTGGTCAAGGTATTTTGTGATGCCGCCCTTGTTTATCGTGAGGAGCAGCTTGCCCCCGCACGCGTTGCACTTGCCGGAAAGCGGCACGCGGCGGTATTTCACCTTGCAATCCAGGCAGCGGAACTCCTGCTGCGAGAACGAGCGCAGGTTGCCATACAAGTCGGGGAAGAAATGGTGCAGAAGCAGCCGCTCGGCGGCATCCGCTGGGTTCACTGCGCGGATTTTTTCCTGCAATGTGAATTGCGCCTCGATTTTCTCGCCCATGTCCTTGAATTTCAGGTAGGTGCTCTGATGAGGGCCTGCCGAGACGTCGGCGGTTTCGTGCGAGTAGGGAAGGGAAGAATACTGCTCGGGCTTGCCCAGGAGCTTTTTCACGGTGTCAAGCTTGAGGTCGGATGGCATGGAGTACTTGTCCGAAAGCTCGTAAAGCTCGATGGGGTAAGTTGAGCATATTTCCATGGAGTGCGCCTCGTCGTCCACTTCGTTGGGGTCAAGCTCGGTCGTAAGCACGAGCGGCGCGTCCATGGTGCCGCCGCGCGACTCGGGAAGGAAGGCGCGCGAGAAGTTGAGAAGCCCGTCCATGAGAAGTATCACGGTGTCCTCGTCGCCGTCAGCGTTCCTGCGCTTTGCCGTGTGGAAGTAGGGGTGCGCAAATCCCACGTGCGCGTCGGTGAAGCCCACCACGCGCGCAAGCACGCCTGCGGACGTGTGCGGGGAAAGCCCTATCACTAGGTGCCCCAATATGTCCTCTTCGCGGGCAAGGTTGTAGAAGCGCGGCATGCCGTAGAGCTTCTCAAGCAGGTCGTCTATGAATTTTGAGAGCTGGAAAAGATAATGTGCACCGCTGCGCGAGAGGATGATGTCCTGGGCGTTGAGGGCGATTACTTGCGATGCGCTCTTGAGGGGAGCACCGTCCTTGTCATGCGTGTAGCCGAATGCAAGCGCCTGTTCCACGCTTATGCCCATCTCGTCTGGGCGGAAGTGCGTGAGGGGTATGTCAGTGGCGTCGAAGCGGCAGGTGCCGTCGCGGAACACATATACCTTGTGCATGGCGCGAAGGAACCCTTTTTCAAGGGGCTCAGGCATCTTCGAGGATGAGAAAAGCCCTTCCACGCCCTTTATGTCCGCTGATTTTGTGATATCAATGCCTGTGCGCTCGGACGCGCGCTCGAAAAGCTTCAAGATGTCCACTGCGCGCTTGTCATAGTGCTTTGTCGCGACGTGGCATTCGGAGCATTCCTCGGCATTCTTGGGGCGGCCGCACTTGGGGCAGACTGTGATGAGAACTGCCCTGCCGCCGCAGGCGCAAAGCGGCGAAAACGTGGTGTTGCCGCACGAGGTGCAGCGCATGCGTGCGATTTCCACCTCCACCCCGCGCCCGTCGCGCCCGCCTTTTGCAAGCAGCTTGGCGTACGCCCTGCTTATGCTTGCGTTCTTGTCGATGTGGTTGCCTATAGGGAAAAGCACGTTCACGCTCTTTTTCATTTTCCGCTCGCGCGCTTTTTCAGGCCTGCCCATGCGCGAGCCTATGTAGGTGGGCGCCTTGGGCATTATCCTCATGCCAGAAAGCGCGGTGAGGATGTCAAGCACGGGCTTTTTCTCGTCGAAAAGCGCGTCGAATTTTTCCGCGGTGATTTTCTTGTCCACCATGATGCCCAATGTTTTCAGTAGCGCGTATGCGTGCTCTCCGGAAATTTTCACCTTGCCCTCCGAAACGCTGTGCGGCAGGCAAAGCTCCTCAAGCACGCTTTTTGCAGGCGATGACTCCAGCTCGAAGCTCTCGAGCTTGAGAAGCCCGTAGTTTGGCTTGCCGGTTTTCAGCCAGAGGGCAAGCATGCGCAGCTGCTCATGGTTTATGTCATGCCAGAAGTATGTGTAGCGGGGATGGAGGGGCAATGATGTCTTTCTGGAAAATGCCACTGCCTCGCCTGCAGAGCAGTCGTTTTTGGGCGGGGCGTGCCCTGCTTTTGCAGCCATGAGCGAGAGCCTCTCATCGCACCATGCTGCAGGGAAAAGTGGGTGGTTGCTTTTCAGGAAGTCGCCTATTGAGACCAGCATGTCTCCTAGGAAAAGTATGCGCTCCACCTGGGGAAGCAGCTTCTGCGCCTCGTCTGCCGATGATACTTCCACCACTGAGCCGTCCTTGAGCTTCACAGTGGGGCCGAGGATGGAGTCACAAGGCGTGATGACCGTGCTTTTCCCAGGGCGCTCGATTTTCATCTGCGTGCCCACTGCGACAAACGAGTCGAGCATGTACATGCTTGCTGGGTGCACTGACTTGCCCATTATGCCGCTGCCGCGCGAGCGGCCGTAGCGCAAGCGCCAGCCGCCCTTAGTAGAGGGGTAGGAGAAAACCGCCCTGCCTGCCACTGACTCGTCGAGGAAGCGGAAGTCTGGCTTGGGCTCGAACTTGCCCTCTTTTTTCGCCACCTTTATGATGGAGTCCATCCAGCTCCAGTCCAGCCCGATTTTTTTCGTGTAGCGGGAAACTTTTGCAGCTTTTTGCGCAATGCCTTCGCAAATCACGAGCGCAATGCCTGAGCGCACGCGGTTGGAAGCCACGCCTGGAACGTCACGGTGCACCGACACCTCGGCGTCCTCTGTCGGGTCGCCGTCGATGCATATCGGGCAGTTTTTCACGATGTGTCGTATGTCAGCCTCGGGCGGGCGGTACTGCAGGTGCGCGGAGCGGGTCCCGTACACCTCGATTTCCTCCACATAGCGGTCAAGCAATGCGTCGGTCGGGCGGAAGTCCCCAACGCCTAGCTGCCTGCGGGCAACGTCGCCCAGCACCACGGCAAGCGCCGCCACTGTGCCGCCTGCTGAGCGGATGGGGCCTGCAAAATAGATTGCCAAGTAGTCGCTGCCGTCGGGGTTGTTGCGTATCTCGAACTTTGAGATGCCTTCAGTGGGCGCCACCAGCACGCCTTCCGTGAGTATTCCCACGCCCGTGCGCACGGATTGGTCAATGAGCTTTTGCTTGCTTCCCTTGATCATCTCGCCTGCCGCGATTTTCTGCACCACCATGTGCGCGATTACCTGCCTGCTGTGCCCCTCTTTCTCAAGCGCGCGTATCACTTCGGTGATGCCAGGAGGCCCCACAATGCCTTCCACGCGCGCGGCAACGTCCGCCGCTCTTTTTATCTCCACGAATGGCGCAGGGTCCATGCCGCGGCTTCGCGCCTCCTCGGCAACAGTGTAGGCGTGCTCAAGCGCGGTGCTGAGCATGGTAAAGTATTTTTGCATTTCCTCTGTTCTTTCCGTCATATCTCCACATCGCTTGCCTTGCCTGCATCGGTTCTTTCAGTCATGTTCTCACTTCATGTCCCGGCTACCCCTTCCTTGAAGCCTATGTAGTTCACCTTGCCAGTCTTGGTTTCGAGTATGGGCACAAGCCCGGGCGAGGGCACGTGGCCCATCCTCACCTGGAAGTCTGTCCTGTCCTGGAAAGTGCCGCTGTTCAAAAGCAGCGTGCCGCGGTAGAGCATGTGCCCGTTCTTGTGCACATGCCCCATGTGCACCACGTCAGGCTCGTCTTCTATCACTAAGTAATCATGGTCTTCAGGCACGATGAGGTTCTGCCCGTAAATAGGGGAGAGGTGGCGACGGCGCACAAGCTCCAGCATTGCCTCGTGCGGCTTGTCATAGGTGAGCCCGCCTGTTGCGATTATGGAGTCCAGAGAGTTGCCGTGGTAGATGAGGTGCTTCAGGCCTTCTATTTCCACGCGCGATGGGCTGCCCACGCGCACCACGTTGCTTTTCACCATGTCGTAGGGGATGATGGGCTGGGGCTCTGCCCTGCGCACTGCGTCGTGGTTGCCAGGCCCCATTATCACTGTTATGTAATCAGGTATCTTTTCCATGAAAGAGTCGAACATCGCATACTGCTTGTAGATGTCCTTTACCGCAAGCTCCTTTTCCTGCTCAGGGTAGATGCCTATGCCGTCTGCAACGTCGCCTGCGATTATGATGTACTTCACCTTGCCGGCAAGGTCAGCCCTGCCTTCCGAGCCGTTGAGCCAGCTTATGAAGTGCGAGAATTCGCCTTCCAGGAATTTCTTGCTGCCAAAGTGCAGGTCGGACAGGTATGCAATGCCCAAGTCGCGTTCAGACTTCCTCTGCTCGCGCGCTACAGGTATGTCGGGCCACTCCACGTTGTCGCAGATGAAAAGCTCGTCCACGTTTTTCCCGTCAAGCGCGATTATGTCGTCGTTGAGTATCTTGTGGTGAACCTTGAAGCCGGGCGTGTCCTTCATCACCACCACTTTTGCTGAGCCTTCCTCGTCCTCTACTTCCAAAAGCACGTTGCCCTTTTTCGTCATCTGCTTCTTGTTCACCATTGCAATGAGGCGCACTTTTGAGCCCGAGGTGGACTTGAGCTTGCTGGTGGGCACGATTGCGTTCTGGCTTATGCGGGCGCGCACTATTTTCGAGATGCGCGCATAGCGGTCGCGGAAATGCGCCACGAAATCCTCAAGCTTCCCTGTGCAGCGCGATTTTCCGCTCACGTCGGATTTTTCAATGACTTTGTAGTTGGGCGCGTATTCCTTTGCCTCGGGCTTGAAAGCTGGCGAGCGGCTCACCACGGTTTCTGTTGGGATTTTCTCCTCTGCAGAAAGGATGCCGTCCAGGTCGTCCTTGGTGAGCATGAAGCTGTCGCTTGCGAGTATTTTTTGCAGGATTGCAGGCTCGAGCGCGAACTTTTCCAAAAAGTCGTAGGCGTCAGGCGCGAGGCGGATGCCCTTGGCGTAGATGGAGTCTATGTCGGATTTCACGTGTTCACCCGCAAAATGTGCCTAATTCGGCGATTGCGGAAACTTTCTGAAAAAATGCGAACGTTGCGTCACAACGCCCGCATGCGCAGTATTATGCCTATTGTGTTTTTATTGATTCCAGCGCGGAGAGGATGGTCCATATCTGGGTGCGCGCGTGCATGGGCATGTTGATGTCCTCGGACACAGCCTCGATGCTGTAAACCGCAGAGCCCACCTTTGTCGAGACTTCCTCGCTGCCCTTGAGCCTCTCGCGCGCCTCCACGAGCGCGCGGCGGATGTTCTTCGGGACGGAGGTGTCCTCCGCCACGTTGTTGATGAGCTCGACCACTTCGGCAATCTTCTGTTCCATTTCCCCACCTGCGCCAGTGTCACAAGCCGCGTGCGGCTTTCAGGATATTATGTAGTGTAAACGATTGGCTGACGAATTACATTCAAAAAGCTTATATAGCAGCCTCGGCGTCTCGGCTGCCATCTGCCAAACCTAAAGGTTTGCCATATTCATGATATCCGCGGTTATTTCTTCTTCGCTTTGCCGCGCGTTATCGCGAATATCGCATTTGCCACTGCAATGAGCGTTGCCGCGGCGTTGAGGATGATGAACACGATGTCGCCAAGCTGTATGCTGTGCAGCGTGAGCATGAAGCTTCCTGCGCCGTAGAGAAGAGCGAAGGGAAGCGGCACGCCCGCCTTGTTGCTTTTCAGGGATTGCCAGAATTCATAGACCCAGCCTGCAAGGATGAGCAGGAGCCCCACAATGCCAATGTAATCGGTTGCCATGCGACATCACCTTGCAACATTCCTATGCCAAGATTAAAATCGCTGTTTGTCTTCCCATCATATCCACTTTCTCTTTATCATCGCAGCCTTGGCAAGCTGCGTGAGGATGAGGTAGGCAATCACCATGCCAAAGAGGATGGGGTAGAAAGCAAGCGGGAGCTCCTCGAAGCCGAAGAGCGCGTGGATGGGCGTGGAGACGATGAAAAGCCCCACCAGCACCACGCCGATGGTGAGCGCGAGCAGGCGCTTTGAGGGCATGC
>CAITKI010000101.1 GCA_903892905.1 uncultured Microcaldota archaeon | reverse complement strand
GGGATGATGGGGCGCAGCGCCTTCATCACTTCCTCCACCTGCGAGGCGGCGTCGCGGAAGCCGTCGATGTGCACGCGCGCCGCGTCCATGGACTGCTCCAGGCGCAGCTGCGTGTGCGGCGCGCCCGTCCTCGGGTCAATGCACTCGCGCATCAGTATTGCGACAATCTGCTTCCTTTTCTCCTCGAGCATCTTCCTTTTCTGCTCGGTGGTGAGCGCCAGCTCCCCGTTCTTCACGATGCGCTCCGCGATGGCGAACACGTCGGTGGTGCCAAACGCCTTCTGAAGCGACGAGGTGGTGTGCCGCTCGCCTTTCCTGAAGTTCTTGAAGACCTCCTCCACTGTGAGCACGTTGTTGAGCTCCTTTTTCTGCCCAAGGCGGTATGCAAGCGCGAGGTCAGGGTCCACCATCACCTCGAAGCGCTCGCCTGCGATTTCCATGTGCGCGGTTATGGAGTTGTCAAGGCTTGCCATTGTCCCATCTTCCTAGTGGAATTTCATTCCACTTCTGAAAAATTTCTCTTGAAATTTTCCATCTTACTTGATGTACTTCTCTATTTCCTTGGGCGAGAGTATGGTGAATTCCTTGCTCTTCATGGTGGCGACCGCGATTTCGACGGTATCGGGCGTCACCTTGAGGTCTGCGGACTTCTTGAGCGCCTTCATGGCAAGGGCGATTGCCTCTTCCTGGCTCATGCCGGGCTTGTATTCCTTCTCGAAGAATTCCTCAACCTCTTTCTTGCCAGAGCCAACTGCGTCTGCAAGGTAGCCGGTGAGCGCGCCCGAGGGCTCTGCCTCATAGAGGCGGGGCTTGTCGTCCACGCCGGCAACGAGCAATGACACGCCGAAGGGGCGGATGCCGCCGTACTGCGTGTAGACCTGCATGAGGTCGCAAAGCTCCTTGGAAATGGTCTCCACTGATGCGGGCTCGGAGTATGCCAGCTTGTGGCGCTGCGCCTCCATGCGCGCGAGGTCAACAAGCCTGCGCGCGTCGGCAATGAGGCCGGATGCAGTCGCAGCGATGTGCTTGTCGATTTCGAAAACTTTCTTCATGGACTCTGGAACGAGAAGCTTGGAATTGGCGTTCTTGTACGCAACGAGAAGCACGCCTCCTTCGAAGACCATGCCGATAGCTGTTGCTCCGCGCTTCACTGCCTCCTTGGCGTATTCCACCTGGAATAGCCTGCCGTCCGGCGAGAAGACCGTGATTGCGCGGTCATATGCCTGCTGTGCGGGTGGGTACATAGAGTTCACCTCAATATTCGCATTATATTGCCGTACTGAAGAAGACAAAAACAGAGTCTTCCTTTTTGTGTCGTTTACGCCCCTATTGGAAGGCTGAGGGTTTAAAAGGGTTGCGGGGCATGGATTAGTCGAAGAGAATGCGTAGTAAAAGGTGGAAGAATGTTCATGTTTCAGACCGAAGGGAACGGGAGCGAACGGGTCGTCCAGAATAGGACGGAGATGAGGACCGTCAACCCAGAGTTTGCCCCGAAAAAGGTGGAATATGAAATAAAGGCCACATTAGTAGGGTCAGAGGAAAGGATGGGCATCATTGACAGGGCAGAAAGCGCATTAATGTCCGCGGTGGACAGATATTTTGACGAAGCAAAAGGGGGCCAGCCAAAGGCAACGCAAGACAAGCTGGACAGGCTCAGCGCGAATTTCAAGGCAGCAGTCATGGCGGAATTTGGGCAGGCGATAATGAATGTCTTTTTTGCAGGCAAGACATTTTCCGAGCCGGTGGACGTGATGTACAGCCTCAAGTTCGAGGGGCTTCGGGAAGGAGGGGAATCCCTCAAGGGAATATTGCGAAGCTTTCCGTCCACAGTGGATCTTGACAATGCATACCGGGCATTCAAGGATACATACTTTGAAAACGTGCTGCCATACGTGGCAAACACCGACCAACACATGGCGCAAAGCTCGTCTGAAAAGCGCAAGGAGGACAGCTGCATTATCAAAATATATGAGCGCGTGGCCAAGCCGGTGCCGGCAGCCCCAAGCGACCTTGGCGCCAAGGTCTCGGAGCAGGGGCTATCTGCAAAGGAATGGAAGCTGAAGCAGCAGCCATCTGAGCAGAAGCAGAAGGCGGGCTCAATGCCAGGGGCGCACTGATTGCCGCCGCTTATTCTTTCTTGTTTCTTATTTCGCTTATGTAAAACAGGGCGGTGGGGTTGCCAGAGTCTATTTTTAGCGCTGAATAGAAATCTGCAAGCGCAAGCGAGTCTTTATAGCTGAAATAGTAGCAGAGGCCGCGCGCAAGATAGGCGTCCGCAGCCAGGGGCGCGAGCTTTATGGCCTTGCCAAACATTGCAATGGCGCCCTGAAAGTCGCCCCTGCCCTGCAGCATAAAGCCGAGGTTTTCATGCGCAACATACGCTGCCGTTTTTTGGCTGGATGTCTCGAAATAGAATGAAATGAACCGGCCCTCTTTCTTGTCGTAAATGCGCCCAGTGTTCATGTCCAGGTAAATGCCCCACAGCTTCAGGAGGGCGTGCTGCCCCTCGCTTACCCTGCCAAATGAAACCGCAGCAGGTATGCCGCGCTTCCTTGCCGCGTCAAAGCCAAGCAATGCCTTGTTGTAGCATTCGGTGCGCCCGCTTGCGAATGCATTTGAAATGAAACGCGCATCGCCGCTGGAGGCATATGCCCTGTTCACTGCTCCGTAAAGCTTCAGGGCATAGCCCACGCGTGTGAGGCTGCGCGGCATTGCCCTGTCAATCGCGGCAATTGTGTCGGAATATTGCCTTAGGCGGGATTCGATATTGGCGGAATCCTTGTTCACCACGCCCACGGCGGATGCCCGCGCGTCGGAAAATGATATTGTTTTTTCCTTGCTGTTTGTTGCAGGCTTTGGCGCGCTTGCCGTTTTTTCCCGCTGCGGCTTTTCCTGCGGGGCTTTTTGCCCCTGCGCGCCTGAGAGAAGCGGCTGGAAGGAGAGCCAGGCGCCCAGCGCCACGGCAGTGGTGGCTTTGGCGTAGAATAGCGCTTTTTTGAGCCTGCCGTTGCCGTGGAATTGCTTGTGCTGCATATGCTCTCCCGTTGACGTTCGTACAGGCTCATATATGCTAAGTGTGGTTTATAAAGGTTTGTGGTGGGATGAAGGGCGCTGGAAGGGGAAGCTGAGGCTAAGGGGCGAAAAAGAAAAAACAGAAAAAGGGAAAAAACTTACAGCGTCTTGGTCACGAGGTTGGCGCTCACCACCCTCACAGGGTAGTCTGTGCCGTCCTCGGAGTTCTTGTAGAACACCCAAATCTTGCCTGAGAAGTCCGTACCGGCAGTCGTGGACGCGTCCGGGCACGAGATTTTGTGGCTGCCAGCCGCGGTGGTGAATTCAAATGCGCCCTGGCGGCCGATCTCGCCTATCGGAGAAGCTCCGGATGAGACAACAGGAGTGGCAGGCTGGGCAGCGGACGACTTCGTGCAATTCACCGCGTATATCTTTATGGCGTTGTTGTTGCCGTTGGTGAACGACCCGAGAAGCGTCTGGTTGGTCACCGCAATGTTGTTGCATGCAAAGCCGATCTGGTCGAACTTGCACGACTGCGGGGCGGAGAACGGGTTCATTATGAGAAGGATTGCGATCACTATGACTATGACGAGCAGGGCCCATCCATAGGTCATCAGGTATTCCATTGCCGCTTGTCCGGCTTTTTTACCAATCATCAAACCACCTTTTTACCTATTTTCACGTTAAATATATATATTTGACAGTACGGTGTCGAGCAAAAAGCCCATCAGGAAAAATATCAGAAGCGAGCCTATGAGAAGCACAGGCAGGTATGCCATGCCGTCCTTCTTGCTGCCCTTGGAGATCACGCCTATTATGAGCGAGGAGAAAACTGCGGTCATGATGCAGCAGAGCACGGTGAAGATGAAGAACTCGGAGGATGTGATGAGCGGCTTTTGCGGCATGATGAACGAGCCGGAGTAGCCCGATGTCGAGATGTCCGAGAACTGGTGCGTGGAGAACACGGACTCGATTATGGCCACGAGCTTCCCTGAGATTGCGAACAGGAAGGGCGTGCCGATTGCGCCTGCGAACACGATGAATATCACGTACATCAGGAGAGAGGTGGAG
>CAITKI010000100.1 GCA_903892905.1 uncultured Microcaldota archaeon | reverse complement strand
GTGCCACATCGAGATAGCCTCCGATTACCTCCAGGTGCTCTATGAAAGCACAAGGCAAAGCGCAACCGCGTACCTCAACAACTACGGGATGTTCGCTTTCCTTTCCCATATCTCCATAAGCGATACGCTTGTGCTCAAGTTCCTGGCAGGGACGTCCTTCCAGCCATTTGCCGGGCTCGAGCTTGCGGCAGAGTTCTTCTCCACGCTTTTTGACCTGTCCATAAAGACAATGATGCTCCTTAGGGCGCAGCAGATATTCCTCGATTTCCTCTGGTATCCCCTGTTCCCGGTCATGCTTTCAATGGGCCTGGTGCTGCGCATATTCTATTTCACGCGCAAGCTTGGCGGCATGCTAATCGCGCTCGGCCTTGCCCTCTACGTGGTTTTCCCGATGTTCTACGTCCTTTCCGACGGCATCATATGGGGCTTCATGGGCAACCCAATCACAATGCTCCCCGTCGGGTCCACCTATAATTCGGATCCAATAAGCGGCACCCCGCTGCCCCTTTACGGAACCACTAGCGTGGCGCCGCAGCAGCGCGCCAAGAGCGTGTTTGATTCCGGCAACACGCTGACCGTTGACATGTGCAACGAGTCCACCTCCCAGGACCAGGCGGCAATGGGCGCCCAAATGGACAAGTTCGGCAATTCCTGGAACACCTTCGAGGGCGGCAAATGGTATTCCCAGTTCGGGTCTTTCGTCACCATGCAGGGCTTTTCCCCAAACGGGCCGATTGCCAGCCTGGCGTTCATAATGGTATTCACCCTCTTCATCCCGTTCCTTGCGCTTATGACAACCTTGGCGGCGTTCAAGGTGCTCTCGCCCCTGCTTGGCGGCGATGTGGAGATTTCGCTCCTTTCGAGGCTGATATGATGGGCATATTTGCAGGGCAACGCGCGGCGCGCTTCGCGCACCAGGAGCTGATGTGAGTGGCAAAGACAACCAAATACTCGGTCGCACTTGCGGC
The DNA here is from genome assembly GCA_903892905.1 of uncultured Microcaldota archaeon. Taxonomy (GTDB): domain Archaea; phylum Micrarchaeota; class Micrarchaeia; order Anstonellales; family Anstonellaceae; genus UBA10161. The sequence continues at coordinate 4,202 of CAITKI010000100.1, read as the reverse complement.
TCTTCTTGCCATATTGCTGCTGGCAGGCCGGTTATACCCAGCCAATCTCATCGACGGGCTTTTCGTGCCCTCGCAAATGCTTGTCACCTGCGGCACCCTCAACTACAATGATGGGCTCAAGAACGTGCTTGAATGGACTGCCCTGTCCCTTGTTGCCATCATGGTCGCGCTGATTTGGGCGATAATCGGCCAGGTGCTGGGCGGCGCCTTCGGCGGCCAAAAGTACAACGAGTTCATAAAAGGCATGGTCTGGGGGGCGGTGGAGACTGCGGCGCTCCTCGGGCTTTTCATGTCGCTTTTCATATTCATCTGGCCCTATGGCACGGAAAACCTGGACAAGGCCCGCGCGTATGCCTCGCTCACAAGGAACACCGTTTCGTTCGACTTTGGCCTCATGCTCATGGCCAACATGGTGACTGGATTTGTCACCAACCTGAACACCAGCTTCAAGGTCCCCGGCGCGGTGTTCATAACGGTGGGCTTCCAGATTGCGCCCATGTTCAAGCCGTTAATGGACATACTGGGCGTTGCAATGCAGCTTATCACCACGTCCGTGCTGATGTGGTCCGCGCAGGAGTTCCTTATCTGCTTCATAAAGAGCCACATGCTCGCCATATTGCTGCCCGCCGGCTTTTTCCTGCGCGGCTTTGGCCTGAAGGCAGGCGGCAACGCGCTTATCGGCATTGCACTCTCGATGTATTTTGTCTATCCCTACATGATAACCATGGTGGGGCAGGCGGTATCCGACCACGTGGCAAATGAGCTCGCCTTCAACTCAGGGGGGACAACGCACCCATGGGCAGGCTGCCTTGACAAGCCGATATGCTGCGTCATCCCGGGCGGCGCCAAGCCGGGCAGCTTGGACGACAACTTCATACCCAACGGGAAAAACTGGCAATCCAACACCACCGACCGGATTTCCGTGGAGCAGATCAACCAGGGCGTGTTTGACATGAAATACGACAACCAGGCGGACAGCGGCAGCACCACCAACAACTGGTGCATGTACAACACCATGTTTGCAAACGCCTACAAGGGATTTTTCGTGGACAAGATAATGAAAGGCGGCGCATGGTCTTTCGCTGGCGGGGCGGCCGGGATGACCACGATTGCCATCCTGAAATACATGAACATCAGCTGGCTTGTCACCTTCCTTGTGGTGCCCCTGTCATATTTCACGTTCTATGTCATGAGCGACATAATGTATTTTGTGTTCATAGTCACCATAATCGCCCCGATTTTCATACTGTTCGTGACGCTCACGCTTGCAAAGGAAATCGCAAAGGCGCTGGGCACGGAAATAGACCTAAGCTCGCTTGAGAAATTGATATGAGGTAATGGACATGACCGACATGGCAGCGATTGCATGCAGCAAAGTCGCGGCAGGGCAGCTAGGGGGGGCGCTGCTTGGCGGCGACTGGCTGTCGCTGTCCATACTTGCGCTAGTGGTCTCCACGCTCGCCCTAGCGCTGCTTTACATATTTGCATCGTTCTTCCGCCACCCCCAGCTCCCCACCTGGACAAAGTTCGAGCTTTTCCAGGTGTTTGGCACAGCAGTCATAGTGGCTTTTTTCGGCACCACGCTTTGGGGCGTCTGCTCGTTTGACATGAGCTTCCTGGATTCAGGCCGCTATACTGCGGTTGCCCCCGGCCAGACGACCAACATGTACGTCATAATAGACAACTATTTCGACAAGCTTGAAGATGTCGGGTACCTGATCTTTTACATGATTGCTATCGTGACCAAGTACTTCGCATTCATGGGCGGCGTCACCATGTATAGCGCGCCTTTGGGCATAGGCTCCAACGAGAGGCCCCTTGAATCCATCGGGCAGATGAATTCGCTGATTTTCATCGCACTCTCCGGATTCACGACCTCTTTCCTGATGCTGCAGCTCCAGATGAGGATGCTGGACTACCTTGCCTTCGCATGCATACTCTACATGTTCCCCATGGGGATCTTTTTCCGCTGCTTCGAGCCCACGCGAAGCTTTGGCGGCACGCTTTTGGGCATATCCATCTCCCTTTTCCTTTTCTACCCCATAATCATGGTGTTCAACGACTACCTGATGTACAGCCAGATAGACGATCTTGCCAATTCATCCAAGGCTGCGCTTTCCGGCTCGGAAGCAAAAGTTGCATACAACAGCGGGCTTACAGGGCCGAATATGGCGGATAACATGGGGAACCTCAATGGCGCCTACTTCAACACGTTCTCCGAAGGCATCACCGGCGGCTTCCTTTTCCTCATAAAGCCGATAATGCTGTATGTCATAGCCGCGGTGGTGCTGCCGGTTATAAACTTCATAGTGCTTGTTGAAATCACCAGGGGGGCGACCTCTTTCCTGGGCGACGAGATCGACGTATCCAACTTGACACGGCTGATTTGATGGCATGGACAATCATTCCTGACTGGGCGGTCATTTCGACCACGGTGGCCCTCATGTCTTTTTTCATAGTCGTGCTCCTGCAGATGACGGCGAAGGCGTTTTCCCTCCAAAGCCTCAACATGTGGGTAAGGGCAGAATACGCGCAGGTGGCGGTAAGCTTCCTGATAATTTCCTTTGCCCTGGCAATGCTTTATGCTGGCGGGCTGGTGGTCGGGGACATCACATCTGAAATCGCAAGCGCCAGCGGCAATATTCCGCTCAAGGACGCGGCGTTGCAGCACATGCGCGACCCTGTGCGCATAGGGCAGGCATACCTGGACACGATCATATCGTGCGAATCAACAATGTACCATGTGATATTCACACTCAATTTCTTCACCGAATTCTTCAGCAACATGAAATTGAACTCGTTGGGCGTGGAGGATATAGGCGGGGGCTTCGCGCTCACCGGGGCGGTGAGCCTCCACCATTTCATGGCCAACAACCTGGTCTACCTCGCTCTCTTCAACTATGTACAATATTATATACTGCAGTTCTCGCAGTACACCATGCTGCAGATTTTCCTGCCAATCGGGCTCATACTGCGCGCATTCCCCGTGACGCGCGGTGCAGGCGGGCTGGTGACTGCATTTGCGCTGGGCTTTGCGTTCGTCTTCCCGATATGCTACGTCCTGATAGTCGCCATGATGCCAAACGCGGGCGCAATATGCTCGCAGGTGAGCCTGGCGAACAGCGAGGTCCAGGCAACGCACTCCGACCCGTGCCTGAACAGCAGGGGCGCGCAGATGGAGAAATACTACCAGCTAAAGTCGGAAAGCGGAAGGGAGCACGGCATAATCACCTTCCTGGAGGAATCGCTCAACATCTTCTTCCTCCAGTCGCTCATCTACCCATTTGTCGCGCTCATCATCACCTTCACGTTCATCAGGCAGACAAGTTCCTTGATGGGCGCGGACCTTGCGGAAATCGGCCGCGGGCTGCTCAAGATAATATAATGTAATATGGCGGCGCCCGCCCGCTGCAAAAGGCAGGGGTTTAAAAACTATTTCGCGCCAGTTCTGCCAACGCCCTCGGGAGGGGCAAGGGTTTTCACATGTCATTGACAATGCCGAACCCGTATTCGGGGAATTACAAGCTGCTGGTGCTTGCGCCGCTGTTCCTGGTGCTAGTCTCGCTCTTCTTCATCCCGCAGATAAAGCTCGGCGTGGACTTCAAGGGCGGCACGCTTGTAACAATGCAGACCAACCAGTCCGTGGATGCCGACGCCCTCAAGGCTGCGCTCACCCAAAAAGGCTACACGGTCTCATCGGTAAAATCTCTTTCCAACCCCAAGGGATATGAGGTGGAAGTCGAGATAGAGCGCGACGACTCGCTTACGCGCGCGGAAACGCTGAAGTCATCATTCTTCTCAAGCATCGACGAGGTCTCGCGGCTGGAATCCGACGTGCTGGTGACGAATGCAAGCGCGGACTCGGTGGCAAAATACGCCGCAGCCCGCCAGGCAATAGACAAGATATCCGACGAGCTTTTCACAATTGCAGCCTCGCAGCAAAAGGCATCGGCAATAAACGGCAGCAACGACTTGAAGACCGAAGTGAGCGCGGCATACAAGCAGATAACCGACGGCTACTCATCAAGCCTTTCCTCCACCCTCTCCGCGCTTGTGAACTATGACAGCGCCTCGTTCAACGAGGTGTCAGCCTCGCTTTCCGCAAAATTCATCGACCAGGCCTTCATGGTGGTCGTGTACTCCACCATCCTTGTGAGCGTGGTGGTCTTCATCATCTTCCGCACATTCGTGCCCAGCCTTGC
>CAITKI010000099.1 GCA_903892905.1 uncultured Microcaldota archaeon | reverse complement strand
TGGAGGAGCACGACATCGACCTGAAGGAATTTTCCACTTACCTATACCTTGTTTCGGAGAAGCTGAAGAAGGAGAAGATGGCAAGGCATGAAGGCCCGATGTGCATGGCGCACGAAAGCCCGATGAACGAGAGTTTCGAGCGCCTGAAGGGAGGCAAGCCCAGCCGGCTTTCAGGAAAGAAAAACGGGAAGAGGAAGTAACGCTTCAGAGGCAACACCATGGAATGGAAATTCGACGAGGAAACGCTTGAGTTTTCCGGAAGGAAAATCAAGCCGTCCGTGCGAAAGCTAAGAGAAATGGCGCCCGTGCTTGCCACGCCGAAAAAGGACACTGGCCTTGCAGCAGACTCGCCAACATACTACATGTACCGCGATGTGGCGCACTTCGGGAAAATCCGCTATGATGTCACGCGCATACTCGCGCTGGACCTCGCAGGGGAGAGGAACAAGACGCTGGGGCATGTGCACCCCAGCTCGCCAAAAGGCACGCCCTGGCCGGAAGTGTACGAAGTGCTCTCAGGCGAGGCGCACTTTTTGCTCCAGAGGGTGACCCAGCTGGGCGTGGAGGACGCGGTGCTGCTGTCCGCGAAAAAGGGCGAATGCCTTCTCATCCCGCCAGGCTACGGGCATGTCACCATAAACGCTGGGAAGCGCGACTTGGTGCTTGGCAACCTTGTTTCGTCCGACTTTGACGCTGACTATTCGCAATTCCTTCGCATGCGCGGAGGCTGCTACTATGAGATGAGCGATGGGAAGCTTGTGAAGAACAAGAATTACGGCGGCGACTTTGAGTTGCGGCAGCTGCGCGCGCCTGATTTCTCCTCGGCTTACGGCACCTACGCGCCGTTCAAGAAAGGGTTGCTTGAGGCTGTAAAAAAGCCAGAGGACATCGAGTTTTTGAAAAAGCCTGAGCAGTTTTACTGAAGACTTGCGCGTTCCGTTTGCAAAGCCGCTTTCACCTAAACAACTTTTCCCCTTGCAAACTGCTCGCTTCCGCCGCCTTTTCCGCCGTGCTTCTTGAGAAGCTCAATTGCATTCATGCCGCTTCCCTTGGGCGCGACTGCAACTATGAAGCCGTCAGCGATTGAGATGACTGCTGCGAGATTCTGCGCGGAGAGCTTTGCGCAAATTTCCTCCGCAAGCTTCTGCGTGTAGGGCGCGCCTGTTATCTCCACCACTTTCTTGCCAGCAGACTTTGCCTTTTCAGCCTCTGCCTCGCTGATTTGCTGCGCAAGGAGCGCCTGCAGCTTCTCCACTTCCTTGCCGCGCTCCTTCCACTCGTTGAAGAAGCGCATTATGGTGGGCTTGAGCTGGTCTTCCGGCACCGAGAGCGCCTCTGCAGCCTCGCGCAGCAGCCTTTCGCGCTCCTGGATGTGCTTGACGGCCTCCGGGCCGCATTTAATCACCACTCGTTCCACCCCGTCTTGCACCCCCTCGCGCTTGACGATTTTCACAAGCTCAAGCTCGCTGGTGCTTTTTATGTAGCCGTGCGTTCCGCCGCACGCCTGATGATCGATAGTGCCTATTGAGACCACGCGCAAAACCTTTCCAGGCACTGCGCCGCCCTGGTAAAGCCTGAAGCCATACTTCTGCTCGGCCTCGGTCCTTCCCAGTATTTCAGTGGCAACGGAAAGGTTGTCCACCACGTACTTGTTGGCAAGCTGCTCCATCTTTTCCAGCTCTTCCCAGGTAATCTTTCTGTAGTGCGTCAGGTCGATTTGCGCCTTGTGCTCGTCCTTGTAGGAGCCTGCCTGCCAGATATGAGGACCTAACACGGAGCGCGCGCACGCATTGATGAGGTGTATTGCAGTGTGGTGCCTTGTCACCTGCTTCCGCCTTTCCCCATCCACCTTGCCGTGCACGCCCATGCCAGCAGAAAACTCAGCAGGCCTTTCCACCTCGTGCAATATCACGCCCTTTTCCTTCTGCACGTTCTTCACTTTCACATTGTTCAGCATGCCAGTGTCAAAAATCTGCCCGCCGCCCTCGGGATAAAAGGCAGTGGAATCAAGTATCACATACTTGCCCTTGACTGCAAGCACCTTTGCATCGAACTCCTCCACGCCCTCGTAGAAAAGCACCTTTGTCCGCTCATGCCCTGCGACATCGATTTTCTTTTCAATCGGCTCGCCGGTTTCGTCGGACTTCTCGATGAGCTTGTAGAAATTCTCAGGAACATTCACCTTGGCGCCCTTTTCCTTGCCTGCGGCGTATTTCTTCTGCTCCTCCTCGATGACTGCCGCTGCAGTTGCAACGCCCTCGCGGAGCTTGGGCGCAAAGTCGCGCAGGTGGTGCGCATGCGCCTCCAGCACGCCTGCATAGTCAAGCCCAAATGAAAATTCGCCGTCAAATCCGAACACGCGGCGCAGAATCATGCGCAGGTTGTAGCCGCCGCCAGAGTTTGAGGGCAGCATGCCGTCGGTGGATGTGAACAGGATGGTCTTGAGGTGGTCTGCGCACGCATAGGTTGCATGCAGCGGCGCGAATGTGGATTGCATCTCTTCAACTGACATGCCAAGCTTGCCTGCCACCGCGGCCTTTTCCGCGCCAATGTCGGCAACGTCGTCAATGTCAAGCGAGCCTGAAAGCTTGGCATACTCCAGGAAGAGCTTTACATCCACTTTTATGCCTGCTTTTTTCTTTATCTTGCCCACTGCATCGCCAAACACGATGTCATAGCTCACAGGCGAGGCGTGCGTTATCCAGGCAAGGCGCTCCAGGCCTGCGCCCATGTCTATCACCTTGGTGGAAAGCTCGCGCGAGCCGCCATCGGGCAAATTCTCGTACTGCATGAACACGCAGTTGCCAAGCTCGAGGCCATCCGCGAAATACTCTATGCATGGGCCGAAGTTGCCCCCGCCCATCCAAACATCCTCAAGGAACACTATGTTCTTCTCGTCAATGCCCAGGTGCGAGAGATAGCCTATGTCATGGCTTATTGCCTCGTCCTTCCAGTAGAAGTTGCCTGTCTTTTTGGTGTTGAATGCGTGCTGGCCGATCATGACAAAATTCGTGTAGTGCCTGCCAGTCACACCCACGTTTGAGATGTCAGG
>CAITKI010000098.1 GCA_903892905.1 uncultured Microcaldota archaeon | reverse complement strand
GTTCGGGGAAGAATTGGCGGCGAAAAGCGTTTTGGGAATGTTGCAGGAGGCAGGCTTGAAGGTTTGGGCGTATCAGAGACTGAAACGGTTCGGGGAGTTAGCCTAAACAGGCATCCGCCCTAAGACTTATGCAACACAGCACGAATAAATCATAAAACATGGTATTTGTTAAAAAACCAATTCTTCATCTAAAGTTTCATTTTGGGTATCACCACAATGCCTCTGATTTCGAAAAAGCAAAGCAAGCACTGGACAAGTTCAAGCCTCACATATATGCTGAGGAAAATGCATCTGCAAACAAGGCGGAACTGTTTAAATGTACTCGGCCTTTCAATGAGGGGCTTATGGAGGCAAAAAATAATTCTAGGCATAGGGCAGAGCTAATCTCTAGAATGGCCAAAGTGGATGACCAAGGGGAAAATGGCTTTTTGGTGGCCCAGCTCAAATATGAGATCGATTCGCCGCATATTATCGGCTGTTATCCGCTAGAAGCCATGGGCACTGTGCCGATAGACCCCGATCATCTCAAAACATACATTGGCAGGTTAAATTGGAAAATGGCCGAAGACGTAATGCGGGGCGGTTTATGCGACGCATCCATACTGTCTGAGATGGATTTCGACCGGTTCCTTGCGGGGTATTATGGCGTTAGGGACAACGCCGTCATCGAAAACATCCGTACATATAGGGATGACCTCCTGTCGCTCTTCCCTCAATTGTCGAAACTGGACGAGGTACGGGTGAGTGCAAAGTTTGGCGCCATGCATAGCGAAATATATCACAAAGCATTAGCTGCTTATGGAAAAGATGGAACAATAAGGTTCAGTGCGGAATTTGACGAGCTTCCGCTGGTATTCGGGTTTTCGGAACGAATACAACGTGCTCTCATGTTCGAACATGAGATAGACCCGATCTGGATAATCAAATCGATGGCAGAAAAGATAACTTACGTCAACGGCTTCCCGGCCTTTGATATTTCGCCATTGGATGCCGATTCCATTATGGATACATTTAACAAGTTCATTTCGTCGAGTGGTATAACACAGTTCGAACAATGGCGGCGGATAATTTCTGACGACCTGTATAAAAAATTACAAATAGGTCGCAACGCCTGAGGCGGGCAAGCAGGCATCGCCTCCATTTGGTTTTGGGCACCATTATAAGGTTTTCTTCTCATATTTGACTTGTGGGAACAAGAGAGATGGTGTAAAAATGATGAAACCAGTAGTCATCAGTGGCAAAAATCCGATGAATGTCGACAGTTTCGTTAACGTGGCGCGCCACAGGGCCAAAGTCAAATGTGCCGATGATGCGCGCAGCAATATTTTTCGGTCAAATCAAAGGGTGCTGCAGCTTGCCCATGGGGACGAGCCTGTCTACGGCATGAACACTGGTTTTGGGAAAAATTCAAGCATACGTATATCAAAAGAAGACATGGAAACGCTACAGGAGAACATCATCCGCTCCCATGCTTGCGGGGTTGGGGAAGCATATGAAACTGAGGTGGTCAGGGGGGCGATGCTTTTGCGCCTCGTCTGCTTCTCGCAAGGATATTCCGGAGTAAGGCCTGAACTTTTTGATACTCTCCTAAGCATGCTGAACAAAAATCTTGTTCCGATTGTCCCTTCAAGAGGCTCCCTGGGGTCAAGCGGGGATCTTGCTCCGCTGGCGCATATGTGCCTTCCAATTATCGGCTTGGGCAAAGTGCAGTACAAGGGCAAAATCCTCAATGGCCTTGACGGAATGAGAGCGGTCCAAATTCCCACTCTTAAACTCAGCTATAAGGAAGGCCTTGCTTTGACCAATGGTTGCGTATTTGGGGAATCCTTGGCGGCCATTTCATTATATGAGGCGAAGAGAATCGCGGTTACTGCCGAAATAGTTTCCGCCATGCTAGCCGAATCACTGGAAGGCATCGCATTGGGCTATCGTGCGGAAGTGCATGAAGCAAGACCCCATAAGGGCCAGGCTCAAACCGCAAAGAACCTTCTCCGATTGCTTGATGGCAGCACGCTGATTAAATGGGATTCCAAAACCAATGTGCACAGCTGCTATAGCATAAAATGCATCCCCCAGATCCTCGGGCCATTGAGAACTGCTTTGCCTCACGTGGAAGAGATTGTCCTGACTGAGATGAATTCTGCAACGGATAACCCGCTGATATTTGAAAGAAACGGCACCGTTTATTCTCTTTCAGGGGGTAACTTCCATGGGCAGAACATCGGCAATGCAACGGCATACCTGGCCATTGCCCTTGGCTCGGTTTTCAAGAACATACACACGCTCGTGAGTAGGGCGACTGACAATGCATTGAGCGACGGGTTGCCCAAATTCTTAACAGAAAATAGCGGCCTTAATAGTGGGCTAATGCTTGCGCAATATACTTCGGGTTCCATCTATAACGAATACACCGGGCTTGCAACGCCGCTGACCATCCAAAACATATCTTCATGCGCCAACTTTGAGGACGCGACAGCCATGTCCAACGCCCAAGCAAAAAACCTTTACAAAGCAGTCCAACTGGCATATGAATCCCTTGCAATAGGGCTGATTACTGGCGTCCAAGCACTCAACTTCCGCATTAACAGTCCGTCGCCTGACCGCACGGATGCCGTTGTTCTTGGGAAAGGCACATCGAAGGCTTATGATCATGTTAAGGAACAGCTGTCCAAATCAGGGATGGAATTCCCCTATAACGATGGCAAGAAACCTCTAGGCGAATGGATTAATATGGCGATTGAGATAGTCAAAAGCGGGAAGCTCATCGACATCTGCAAGGATTATCTTGACAATCACGAAGCCTAATTACTTTCTTATCGCTTCCAAGACATTAGCGACTGCATCCATCTCATCATTCTCGCCAATTACAAAGCGGATATACCTGTCAGGTAAGCCCGAAAATTCTTCATCCCAAGGGGGCAGAAGAAGTATATCATTCTCCCTCATTTTCTGCAGGACTCTTTCGGTCATTTCCCTGGTTCTGAAGTCGACAACAACGAAATTGGCGACAGACGGGATAGCCTCATAACCCGCCCTAGCAATTCGCTCTACAAACCTTTTTCTGGTATTATTTACGGTTGCAATCTTAGCAGGCATGGCACTCCGCAAGGTCTTGAGGCACCGGGCTGCCGCAAGCCCCATGCAATTGACTGGAAAGAGAGGGCGCTGCGATTCAAACGCCTTCAATACCGCTTTATTGGAAGAAATCGCATATCCAAGTCTTGCGCCTGGCAGTCCGAGAGCCTTCGAAAACGTGCGAAGCCTGATTACATTATCATGGTTTTTCCACTTTTTGCTATTCTGAATTGGAAGAAATTCTAAATACGCTTCATCAAGAACGACCATCGCGTCGGTGGAGAGGACCATTTCTATTTGCTCATCATCATAAACTGTACCGGTTGGATTGTTTGGGTTGGCAAGCCACACAACAGAGCCTTTCAGTCTCCCTAGCGCAAATAGAGATGCCAAATCCATCCTGCCGTTTTTGAGACAAGGAACTATGTTGAAACCCTTGCGATTCCGCTTGCAGGCACGGGCAAATTCAGAAAAGGCAGGGACGGGAATAAAGGAGGGGCCTTCCAGTATGCGTGAAAGCTGATCAATAACATCGTCCAAGCCATTGCCTACGACAACCTCGCTGACATCTGCGCCAGCATCCCCTGCCAGGATGCGTCTGAGCTCCTCATACTTCGGGTCAGGATAGCTGCTTGCCTCTGTCGCAGCATCCTCTAAGCTTCTCCTTACGTCATCAGAAAGGGGAAACTTGAGCGATGAATACCTAAGGTCTATCACGCCACCACTTCCTTTGCATTTGCGAAGATAGATTTTATGTATTGCGCTGCTGCATCTGCCAGTTTGCTTTTGTCTGAAAGCTTGCCTACAATATCGAAGAATTCCGCCTCACAGTTGGCTTTCCATAAAGCAATGCGCGATCTCCATTGGTCAAGCGGGCCGCCAGGGAATTCTGAAACCGATTCCAGGCGGGCCAACGTGTCTTTTTCAAACGTCGGTTTCGCCAAATCCTTGTCCCATAGCCTGTTCTGTCCCTTCTGCCCTATATATGGAATCAGCTCCATTGCGTTCCCCTCGACACTTGTCAGGTCCAGCGGGTTTTTTGTCTGAATGATACAGAAGCCCTCGTTTCGCAAATATTGGTCATATTCCTCTTCAGTCCTTGGACCAACCTTTGCAGACACTTTGTACTGGCTTCTCAGCACATAGGCTTCAGCCAGCTCTGCGTAAAGATAAATTTGGCATGCCTTGAAAGCAGCCAGTTTGTTTCGTTGCTGGGGCGTTATTGCCCCCAGCAGCTGGATAGGGATATCTCCAAAAGAAATTATGCCTTCCTGGTTGGCGAATGATCTGTTGTTTGGGACGCTATCCTTATTGTCAACGAACCGGCAAACAGCATCCCAATATCCTTCTCTTTGCCAGAGATCATCAGTTGTTATTGCCCGCGAATATCTCATGTCAAGGCCGCTGAAAGCGGCAGCGAATATCCCTTTCTTTTTTTGCTCATCCCTTTCCCACTGCGTGCAGGCAGTAAACGGATTTTGGGTCTGCCTTAGGTTCATTAACCTGTATTTGCCTGCTATAAAAGCGATTACTTGCCATTCAGAATCCTGATTGGATGCTTTCGCAACCTTATTCCAAAAATTGACGATGAGAATGGGGTCGAATTGCTCAGCCGGCTCTTTGTAAGGGCTTATATTGAGCCCGTAGTAAATTGATGGACCCCTGCGGTCTGCAGATGGCACCGCCAGCTCCGAGCCAATGCAATCTGCCTTTGCGACTAAAGGGCATTTTTTGTTAAAGCTGTTTATTCTCGCCATGATATTGACGCTTGAGCCATTCTGCCAATTAGTTTCTAAGCGCGCGTATGCCATGTATATTCCTCTTTCATTTACATTATTCCCCACTATAAAGTTCTTATAAACTTATCTGCAACCAGCTAGTGCACTGGCCCCCGGGCAGGATCCCTTAACAAGATGAAAGTCTGGATGTCGTCAGCAAGCACGGAAGCTTCCGCGATGTTCGTGCTGGTTGTGGCTTTTTTGACATCTTTGAGAAGGTCCTTCGCCGCGTAAATGACCTTATCGTTGGCTTGCAGCAGGGCTTCGGTGTAGAGGAGGCGAGGGAAGCATTCGAAGAGCCTAAGGGTTTTTCTGTAAAGTGCAAGCTGTTCATTAGGGGTAAGTTTTCTCGTTTTAGCGAGTTTGACGCATGCCGGACTAGCCTGGTTTGCATTATCCATCCGTGCCATCGTGATCCCTCCGTTTTTATCCCACTTTATTCCCACCATAGTGGTATAAATAACTTGTGGTCAGAACTAGAATAGATTTATAAACCCACTTTATTCCCACTGTGAAGAAAGAAGCTTCGCCCCGGTCTTTGCCAGTGCAGCCCTTATTTCGAGCAGGGAGGTTCTACCTGGGTTACATTCCACGTCCCAGATGGCAGCCTCTCCTCGCCTAGACGAGTGCGAACGCGTGTTTACAAGGTCGACGCCCAGGTTGGCGAGGGCAAGTGCCGCATGGGCAAGTGAACCGGGCGAATCCGCAAGGTGAATGGCAATGTGAAGGAGCCTTTTTTCATGTACTGGCTCTATTTTCACTGATTTTGAGGCGGAATCGAGCTCCAACACCACTTTCTCACCAGACCTCAAATTAAGTGCATCACGGATTGACTGAGGAACAAGCACCCGCCCTTTCTCATCAACTGATGAAATGCTTCTTCCAGACATGAGTAGAAAAGCAAGAGCAGACCTTATAAACATCTAGTGCTGGATTTGCCATTGCCGAAGCCTAACGCTTAATTCTGCGCTTAAATTTTCTGGTTTACTGATGTGAAATTTGAACAGCTAGAATGAGCGAAATAGCGTTCTGCGCGCTTTTTGAAAATAAGCGCAGAAGGTGCGCAAACTGGCGTTTACCTACAGTTTCCTTTTGGCTTCGTGCGGCACTACAATTTTAATCGTCTGCGTTGCTTCAGTCTTTGCTGCTTGCTTTACATTTGTTTTTGTTGCGCCCACTTTTGTGCCTTCGGCGGCACTATAAATCAACACTCCAGGGTGGTAAGAAAGCCTTCGAGGGACGAGGGCGCACCTGCGGAGGTGGTCGCCGAAGTAGTAGTCGAGACCAGTCGACACCAGGCCGGCAGCAACCTTCTTGTTCCGATATGCAATATACGTTTGCAGATTCCCATATTCCTTTATGAAATTCTCGGCGACTTTGCCTTCGCGCAGTTCCTTCTCGCTGAACAGGAAGTTCAGGAGACCGCTGAGGTTGTTCCAGCCGGCTTTCGGAAGGGCTATGGACACTTGGTCGTTCCCTTCAAGCATGTAGCTGATGTATTCCTTGTCTCTCACGATTCTGTCCGTTTTCCAGCCTTGCTCTGCCTTGATGAGCTGCGAAGGAATGGCAAGATTTTTAGAGGTGAGGAACCGATCATCCACCTGGATGAGCTCGGTGATTCCTTCGTCATGTGATTTGATGAACGTCTTGCCGTCAATGATGACCTTCAATTCGCCTTCAGGAATGTCTGCAAGCGGCATGTTGAGGGCTATTGCTTTCATCGCCGTACTGACCGGGCGCGCAGGCTCCACTCTGTTCTGGTGGGCATTGTACAAGCGTTCGTCTGCAAAAAGTATGATGGCGTCGCGGAAGCGGAGCATTGGCTTTCCAGTGGTTGGACCGTACCTCGCAGATGCCTCTGGCGAAATAATGCCGCTGTTGTTGTTGAATTTCTTTGCGACCCTGAATGCTGCATGCTGTGGAAGATTGTTTCTCATGAATACGCCTCTCAGAGGAGTATCTATGGCGAAGGGTTTATAAAGAACGTGGCAAAGAGAGGTTTGACGTGATACGTTAGCATTTCAAGCTTGCATGCTATCCGAATAACCCTTGGTCGTTTGCCCGGTTTCCGAGTTTTGCCAGCCAATCATCAGCCTCTAGCATCATCCTTGAGTTGCCCTCCCTGCACCTCTATACTTCTCAGCGCAAGTGCTATTCTTATATTTCTATACTATTATAGAATTCATATAATAGTCACAGAGGTGCATTATATGGCAAAAATCAAGATAGAGCCTGCAAAAGGAAAGCTCGGCATACTGCTTCCCGGCTTGGGCGCGGTTTCCACCACATTCATCGCAGGCGTGATGCTTTCGCGCAAGAAAAAGCTGCTGCCGATTGGCTCTCTTACGCAGATGCAGACCATACGGCTTGGCAAGCGCGACTCAGGCAAGGCGCCGCTCATAAAGGATTTTGTGCCTCTTGCAAATCTTTCGGATATTGAATTTGCAGCCTGGGACATCTTCCCAGACAACGCCTACGAGGCTGCAATAAAGGCAGCCGTGCTTTCCAAGGAGCACGTCGACATCGTAAAGGACGAGCTTGAGAAAATCAAGCCCATGAAAGCGGTTTTCGACAAGAATTTCATCAAGAACATCAGCGGGCCGAATGTGAAGACTGGGAAAAACAAGCTGGAGCTTGCAAACCAATTGCGCGAGGACATAAAGAACTTCAAGAAGGAGAAAAACCTCTCAAGAATGGTCGTCGTTTGGTGCGCAAGCACAGAATCTTACATGACACTGCAGCCTGTGCACGAAAGCATCGAGGCATTTGAAAAGGGCTTGGTGGAAAATAACCCTTCCATTTCCCCGTCGATGATTTACGCCTACGCTGCAATAATGGAAGGCGTCCCCTACACCAACGGCTCACCGCAGCTCACAGTGGACATTCCCGCGCTCACCAAGCTTGCAAGGCAGAAAGGCATTCCTGTAGCGGGCAAGGACTTCAAGACAGGGCAAACACTGGTGAAAACCGCAATTGCGCCCATGTTCAAGGCAAGGATGCTGGGCGTGCGCGGCTGGTTCTCCACAAACATATTAGGAAACCGCGACGGACTGGTGCTTGATGACGCAGGCTCTTTCAAGAGCAAGGAAATGAGCAAGAAATCCTCGCTTGAATTCATCTTCCAGCCCGACATGTACCCAGACTTGTACAAGAACATGTACCACAAGGTAAGGATTGAGTACTATCCCCCGAAAAACG
>CAITKI010000097.1 GCA_903892905.1 uncultured Microcaldota archaeon | reverse complement strand
TCGAGGTCATACTCGCCCCGGGCTTTGAGCCTGAGGCGCTGGAGATTCTGAAGCAGCGTGAAAGCAGGAGGATATTGGACGTTTCGAACTTGTGGGACCAGAGCCAGGAGCGCGCCGTGG
Organism: uncultured Microcaldota archaeon; assembly: GCA_903892905.1. Classification (GTDB taxonomy): domain Archaea; phylum Micrarchaeota; class Micrarchaeia; order Anstonellales; family Anstonellaceae; genus UBA10161. The sequence continues at coordinate 22,924 of CAITKI010000097.1, read as the reverse complement.
AGTTCCGATACATTGTGGGGGGCATGCTCTTCCAGGGCAGGGACCCGGGCGTCTATGACAAGAATGCGATAAGGATTGTCACCAAGAAGCAGCCTACTGCCGAGCAGCTGGAGGATTGCTACTTTGCCACCAAATTTGCCAAGCACATAAAGTCAAATGCGATTGCAATTGCGAAGAACAGGCAGCTTGTGGGCGTGGGCGCGGGGCAGATGAGCAGGGTGGACTCGTGCAATATCGCGGTGCAAAAGGCACTGAGGCATGGATTTGACCTCAAGGGGACGAGCGCGGCATCGGATGCGTTCTTCCCGTTCCCCGACGGCATCGAGGCGCTCGCAGCCGCGGGCGTGGAGTGCGTGGTGCACCCGGGCGGCTCGGTGAAAGACGCCGAAGTGATTGCCGCGGCTGACAGGCTGGGAATCGCAATGGTCTACACTGGAAGAAGGCACTTCAAGCACTAGTTCTGGGGCGTTTTATGGTTGGAGGCAAGGTTGCGCTATTTGTCGGAAGGCGGAAGCCAGCAGGCAGCGTGCGCCAAAAGCCAACTGCGCTATTTGTCGGAAGGTTCCAGCCTCTGCACAAGGGGCATTTGTTTGCGCTTAGGCACATTGCCAAGCAAAGCGCGCGCGTGTATATTGTCATCGGCAGCTCGCAGGAGAAGAAAACGGAGAAGAATCCGTTTTCCGCGCAACAGCGGCTTGCGATGATGAGAGCCGTGCTTGTTAAGGAGAAGCTGGCGAAGAAGTGCAAAGTTTATCTTTTGTCAGACATTCCCAACGACTATGAGTGGGTGTCCTACCTGGACGCGCACGTGCCGCGCTATGATGTTTGCTATTCAAATAACGCGCTAGTTTTGAAACTCATGAGGCGCGCTGGAAAGAAAGTGGCGCGCGTTCCGCTGCTTGCGCGCGCAAAGTACAGGGGAGAGAAAATACGGGAGAGGATGAAGGAAAGGAAAGAGTGGAAGAGCAGGGTGCCGAAAGTTGTGCAGGAAAAAATAGGGGCAAGAAAAAAATCAGGCTGACTTTATTTCCGTTCCCGGCACCACTGCAGCAATGGTGCGCGCAGCGGCCTCGAATTTTTCTGAGGGCACGCCCTTGAGGGTGACTGTGAACTTGCCGTTGTTGCCCGCGCCAGGTGCCTGCGCGATGTCGCCTGCGAGAGAGTTTGAGGAGAGGATGGCTTCAATCTTCTTTTTGTCGTCCGTGATTACCTCGTGGACCTTGATGGAGTAGATGACCTGTTCGCCTGCGAGCGGGTGGTTGTAGTCTATCACCACGCGCCCTGATGTCACGGATTTCACGCGCGCGATGGCGTTGTCAAGGGAGAGTATCATGCCCGGCTGGGGCTGCACCTGCTGCTTTGCGAACTCCTTTTCTGGAATGAGGCGCACAAGCTCGCTGCTGCGCTCGCCGAATGCCTTTTGCGGCTCAATCGCAAAGTCCTCGCTTTTCCCAAGCTGGGACTGGAGAATTGCCTCTTCCATGCCGGGGATGATGGCGCCGCTGCCGAAAAGCGCGTGCTTGGGCCCGTAGATGGATGACGACTCCCAGATGCCTGCCTTTTTCGCGATTGCCTCGTCAGTGGTGTCGAATATCTGGCCTGTTTTTGCCATCCTGCCGGTGTAGTCCAGCTTGACCAGGTCCCCTTTTTTCACGTTTGCCATGCTTTCGCCAGGGTGTATGAAAACGGAACTATTTTTTAACCTAATGGACAGATTAACCCATGGAAGTGAAACGATGGACAAAAAGATAATATACATCATAGGGGCCGTGGGGCTCGTGCTCATTTTCCTAATCGAGCCGTTTGCCATAGGCGTCATCCAGTCCGCGGGCAATGCGAACACCGGCAAAGGCGGGGACGCGGGCAGCAATTCGTCAGTGGCAAGCTTCACGGGCACGGCGGTTGCGAACATCACCATCGTGAGGTACGAGCCTTACCTTCTTGTGACCGGCAACAACACCAACGCAGGCGCGGTGAGCAACAGGCTGATTGGCGAAGGCAAGGTATCATATGCATCGTGGAACGGAGGCACGCTTATCGTGAGCCTGAAAAGCTCCAAGGACGTGCCGTCGGTTGCATCGGAGTTCGAAGCAGGCAATGCCACAGTGGTTGCCACGGCGTACATTACCACCTCGCAAAAAGTGACGGTGAGCGGCAACGGGACGAGCGTGGATGCGGAAGGCACCAGCATAAGCATGCAGATCAACCCGATTTACTACGAAGGCTCCACCCACGAGGCGCAGTTTGCCGCGAGAGTGGATGCCGGGCAGATGGTGGGCATGGGGCAGATTTCCATGCTTCCCACCATAGTCAAGGGCGTCCCTGTCGAGGCGAAAATCTCAATGCCGCCGCAGGAAACCTACAGCGTGGCAGTTGCGTGGAAGGGCAGGGCGCTGGCAAAGCAGCTGGCAGCGGCGGCGGGCGCAACGTACAAGGAGAAGTCCTATGTTTATGTGGCAAACGCCAGCAAGGAGGCGCTTGATGCCGCGGTTGCAGGGAAATCATATGTCACAGGCACGCAGCCAGGCATAATCAGCGTGCAGAACAATTACACTGACAGCGAAACCATTGGCAGGGACCTGCTGGCAAAGGGGTACACCGCGGTGTTCCCGGACTCGACCGCCACGTTCTCAAACGCAAGCAGCGCAAGCGGCCCAGGGGATTTGGTTGCCAACCTTACTGCGGCAAACATCAGCGCGACCGTTTCGGCCGACTGGACCGCGAGGATAACGCTTCCTGAGACCATTGCAAAGGGCGGCAGGAGCTACTATGGCCAGGCAGGGGGCATTGAGCTTGCCATCGAAGGCTCTGGCCCGCTGAAGGAAAACGCCACCGCAATGAACGTGAGCGTGGACTTCGAGGCAGAGGGCAGCAGGATAGTGAAAATTACCGCTGTCAACCCGGTTTAGCTTCACGCCGTTTCCCCGTATTTGCCGCCAAAGGCATGTTTATAAATTTCGGGGGATTTTCTATTGCGCGAATGAGCGAAAGCACGAAGGAGACGGCCCATGGCAGACAAACCAAGCCCTACTGACGCGCGGACGTATTACCACCGCGGCAATACGCTCTACGAGAAGGGCGACTACGAGAAGGCCATCGAGGCTTACAACACCGCGATAATACTGAACCCGACTTTTTCCGAGGCATACTTCAACCGCGGGCTTTGCCACTACAACCTGAAGAACTTCGACAAGGGCATTGCAGACTATGCGAAGTCGGCGGAGCTTGACCCGAAGAACCCTGTCATCTACAACAACAGGGGCGACGCGTATTACAGGAAGCAGCAGTTCAACGAGGCGATTGAGGATTATGAGCGCGCGCTGCAGCTGAACCCGAAGTACCTGAAGGCGTTCTACAACCGCGGGCTGGCGTACGCATGCCTGCAAGACTATGAAAAGGCGGTGGAGGATTTCACCGAAGTCATCAAGCTCAACAGCAGCTTCTCGGAAGCGTATCACATCAGGGGGCTTGCCTACGATTACCTCAACCAGCTTGACAAGGCGATTGCGGACTATGACAAGGCGATAGAGCTCAACCCGCAGTTCACCGAGGCGATAAACCACCGCGACATTGCAAAAGGCAAGCTTGCTGGAGGCGGCGGCGTAGGGACGCAGACCATGGGCGGAAGCGACCCCAATGCGCAGAACCAGGGCATAAACGCGGCGAAGCTTCTGTCCAAGCCCACCATGAGGTTCGACTCTGTGGCTGGGATGAAGAAGATGAAGGAGGAGATAAACGAGTCCATTGTCTATCCTCTCCTCAAGCCAGACCTGGCCAAGAAATACGGCAAGCTCGCGGGGGGCGGCATCATGCTCTACGGCCCGCCGGGGTGCGGAAAGACGTTCATCATGAAAGCAGCGGCGGGAGAGTGCCAGTCGAATTTCATCAACGCGAAAATATCCGACATCGTGGACATGTATGTGGGCAACACTGAGAAGAACCTGCACAACATTTTCGAAACCGCGCGCAAGAACTCGCCATGCATCATCTTTTTCGACGAAGTGGAAGCCATGGCCGGCAGGCGCGAGGACATGGGCCAATCCAATGCGCACATGAAGATGGCGGTCAACCAGCTGCTCTTCGAGATGGACGGCTTGGAGTCCGACAACCTGAATGTGCTCGTGGTGGGCGCAACCAACGCGCCTTGGGACGTGGACCCGGCGCTGAGGCGCTCGGGAAGGTTCGGGAAAGCAGTCATCATACCCGAGCCCGACTTCAACTCAAGGAGGGACATCCTCAAGCTGCATGTGAAGAAGGTGCCTGCCGCGACAGGCATTTGCTACTGGAGGCTGGCGCTTGCCACCGTGGGCTATGCGTCTGCGGACCTCAAGGCCATTGTGGAGGAGGCTGCGGCAATCCCGTGGAGGACGGCCTTCAAGACAGGCCACCAGCGCTCGGTCACCACCGAGGATTTCATAGCAGCGCTCAAGAAGAAAAAGTCCACCCTGCCGCCGTGGTACGCGCAGGCGAAGAAGCAGATAGGCTCGCAGGAGGAAAAGACGGTGGTGGACGGCAAGGAGCACGTCAAGATAACCGAGAGCAAGCTCGCGTCGGCGGAAAAGGAGGCGTTCAAGGAGCTCCTCGACATCATCAAGAGAAGGAATGAGATATGGTACAAGGCATATGTCTGGGTGCTCCGCAACATCGGGCTTTACGTGCCCATACCGTTCTAAGGGATCGATGTGGAAAAAAAACTCCTCTTCCTCGCATTCATCCTACTTTCATCGCAGGCCGTTTTTGCGGATGACCTCGCCAACCAGCTTGCGAATTTCAGCGTGGGCCTCGACGCGGACATAACAATCAGGAACGACACGCTCCTTGCAAGCCCGCAGATAATCCCTGTTGAGGCTGACATCAGGAACCCCAACGACGAGCCCATGTCGGTATATCTTCTCAAGCAGGAGGCGGGCGGGTGGCACATCGTCAACTTATTGGGCGCCATTGCGCCGCAGGCGCAGAACAGCATAGAGCTTGAGATAAGCGTGCAGTACGACAAGAAGACGGCCGCAAAGACCCGCTATGCTGTTGTTGGCAGGGGCGCGGGCGGGACGGTTTACGGGACATTTTTCGAGGTAAGCGAGAACTGGGCGGAATACGAGAAGGAGATACGGGACAGCCTCACGGGCATGGTGCTTTTGTGGGTGCCCTCGGTCACGCTGGTGCTCATAGTGCTGCTTTTCGCGGTTGCGAGGTATGCATACAAGACCAAGAGCCCGGAAAGCGTGAAGGGCGAGTACACCGTGCGGACGCTGATAGCGCCCAACGTGGCGGACAGGCCGTTCGAGGAGAAGGTCGCCGACCTCATCATGCACCCCATCACGCTGGTGTTCGAGCTTGCCTGCGTTGGCGTGCTGGTGTGGATAATGCTCCAGTCCCTTACGCAGACAGCAGGCGCGGCAGACGCGGGAAGCATAATGCTCCTCTCGGCAATCGGCTCGTTTGCAATACCCTTCCTCTATTTTGCGGCCGCCTGGTATTTCGAGAAGCGCGAGGAGGGCAAGCCCCTGCGCTTTTTCGTGGGCATGTTCGTGTGGGGAATGTTTGCGGCCTTCCTGTCCCTGCTGGTGAGCTCAGGCCTGATATCGGAGCTTAAGGGCGTGGACATTGCGCCATACATTATTGTCGCGACCATGCTGGTCTCGCCTGTGGTGGAGGAGACGTTCAAGGGAATCGGCATACTTTTCATGTCAGGCCACCACGATTACAACGACGCGCTCACCGGCCTGCTTTTGGGCTTCACATGCGGCGCGGGGTTTGCGTTCGTGGAGAACTGCTTTTACTTCTCCTTCAAGACCAACCCGTTTGACGTGGGGCTTGTGAGCTGGGCAGGCCTCATACTTTACCGATCGTTCTTCAACACGCTTGCGCACGGCTGCTTCACCGCGGCGGTTTCCACCCCGATCGGCTATGCAAGGAGCATCAGGCAGCTTCGGTCGGTGGCAAGGCTCGCGTTCGTGCCTGGCGTGTTCCTCGCAATTGCCATACACTCCATCTACAACATGTCCGCGCTTGCGGACAGCATCGTGGTGGACGGCAAGGCAGTGCCGTTCTTCGTGTTCAACCCCATGCTGATAATACTGCTTGCCACCATGTTCTTCCTGGTCCTCGTGTTCGCTGTGATTGACGAAAAAAAGCGCGCCGCTGTCGCGCGGCTGGGCTCTGCGCCAGGCTAGGGCGGCTGCGGAAGCAATAATAATGTGTTCCGGGGAAAGATGCTTATGGCGAAAAATTGCTGCCGCGGGCAGATGAGCACCGAGATACTCATCCTGGTAGGCATGGCGCTTTTCCTCCTGCTGCCAGTGCTTCTCTATGCATACGGGCGCGCGAACGTTTCTGGCGAGGATTTGTCCACCCAGAAGGCGGAGTTTGCCGCGCACAGGCTTGCCTCGCTTGCAGACTCGGTGGGCTACCTGGGCGGCGCGTCCGCAGTGATTGACGAGATTGAGATTCCCCCTTATGTGAACAGCGTGACCGTGAATGGCAGGGACATTGTAATCGATATGGATTCTGCAAGCGGGAAAAAGCAGATTGTGGCAGGCAGCGCGTTCAACCTCAACCAGACCGGCTTTGAGAGAATCACAAAGTCAGGCACCTATTTCATCGAGGTGCGCGCGCTTTCAATCACGAACGCAGGCGGCGCGCAGGTGGGGCTGAGCCTGAAGTAATGGCTGGGCGGCGCAACCATTATTAGCCTTCTGTATCACATTGTATTACAGCAGGTGATGCCATGCAGGAAGAAACAATTCTCATCTCTCTTAGGATTCCCAAGTCCATGGACAGGGACATGGGCTTTCGGGTGAAGACGGAGGGCTATGCATCGCGCACTGAGCTTATGCGCGAGGCGCTGCGCGAGAAGCTCTACAAGAACCTGGAGGAAATGCGCGGCGCCCTCAAAGGAAAGGTGAAAGTGAAGGGAAGCATGCGCGCATGGCGCCTCAAGGTGTGGAAAGCCGCGCTTAGGAAGGCAGGCGGCGACCCTTACAAGGCAGCGGCCATAATGAGAAAAGACGAGGACGAAGCCATCAAGGATTTACGGTTCTGATGCTAAGAATTCATCCAGCAGCGCTACTTTTTGGCCATAAGTAGCTTTCAGGTATTTTTTCAGTTCCTTGTCGTTTGTCACGAACAAATCTGCGTATTTTCCTGCAAGCAGCGCATGGGTCATGTCATTCAAGCCAAACGCATCGCCTGATGCCTTATTCATCCGTACGGACTCGTTTGTCTCTTCCACGCTGACCCGGAGGGTTTCAAGCTTGCCTGCCTTCTGAAAATCATCAATGTTCTTTTGCAGGAGCATTATGCCGCTACTTCCGCACCTTTGCGCAACCTCGGCAAACATGATGTTTGATGCCACAATGGAAAACCTGCAGCCTATCCCCTGCTTGAAAAACAGGTCTGCAGTTGCTTCCCCTTTCTGCCCCAAAAGATAAGTAACATAGATGTTGGCGTCTGGGTAGACCTTCATGGACGGAAGGGGCATTCATTCGCTTATAAACATGGGCAGACGGTGCCGTGCCGGTGGGCACAGTCGCCAGCAGGCGACGTGTCCATAAGTTGTGCGGTTCGCCGCACAACTGTGTGAAAATAACACAAGAAGCGACAATTATTTCACTTCCTTTCCTGCTCCTTTTTTGGCAAGCACTTTCTTCCCGTCGTACGCGAGCTTGCCCCTCAAGTAGACTTCCTCTATCTTTCCATGCACTTCAGTGCCTTCAAATGGCGTCCATTTGCATTTGCTTAAGCGGTTTTTCGCGGAAATCCTCCACTTCTTGTGAAGGTCGACAAGCACTATGTCCGCGTCCTTTCCCTCTGCTATTTCGCCTTTGCTTGATAGCGAGAATGCCTGCGCGGCATTGTAGGAGCAGATGCGCGCGAGGCGCGGCAATGTGATTTTGCGCGCGTGCACTGCCTGAAGCATGAGGGGAAGCAGGGTGCCCACACCTGGCAAGCCCGAGGCGCCGAACTTTTTCTGCCCTGGAAGGTGGGGCGCGTGGTCGGATGCCATCATGGTGTCGTCGCCAATCTTTCTCCACAGGCGCGTCATTTCCGTCCTGTCGCGAAGCGGCGGGTTCACTTTTCCCAGGAAGCCTAAGTCGACTAAGTCATCGATGCATAAGTGCAGATGCGCGGGGTTGATTTCATATGTGGCATTCGGGTGCTTGCGGCACATGTCCACCTCTTTGCCTGTTGTCAGGTGGCACATGTGTATTCGGCGCTTGCCTGCGCGCGCAGCAAGCTTGAGCGCTTTCTGGCAGGCAATCTGCGCAGCCACCTTGTCGCGCACCTTTTCGTGCTCAAAGTAGCGGAGCTTGCGTTCTGCAATGCGCGCGTTGTCCTCTGCGTGGATGCAGATTGGCTTTTCTTTTGGGAAAGCTGCAAAATGGCGCGCTGCCGCGGCGTAGGAGCAGGAAAGTTCACTGTTAGTGTCTGTGAGGAATATCTTGAGGGAATGCGCGCCGCACTTCGCAGCCTCTCGCTGGTTTTTCTCCGATGCGCCAAAGCGTATCTGGTAGTCGCAGCGGCATTTCTTTTTCGCTATTGCGCGCTTCCTGTTGTAAGCTGAGAGCGACGTGGTAGCAGGGTTGCGGTAGCAGGGCATGTCAATCACCGTGGTGACGCCGCCTGCCAGGGCAGATGCCGTGCCTGTTGAGAAATCTTCCTTGCTTGTGTCTTCAGGGTCGCGCAAATGCACGTGCGGGTCCACTGCGCCTGGAAGCAGGAGAAGGCCTGCGCAGTTTATTGCGCGCGCGCCCTTGGAGAGGATGTGCGAGGATATGCGAAGTACCTTGCCGCTTTTGCTGTCCACCAGCACGTCTGCGCGGCGCACGCCTTGCGGCGTGACTATCTTGCCGCCCTTGAAAACGAGAAATTGGCTCATATCGGCTCCCTCTTGCCAGTCTTTGTTCTCCACACCTTGCAGAACTCGGGGTTTTCAAGTATCTCAAGCCCGAACATGGGGCCGTCGATGCACACCAGCTTTTCACCCATGCAGCAGTGCCCGCAGATGCCAATGCCGCACTTCATGTAGCGCTCAAGCAGCAACTGGCAGTCCGCGCCTGCTGCCTTTGCTTCATATGCCACTGCAGACATCATGCGCTCGGGGCCGCAGGTGTAAACTGTGTCGAACTTTTCCTTTGCAAGAAGCTCCTTCATTGCAACGAGAACGTTTCCTTTTGTGCCTGCGCTTCCGTCATCTGTGGTGAAAATGGTTTTGCAAACTGCCGGCGCCATCAAAAGCCCTTTGCTTCGCGCGCCGCAGATGGCGGTTGCGGAGATTTTTTTCTTTTTTGCAACTTCTGCAAGGAAGCGCAATGGGCCAAAGCCATAGCCTCCGCCTATTAGCAGCGCGCGCTTGCCTTTGAGGTCAAATCCCTTGCCATAGGGGCCGCGCAGCCATACTTTGCCGCCTTTTTTCATGCTGCAAAGCTTCTTGCTGAAATTCCCGCGCGCACCGACTGAGATGCGAAGCGGCGAGATGCCTGCCACGCCATAGGGCTTTTCATCCTCGCCCGGCAGCCAGAGCATCACGAATTGGCCAGGCTGCGCCTGCGAGAGCGGGGTGTCAAACGTGAGCGTGGTGACTATGTCATTTTCCTTTTCCGCTTTTGCCACGACTGAGATTTGATGTATTGGCATATTGTCACTCACTCTTGCAGCTTGAGGTCGGATATTTTCTTGATGCCTTCCTTCTTCATGAATGCTTCCATTTCTTTTGCAATTGCAGCAAATGGCGCGCTCTCTTTGCGAGTTGCCACTGCCGTGCCCACGCCCACGCAGGTGGCGCCTGCCATGAGCATTTCTATGGCGTCCATGCCTGTGCTTATGCCGCCTGTCCCGATGATGGGCACGCCTGGGCCGATTGCTTTTCTTATCAAATGCACGCTTTTCAGTGCCACAGGCTTTATTGCAGGGCCGGAAATGCCTCCGAAGGAGTTTGCCAGCACTGCGCGGCGCGCGTGCGCGTCAATGTACATGCCGCCAATGGTGTTTATCGCGGTGATGCAGCTTGCGCCGCTTGCCACGCAGGCGCGCGCAATCTCGCCGATGTTGGGAACGTCAGGGGAAAGCTTTGCTGAAAAGGGAATGGAAGTTGCATCGCGCACTGCAAGGCAGACATCTGCCGCGTCTTTTGGGTAGGAGGAGAACATGGCTCCTTCGCGATGCACGTTGGGGCAGGAGATGTCCACTTCCAGCATGGCTGGCTTTGCTTCGGAGATGCGCGCGGCAACTGCTGCAAAGTCGCGCGCCTCTTTTGCGTAAATGGAAGCGATTATGGGAATGCCTGCTTTTGCCACTGCCTCGCGGATTTCGTAAATCTCGTCGTCCACGCCGGGGTTTGAGAGGCCGATGGCGTTCATGTACACGCCTTGCGTGTCAATCATGGTGGGGTTGGCATGCCCCTCGCGCGCAAGCAATGAGCAGGATTTCGATGTTGCCGCGCCCGCGCCCTCCTTTCCCGCGCGGATGAGAAGGCCCGCGCTGTTGCCGCGTATGCCTGATGCGAGAACGAGAGGGTTTCGAAGCTTGGTTCCGCAGAGAGTGACCTCGAGCATAAATGCACCAGCAGTGCATTCGGGCTGAGAGTATTTATTACTTGCGTGCAGGCGCCCTTTGCAGGGATGCCTACTCTTCGACAACGTCACGCGCGCGCTGCATGACCTTTTTCCTGCTCATGCCGGTTTTCTTGTCCTTGTCGGCCATCTTCTCGATTTCGGAAGTCACCTGGTGCACCGCGGACTCTATGCGGAAGTCGAATGCTGACGCGTTGTAGGACTTGTAGGTTGTGTCGAGCCGCGCGCGAACAGAGAAGCCTGGGCCTTCGTTTTTCACGTGGTAGGCAAGCGTGCGCACAGAGAGGCTTTTGCCAAGCCGTGTGAGGAGCTTTTCGCCCTCGCCCTCTATCTGGGAGGCGTATTCGCGCTTGTCGTGCGGAAGGCCGGAGATGAAGACGCGCGAGGCGCCCTTTTCCTCGGCAAGCGCACAGTGCAGTATGTCCTTTGCCGTCACTATGCCGTGCGGGAAGCCTGCGTCCACCACAATGAGCGCGGCAACGCGCGCGTCGAGCATTTTTTTCACGGCTGTTGCAAGCGAGTCGCTCTCGTTTATGGTCTCCACGTCCTTCTTCACGTAGGACGCGATTGGCTGGGCGTCCATGCTTGTCTTTTCCCCGCCGCGGTAGAATGGGCTGCTCTGCATTTTCCCAGTGTGGGCTGTTGCAAGGTCGAATACAGACAGGAGGCCGGCTATTTTTCCGTCCTTTGTAACCACCACCCTGCGGATGCTCTGGCGGCGCATTTCGGAGCGCGCCTGGCCGATGGAGGAGGAGATGTCAAGCGTGTGCACGGGCGTGGTCATCACTTCGGACACGCGCTTTTTCGTGAGCATTTTCTCGCCGAGAAGCTCGCGGAAGAGCGTGCGGCGCGTGATTGCGCCTTCCACCTTGCCCTTGTTGATTACCGGGATTGCCTTGAAGCGGCCTGCGAAGAACGCGTTGCAGGCGTCCATCACCGTGCTTTCCGGCGAGAGCGAGGGCGCACGCTCGCAGAGGGAGTCGCATTTCGCCTTGGACGGGTCGGTGTGCGTCCTGATGGCGCGCTCGTCTATCAAGCCGATGTACTTGCCGTCCTTTGTGACAATGACGGGAAGCCCGGTGCGGGAGATTTCGTTTATCGCGCGCGAAACAGGCTCGGAAGCATCAAGAATGCTCGGGTTTTCTATTTCCATAAAGGCACCTCAAAATCCAGTTACCAGAAAACTCAGATACAGCTAATAAAGATATCCACGCGCCCGTGGGAAAGCCGGTTGCGGGCGCAGCGCGCCGCTACTTCGGAAGCCCTGCCTTTGCCGCTTCCGCCTGCGCAAGGTAGTCGGCATACCCTACCCAGCCGCTGTCTCCGTACGTGTACAAGTCGTTGTCGGCAATCACCAGCCATATCTTGCCGAACTGCTGCTTGCATCCGCCGCTTGTGCAGATGGAAAGCGAGTCGCCAAGCTTCCCCATGTAGCGCCCCGATTGCGGCTCGAATACGTCCGCGCCCTCCAGAAGGGGCACCTGCGAGCTTGACTGCACGCCGGTGTCTGACAGAGCCACGATGCAATGCCCGCTTGCCGCATCCACGCTGTAGCAGATGACATATGCGTGCGGCGGGGCGCCCATGCTTGCGCCCTTGGCGTTCGAATACACCCAATAGGCCCCGCTGGTTTCGCCCGGCGTTTCCTTGGGGTAGATGCGGAATTCGCCCGAGGATGCCGGCTGCCATGCCACCAGGTTGAGGCTTGCGTTTTTCGCGCGGGCAGAGTTCAGTATTGCCTTGAAGATGAGCGAGTAGTCCTCGCAGTCGCCCCAGCCCAGCCCTATCGTCTCTTTCACGGACTGCAGGTGGTCCAGGCCGGCGTCGTCGCGGTAGTGTATGGCAAACGCGGTGTTTTCCATGAGGTAGGATACGCACGCGAGATTGAGGTTGCCCTTGTCCGTGCAGTCGGACATCACGCGGGACATGAAGATGTCGGCGGTCCACGAGTAGTTTGCGGGCATGTAGGCGTTGTCGCGGAACCATGCCATGGAGCTGTTTATCGTTTCCTCAAGCTGGGTGAACTCGGTGTTGAGCGCAGCCACCTTCTGCTGCTGCCCGGCATAGTTTTGCCTGCTGGCGTTCAGGTCGGCCTCGGCCTGGAGAAGCTGCCCCTGAGCGAGCGCGAGGCTGCTGTTCGACTGCTGCAAAAGCGACGCTGTGAGGGCAAGCTCGGCTTGTGACTTGTCGTATTTTGTGCGGAGCGCGGCGTAATTTGCCTGCGCCTGGGAAAGCTGCTGCGTTGTGGAGGCGTTGAGCGCAATTATGCTTTGCTCGAGCTTGGAAACCTGGCCTGACAAGTAGAGGGCGCCGAATACAGACAGCACGAGAAGAAGCACCAGCGCGCCAGTGGCAGCCTTGTTGAAGTCCATGCGACCAACTTCGATGTGAATGGTAAAAAAGCTTCCTGCCGCGCCTTGCATTCGCCCTTTTCCTTCCCTGCCTGCGCGCCCATCCGCCTTTTCCGCCCCGCCCGTTTTCCTGCCTGCGAGCTATTCCTTTTTCTTCCCCTTGCCCGGCTTTTCATTTTGGAGAAGCACGGAAAATGCCGAGGCTGCGCAAAATGCGTTGACAATGACGGCGTAGATTATCGGGATGATTGGCACGAGGAGCACAAGGGTGGCAAGCACGGAAAGCGCAAGCGTCACCTCGTTGCCCGCCTGCAGGAGAGGGCATTCCTTGAAGAACTGGAGGGGGATGAGCGCAAGCAGGGCGCATACCACTGATGGGAGGAACAACCGCAGCACAGACGGCGAAACCATCACCAGCACCGAGACGGAGTTGGAGGCGCGCCCCTCGTTGTCCTGGGAGGTGAGCGCGCGGTAGAGGAAGTAAAGCGAGAAAATCGCGGACATTATCAGGAAGTCAAGCGTGACAAGGGAGAAGTTGCCGCCGCTTGACCAGAAGGAAAGAGAGGAGGCAAGCACCAGCACCGCTGCCGCGCCAAGCGCGGTCCAGTAGCCCCTTATGCCGTCGAAGATGGGCGCGAGGATGATGTGGAGGCTCAAGTCGAGCGACTGCAGCGCATTGAGCCTGTCGTGGAAGAATGCATGCAGGCAAATCGCGCCTGCAGCCACGCAGATGGCAAGCGGCACGAGGAGCATGTAGGCCGCCATGGTGATTATGGTCTGCTGGGGCGGCACCCAGGCATCGGACGATATGTAGAGCAGCAGGCAAAGCGCACAGAGGAAAACATAGGCAAAAGGCGCAAGCAGCACCTCGCGCTTTGTGATTTTGCCCCCTGCTTTTGAGAGGAAATCCGCTATCTTGCCGGCTGCAAAGACATAGCACGCGATGATTGCCAGGATGAAGAGGTCCTTGTATTGCGCCGCGGGTGTGAGGTCCATGGGGTTTTCACCAATCTCAAGTTTAAATTCCTATTACCATCCCGTCCTTTGCGGCAATGGCGCGCGGGAATGTCTTGCGCGCCGCAGCCTGCGCGCGAGTGCGCAATGCGGCGCCATCCTGCTGCTTTGCGTCAAAGTGCGTGAGCACCAGGCGCGCTGCGCCTGCGCCTGCTGCCAGCCGCGCAGCCATTTCAGGCGAGAGGTGCGGCCAGGCAGGCATGGAATGCCCGCCGGGCAAAAGCGTGCATTCCGTTATCAGCAAATCCGCGCCTTTTGCAAGGCGCCCGAAGTTTTTGCACGGCCCCGTGTCGGTGCAGTAGGCGATTTCCTTCCCCTCCATGGAAAATCGGTAGCCGAAGCAGGGGTCTGCGTGGTCAAGCGGAAGCATCCTCACTGTGTAGGGCAGGCGGCTAACGCCCGTGCGAAGCGGGTGCAGCGTGACTTTTGCCAGCTGCTCCGCCGCGGAGGCGGTGTAGGGGTGCGCCACCAGCCTTTTGAGCGCGGGCAGGTAGCCCTTGTGCACGAATATCCTCACGCGCATGCCGCGCCTCATGAGAGGCAATAAGTGCAGCCCTGCGGCATGGTCAAGGTGGAGATGCGAGAGGAAGATGTCTGCGCGGGATATGCCCAGGCGCGCCATGAGCGCAGGCACGCGCTGGAAGCCGTCGCCTGCGTCAAGCACGATGAGCCGGCCGGGAAGGGATATTGCTGCGCAGGGGGTGCTGCCCGTGCGCGTGGCGAACCAGCCGTTGGTGCCGAGGAAAAAGATTTTCATTTTGCTTTTTGCTTCCATTATTCGTTTTGCTTTCATTATTCGTTTTGCTTTCATTTTTCCGCCGCTGCGCCTTGCCTTTGCCCTTTTCATCTTTTCACCTTGAGGGTGCGCACATCTATCCTCATGCCGTCTGTTGCGGCAATGGTGCGCACGCCGGATGCCTTTTCTATTTTTTTCGCCTCGGCATCTGGGCCGGACTTGATGAGCGACTGCCCCATGTGCGAAATCACGCAGAGCTTGGGGCGGCATTCTGACAGGAGGCGCGCGGTGGTGGCGCTGTAAAGGTGGCCGGGCACCCCATCCGCCCCTGCCTTCAGGCTGTTTGCCACCAGGATGCCGCAGCGCGCGAAGTGCGCGAAAAGCCCGGGGAAGTATTCCGTGTCGGAGGTGTAGCCCAATCTTTCCCCATCCATCTCAAGCACAAAGCCAAACCCTGTCCTGTCCTCGTGGCGCACAGGCGTGGGCATGAGGGTGGCGCCGCCAAGCCGGATGGGCTTGCCCTGCACGGCAACATGCGCGCGCCTGAGCTTTTTTATGAAGTAAGTGGAGATGCCCTTTTCCCCGTATTCGTCCCCCGCAAGTATGCTTTTTGCAGCTATCAGGGTGCCGCGCTTCCTGTCTGGGAAGCAGTTGATCGCCTCGAGCATGAGCGCCGCGTCGTTGAGGTGGTCGATGTGGTTGTGCGTCACCACCACGGCGTCGGTGCGGCGCGGGTCGATGGAAAAGTCGTGGCATGCGCCAAGCGCGCCCGGGCCGGGGTCCACGTGGAGGCGCAGCGGGCCGCTTATGTAGAATCCGCCTGTGCGCCGCGCCTGGGATATCAGGTTGAACCTGCCCCCGCCTGTCCCGAGAAATACAATTTCCATTGTCACACCTTCGGCGAGCTTGCCTTTGAAGCTGATGCCGAGAATATCAATGCTGTGAGGATGAGCGCAGTTGCAAGCGGGCAGCCCTGCGGCGCCGTGGCCGCGGAGATCATGCTGGGCTGCGAGATTGTGATTTGCTCGCTTGAGGAATAATTGTTGCCTGCCCCGTCCGACCATGAAAGCAGCACGTCTTGCTTGCCAAGGGGAAGCACGAGCGTGATGGGCGCGGCGGCGGAGTATGCGGAGCCCGCCGCGGATGCCGTAGGCGAGACGGGCGAGCCTGACTGCAGGAAGGAAATCCTTGCGTAAAGCGTGCCGTTTGAGTAGGCTGTTTCCACCTTGTCGAGGGAAAGCGTGGGCGCGGCAAGCACGGTTGAGACGTGGTTTTCCTCGCTTTGGTCGCCACCCGAGAGTGCAACCAGCCTTGCGCCGAATGTGCCAGGGGAGGAGGGCGTGAAATTGAAAGTGAATGAGGTTGGCTTGGTGAGCTTGCCCATTATCTGCTCGCTTTGCTCTCCAAATGTGAAGTCAAGCTCGATGTCCGCAGGGTATGACTGGGCGGAGATGTTTGCCTGCGCCGACGAAGGCTTGCCTGCGGCCAGCAGGTCGGGGATGGAAAACGAGTCGAGCGAGATGCCTGAGGGCGAGCCTGAGCGGTAGTGGAGCGCGTAGGCGCCCCCGGCCGCCCCGAAGACATGAACCGTCACGTTGCCGCTTGCATTTGATGCGAAAGGGATTTCGGATGTTGTGTCGTTTGCGATTGTGCTGAAAACCCCGTCAGGGAGCACTGCGATGAATTCCTTCCCCCGCATCTGGCGGGGAAGCCGGAGGAAAACCGCATTTTGCTGCCCGGGCAGGATGCTGCTTTCGTGCAGGCTTGCCTCGAATGGCTGGGGGGCGGGAAGGGACGGGTCGACGCGGATGGGAAGCGCGCGGCGCTCAAGGTAAGGGGAGTTCAGGGTGAGCGGGCAGGTGTAGATGTAGTTCCTGGGAAGCGAGGCGGAGGCGTTGAGCTGCCACACCATCGTGGATGTCTTGCCAGGCTCCAAGACGAGGTAGCGCTCCGAGTCGTCCAGTGCCACGCTTTTTTCCCCGGTGCAGCCTGCAAGAGAGAGGGAAATCACGCGATAGTCTGTGCCGTTCATTGCAAGGTAGGCAAGCGTTGTGCCGCCGGGCGCCAGCTCGCGCGCAGGGGAGTCGAGCGTGAAAGCAGAGTAAGGCGCATCGTATGATGCCTTGGTGGTCTCGATGTTGCCTGCAACTGCGCCATTTTTTTCGCCGGTGTCCCAGTCCAGCTGCACGCCCGCGCGCGAAACCGACGCGGAAAGCGCGTCCCTGCGGGTGAACTCGGCCCCCCTTGATTCTTCGATGTGCATTGCGTCAAGCGCGCCGACCTCGAACCATGTGGGGTCCACAGGCACCCATTTGCCGACGTATGCCTCTGCCCACGAGTGCCCCATCCAGCTTGAGAACTTGTCGCTGTAGACATAGCCCGACACGTAGCGCACAGGGATGCCGATCGAGCGGGCAAGGGCGGCAAACAGCGTGGAGTATTCCGTGCACACGCCGTGCAGGTTCTGCTTCACCCAGAGCGCGTCCTTTTCCTGCCCCACCATGCCTTCGTCGTATCTCATGTTCCTGTTCACGTAAATTGCGAGAAGCGCGACCTTTTCGAATGGCGTCTGCGCGCCGGAGGTGATGCCCTGCGCAAGGGCGCGCATGCCTGCGTCATTTGATTGCGTGCGGTTGGTCGCCGAGGTGAACTGCTTGTAGTCTGACGGCACGCTGTAGCTTTCTGGAAGGGACGGCGTGGTGCGCGCAACCGACTGCACGCCGATGCGCTTGGAATAGGTGAAGGGGTTGGGGGGGCTGGACGAGGATAATGAAAGGTAGCCGTTGCCGTTGGAATCGAACCGCATGGGCTCGCCTGCCTCCACTATCTGGTAAGGAGTGGAGGAAGGGACGGAAATGTTCATCTGCAGGCTGTGTATCTCGCCGCCTGTCGCAGTCACTGTGCCCTGCACCATCACCACGGCAGACAGGGTGGAGGCGAGCTGCGGCAGTTCCTGCGCAAAAAGCGGGGACGAGAGGATGATGAGGAGGGCAAGCGCGCGCACTGGCTTTTGCATGAGCCTGATGCGAAGCGGGTTTTAATAAGTGTTGCGCCGGGCAGCGCGCCTGCTTCGCGGCAGGGGCGCCTGTTCCCGGGCTTCGGGCACAAGACTACTTCACCACTTTGCTGTTTATTTTCGAGCTTCCCGGCTCAAGCCCGTAATTTATTGTGATGTCGTGCGCAAGCATTTGCGCGAGCGTGATTGCGGAGATTGTCTTGGCGGCCTCGCTTGGCACTGGGATGAAAAACGATGTGTGGAACTTGCAGCCTGCGCCGCAGCCCACCGTTACAAGGGTGAAGCCGTGCTCGGCCGCCATGCCTTCATACTGCTTTACCAGGGGCGCGTCTGCAGCTTCTGCGAAAAGGACGATTGCCTTGGGAATTCCCTGCAGCGCCGGCACGCGCGAGCCGAATGCTGACAGGAAGCCGTGCCTTGCCCCGGAGATGCTGCCCGAGTCCGTCAATATCTCCGCAGTTTCCCTCACCTTGAGCGCAGCCTCCGCAGCCACCCACCTAAGCGCGCCTTGCCCTGCGAAGTAGATGTAGCTTGCCGGCTTGAGGATGTCTGCCACGCCCTCGAACGATGTGTTGCGGATGTTGCTTATGAAGCGATCGATCTGCTCGGGAAGCGCCTCAAGCTCTGCCATTGCGCGCGACCTTGCATATGGGGCGGCTATGGTGGATGCCGCAATGTGGTATGCGCTTGCCACTGCGCCGGTCATGGAGCCGATGGCAGGCACCAGCGCGCTCTCGTCGGGCGCGCGAGTCAGCACCACCAGGTGGGATTTGCGCGCAAGCGGGCTGTTCGGCGTGTTGGTGAGCGCCACGCGGTAGGAGCGGCTGGCTTTTGCATTTTCAAAGCAAGGCATCAGGTCGCCTGAGCAGCCGGACTGGGAAATGAAAAGCGAGAAAGGCGCCTTGCCGCTGTAAAGCAGGGGCTGCTCCTCGACATCCACTGCCATGCGCCCGTCCATTGCGTGCTTGAAGAGGTTTGCCACATGGTAGGATGAGCCGCATGATAGGACAGTGAGCTTGCTGGCGGTGGCAAGCGCATCCGAAAGCGCCTGGACCTCCTGCTTCTGCCCCTTTATTGTCTTTGCTATTGTCTCCGGCTGCGTCACTATGTGCTCCATCATGAGGCTTTGCTTGAGGCGAGCCTGCGGAAAGCGGGAAAATGTCTGGTGCGTCCTATGGGAGACGGGGGGGCTTGTTTTTTCCTGCATGTGGCAAAATCTGACAATAAGGGTTTATATTACGTTCGAATTCTACAGAGGGCATGGCACCCGCAGCACAGATGCAAGCGAAAGCACCGATGAAAATCGCCTACCTCATGGTGGATGACGCGCCCTCGCGCGACTTTGCTGGGAAAGTGCGCTTCTTGCGCGACCGAAGCGTGCCGGCTGTTTTTTTCTGCCTGGGAAAGGACATCGCTGCCAATGAGAAGCCGCTTGTGGAAGCAATAAGTGCCGGGTTTGTGATTGGCAACCATGCATGGAGCCACGGCAAGTTCTCAGACATGCCTCTCCTGGATTGCCTGAAGGAAATTGCCATTGCAGACAAGGCGGTGAGGGGCCTTTATGCAAAGGCAGGCGCAAAGAGGCCGGCAAACCTTTTCAGGTTCCCCTACCTGGACAAGGGAGGGCACCAAAACGGCGGCGAGTATTTCAATTCCCCGTTCGGGCGCATGTTCATGAACAAGGGAAACGGCGCGCCGCTTTCCGCAAGCAACGGCGGCATCATGGCTTACACCAACCTGGAGAAAAAGCAGGCGATACAGGATTTCCTTGGCGTGCTTGGCTATGCGCAGCCGAAATTCAACGGGCTGAGCGCGGAGTGGTATGCGCTGGACGGCTTGCGCGCGGACAGGGACACCATTGCCACCTACAACACGTGGGAATACGCGCCTGGCAGGCTGGGGCTTGACGCGCCCGCGCACATAAAGGACGAAAACGGCGTGCTTGCGCATGTGGTGGCGCAGTGGACGCAGAATGAAAACGGGAAGCATATCATCCACATCCCGCTCATACACGACAGGAAGGACGCGCACATCGACAGCTCGGAGCTTTTCAGGAAAGTAGTGGACATGATGCTGCAGATTGGCGTGGAGTTTTTGCTTCCGAGGTTTGCCTAGCCACTGGAAGCACCGGCATGGAGGTCTGCTTAAGTTTTTAAGCCAGAAACAGCCAGGCAATAACGCAAGCAAAGGTTAAATAAGGTTATTTAACATTAAATAACTCGGTGAGAGCATGGCCCTGAAGACCTTCAACGTCAACCCCGAGATATACGCGCTTTTCTCCAGCTTCTGCAGGGAGAACGGCATTTCCATGAGCAGGCAGGTGGAGATGTTCATGGCTTCGCAGGTGGAGGAGGAGCCCAAGGCGCGCGCGGATTACCTGAAGAGGCTTGACAGGCTGAGGAAGGGCCAGTTCATCAGGGTGAACAGCTTTGCCGAGAGGTATGGGCTGAAAAAATGACCTACGCGTTGGATATCAGCGAGCATTGCGACCGCATTTTCAGGAAACTTGCCAAAAAGGACATGAAGAAGCTTGAAATAATCAATGATAAGATAGATGAGATTCTGGAAAACCCGCAGCACTTCAAGCCGCTTCGCGGCGACATGCACGGCTCAAGGCGTGTGCATATTGACTCTTCTTTTGTGCTGATTTATGAAATTGACGAGAAAGTGAAGGTGGTGAGGGTGCTTGACTTTGGCCACCACGACAAAGTCTATTGAAACTTAGGCCAAGAACTTCTTTTTCTCGATTTTCTCGCGCAAGTAGTCGCCCACGAAAGACAGGCGCGGGCCCTGCAAGGCGTCCTGCTCTATCTTTTTCTTCGTTTTCAGGACGGTTTTGAGTTCTTCCACCCAGTCCTTGTGGCAGGAAATCCAGTCGTAGGAAAGCATTTCCTCGGCGCGCTTGATGTCCACTTCCTTGGCGTTGATGGTGAGCTGCTCCAGGAAGTCATAGTCCTTGATGTCGCGCATGGTCACGCCCACGAAGCGCGCCTCGGGCGTGGCAATGTCGTTTCCAAGGTAGGCAAGGTTCATGCTGCCAGACTTTATCGCCCAGTAGATGTACCAGCCCCATGCGTCGCAGTCAGTGAATACTATTACTGGGAGCTTGCGGCTCGCGAGTTTCCTGATAAGCCTGCGGCAGCCGCGGCTTGCCTGCCCCTTAGGAGTGATGAGTATGCAGTTTTCCTTGCGCCAGAACTTGTCTTCATTCAAGCGCTGCCACATGGCGTCCTTTTCCACTACGAGCACATAGTCGGCGTCAATGGACTTGAATTCCATGCCGTTGTCAACATCAGAGGGAATCATCCAGCCTGACCTTCCCTGCTTGGTGCAGTCTATTTCGGTCTCGTCGCCGCCGAACCTGTCTTTGAGCACCATGGGGCCTGCCACCACGCCTTTCCTGTCTGTGTTGAGGTTCAGGTCCTCGCGCTTCACGTTCAGCGCCACTTCAAGGTCTTCCACCAGCGGGTTGCTCTCGCTCTGTTCTGAAAACAGCTCCTCGTCCAGCGTGTCGCCGAGCGAGAACTTGAGCTGGTAGTATAAGCCTCTGATTGATGTGTGCGCGTCCTCCTTGAGGAACTTCTTGCACTTCGATGCGATTGCCACGGTCTGCATGAACTTGCGCGCCTGGCCCACGTTTATGAAAGTGCGCTCCTCGGTCTTGTCGCCCAAGCGGATGAAGCCCACGCCATTATCGTAGATGATGTTGCCCTTGCTGCGAAGCGCGGTGGTGAATGTGGGCGAGGTGTCTGCGTCAATCTGCGCCAGCATGTCCTTGCCCAGCATCTCCAGCTTGTTCGCTATGAACGCGCTGCCCTTGCCCGAGTCTGAGGCAGATGCAGAAGTCTTTGCCCGTGTGATTTCCTTTGCCATGTGAACACCGAATGAATATTATACGATTGCTCTTCGCCCTTATCATCCTTTCCTTTGCACTTCTTTCGCCATTGCCATTTATTCCTCGCCCTCGTCCTCTTCATCCTTTCCGTTCTTGCCGTTCCCGTTGCCGTTCTTTGCCTCTTCCTCGCCCTCTTCGGATTCTATTTGCGAGGAGTACTTTGTTTCGATGAGCGTGATGAGCTTTTTCTCAATGTCGCCAGCTTTCCCCTTGCCTGCCAGGTCTGGCAAGTCGTGCGAGAGCTGGGAGACGTAGCGCAGTATTGCCTTGCGCCTCTCCTTCCTGTCATGGTCGCGCCTGATGCCAGAGAGGTATGCCTGCAGGTCGCGCGCTGCCTCCATTATGGCGTTCTTTATCTCCTGCACTATTTCCTCGTCGTTGGAAATCGCCTGCTTGCCTGCGGAAGTGTAGGGAACATAGACCGAGGAGATGTTCACGAAAACCGAGAGCGGCTCTTCTTCAAAGTTTTTCAGCTTGTAGCGCTTCCAGTCAATTGCCTTCACTGCCTCGGTGATTGCGCAGCCAGAGTTGTCAAACAGGAGCGGCGCGCGGTTGGCATAGCGGATGACTTCGGAGGAGGACATGTCGCCTGCCTTCTTGCCTGCGCCGCCGCCGTATGCGAGCGCAGCTTCCACCATGAACGGGATGCCGCCCTTGTATATCTTGGGCGAGCGCTCGGAAACCACCACGAACTCGGGAGCGATGATGTTCTTGAGGGACTTTTCAATCTGCTCCTTGCCAATCGGCTTCACTGAGTCTGTGGCAGGGGCAATCCATTTTACCTGCGGGTTCTGGATGGCTTTCACTATTTTTTCAGCTTCCACCCATTGGAGCTCCTTGGGGTTCTTGTCAAAGTCAACGTCAGGGCAAAGCGCCTTCACCTCGTCCACTTTTGCGGCGGAGAAGCGCGCGAAGCGCTCCTGCAGGAATGAGGAGACGCGGCGGCATTCCTTTTCCCTGTGCGCAAAGTCAATCAGGTCGTTTGTGGAAATCCCCATGGGGTGGGGCTGCACTATCATGGGCTTGTCAGGTATCTTGTCTGATGAGCGCGGGAATGTGTGCGTCTGGCCTTCGGGGTCGTGGAGCGTGATTTGCAGGTGGGGATTCGCAAGCGCGGTGCGCCGCACGTATTCATAGACGCCAAACGAGCTCTTGTCGTACTTCACGTCCGCGAACTCGCCCTCCACTGTGAGGCCGTGCCCGAATTCGCCGTCCTCCTTCACCTGGTTCAGCACAAGTGGCGTGTTGGACTTGAGGTCAATGGACACTTCGCATGTGATGCGCTTCGTGTCATAGCGCGAGATTACCTTGACTGGCTTTCCAGTCGTTATCTGGGAGTAC
>CAITKI010000096.1 GCA_903892905.1 uncultured Microcaldota archaeon | reverse complement strand
TTGCCTGCTGCAAAACAGCAGGTATTTTATCCTCAAATACCCTGTCCATGCTATCGCCCCTACCTTGTCGCTGATTCCGGTCGCAAATCTGAATTGGTCGCCATAGGTAGGGCGATTTTAATCATTATTAGGCTGCCGTGTCAAAAGATGTTCGGAACAACTGATCGAACCAAGTGAATTACTTTAATTAACTTTAAATTACTTATGTTTTAAGTTTTTTAAAGTAAATGGGTTTTGCATGATAAAAGCATTCCAGTTGCTGGAACGCAATTCAGGCTGCGACGGTTTATATCTGTTTAGTTTGAGTGAACAAAAACTGATACTTTTGTTCAGTTGAAATGGACAAAATAAAGGGGCGCTTGCCGGGCGGCTGCGCACCGGCAAAATCCAAACTTGGGCAAAACATATATAATGCTTATAGCAGTAATCCGCCCATGCTTTATAGGCGGCTGCTGTGCTTTCTCTTTGTTTTGATGCTTGCTGCCGGCGCCGTGCATGCGGCGGATGCGGATAATCCGGGCATGCGCGCGTACTGCGAAAGGCTTCTTGGCGTGAATTCAACCGCCAATGCATCCGCAGGCAGCGACACGAACATCACGCCCATCCAGGTTGTGGTGGTGAACGTGACATTCGGCGCAAGCCACAACCAGACCCTTGCAAAGCTCATCAGCGCAAACGCGTCGATAAGCAAGATGAGGCAGGATGGGCTGCCGAGCCAGAACGCCGCCGACTCGTATGCGCTTGCAAAGCAGTGGTTTGACGGGCAGGAGGCGATAGAGCTTGCGGAAGGCAGGCCGAACTACAATTTCGCGCTCCAGAAACTATCCGAGATAGACGGCCTGGTGCAGGGCACCTACCAGGTGAACGACGACCTGAAGGCGCTTGCGGACAGGCTGGCATCGGCCGACCCTGGCGCGGACCTTGCCGCGACAAAATCGCTCCTTGCGGACGCCACGCAGGAGTTCAACGACGGCAGGATTGACAAGGCAAAGGCGCTCATAAACCAGGCATATGACGAGGTGACGAACGCGGAATCCCAGGCGGTGCATTCCAGGACGATAGGCGAATCCGCAAGGAGGACCGTGGAGAATTTCATCGCCGACAACTGGAGGGCGATTGTCTATGTTGCGGCAGCCGCGCTTGTCGTCTTCTTCCTGTTCCAGAAGCAGATACGCAAGCTCCTGGCGAACGCGCGCCTGAAATCGCTCATCCGCGAGCGCGGCGTGATAGAGTCCATGCTCAAGTCGCTGCAGAAGGATTATTTTGAGAAGAAGACAGTGACCGACCTCACGTACCGCGTGAAGACCAAGAAATATGGCGACATAATAAGGAATATAAACAGGCAACTCCCATTACTCAAAGAAGAGCTGAAGAGGATATAGCCAGGTGCATGACATATGGACAAAAAAACCGGCGCTGCAAAGCGCGGCAAGGTCGCGAACGTTGACAAGGACCACATTTTCACAGGCGTGCCGGGGCTGGACGAGATGCTTGGCAAGGGAATACCCACAGGCTCGTCCGTCCTTATAGAGGGCGGGCCGGGCTCGGGAAAGACCATGCTCTGCCTCTCGATTGCATTGCATTACTGCAGGATGGGAAAGAAGGTGCTCTACATGAGCTTCGAGGAGCCTGAGAAAAGGCTTATCGAGCACCTTGAGCCATTGGACAAGAACACCAGGAAATACATAAGCGAGGACATGCTGCGGCTGAAGCGGTTCAATGCGCTGGATGTTGCAAGGAGCGTGGAGGCGCTGCTGTCCGAGGCGAAAAAAGAGCTCCTGATAGACGTCAACCCTGTTTTCTTCCCCGAGGACTTCAAGCCCGACCTGGTGCTCATGGACTCGCTTACAAGCATTTCATCGGCATTTTCAGGCGAGGAGAGCAGGTTCAGGATATACATGGAGCAGCTGTTCCGCTACCTTGAGAAGGAGAACATCAGCTCGTTCCTCATCCGCGAGGTCGCGAACCCCACGCACACCGGCAGGCAGGCTGCCGAGATGGGCGAGGCGGTGAGCTTCCTTTCCGACGGGATAATCGTCATCTACAACGTGCTCTACCCCGACGGCGAGCGCGGCACGGGCATAGAGATACTCAAGATGAGAGGCGCTGCCATAGATCGCAAGATTGTGAGGATGAAAATATCCTCCGATGGCGTCATGGTGTATCCCAGCGAGCCGCTTCCGCCGGGCTGCACGCTTACGTAAAATCAGGCATGCTTATTTTTTCTTTTCATGCTGCTTAGCCTCGGGCTTGCCTTGCCCGGCGGCTTGCTTTTTTTCTGTTCTGCCAAAAGACAGAAAGTCTTTTAAACTGTTCTGCAATAAAACAGAAATATGGAAAAAACAGCGATATTCGAGGAATGGGGGGCATATGCCAAAAAGAAGGCGCTGCTTGCGCGCGAGCTGGACCTTGGGCAGCTTGAGCGCGGGTCAGGCTCGAAGATAATGGCAATCACGGGCATTCGGCGCGCGGGAAAATCAAGCGTGCTCATGCTCCTTGCCCAGAAGCTCGCAGCAGACGGCAAGAAAGTGGCGTATGTGAATTTGGAGGACAGCCGGCTCTCGGGGGAGGGGACGCTGGATGAAGTGCTCAAATGGTTCGGGGAAGACGGCTTCCTGCTTTTGGACGAGGTGACAAGCGCGCACGGCTGGGAGGGCTGGCTGGCAAGGGTGCACGAGCTTTTGTCAGGAAGGCTGCGCCTTATCGTGAGCTCTTCCAGGAAAGGGCTGGCGCTGCCAAACAAGCCGCTGCGCGGCAGGACCATCCAGATGGAGATGTTCCCGCTTTCATTCAAGGAGTTCCTGTCCTTCAGGAAGGTGGCTGCGGAAAAGACCACTGTCGGCAGGGGAAAGCTGGAGAGGGCGTTTTCCGAATACCTCAAATACGGGGGCTTTCCTGAAGTCGTGCTTGCCAGCGATGAAACCGACAAGGTGAGGATACTTGGCTCCTATTTCAAGGACATTGTGGGGTTGGACATTGCGGAGGTTTCACACCAGGACCCGAGCACCGTGGAGGCATTTGGCAAGTACGCCCTCCAGAGCACCTATTTCTCGGCTTCCAAATGCCTGAATTTCTTCAAGACACTGGGGCACAGGATAGGGAAGGAAAAGATACTCCAGCTGGAAAAATATTCCGAGGCAGGCTACCTGTTTTTCTTCATTCCGATTTTTTCCCACAGCATAAAGGACAGGTCCCAATACCCGCGCAAGGCGTATTGCGGCGACACTGGCTTTTACTATGCGATAGGCGGCAGGACGGATTTTGGCAGGCTTTATGAAAATGCCGCTTTCCTGGAGCTTAGGCGCAGGGCGCTTGGGAGGCAGGAAATTTACTACTGGAAAAACAAGGCTGGGCTTGAAGCCGATTTTGTGGTGAGGCGCGGGCTGGGAGTCGCAGAAGCAATACAGACAGCCTATGGGCTTGAAGGAGAGTTGACTGAAAAGCGCGAAATCAGGGGGATGGCCGCGTGCGCAGATGAACTTAAGCCAAAAAAACTCCTTATCCTGACAAAGGACAGGGCAGGCGTGATAAAGAGCGGCAGGCACAAAATAATTCTTGCCCAGCTGATGGATTGGCTGCTGGAATGAAGCGCTGTTCCGCCAGCTGAAAAATGCACGCCTACTTCTTGTGCGCAGGCTGCTCCTTTGCAGCAGGCTTTTCCTTTTCATTGCCAACTGAGAGATACTCCGCCCACTTTTTCGGCGCACCGAAAAAGGGGCCCCTTTTTGCTTGCGGCAAAAAGTGGGCTGCTTGCTGCTTAGCCCAGGCCATGAAGCATGGGGCTAGCCGCCGGGATGGGCAGAAAAGCAGGAATCTATATATAGGGGGAATGCAAAATACCATCATGTCTTCTAACATTGATAAAAACTTCGATTGCTACCTCTCGCTCAACCTGGAAAAGTACGCGGGCAAGTGGATTGCAATCCTGGATGACCAGGTCATTGCCAGCGGAAACGAGTTCAAGGACGTTTTTGCCCGGGCAAAAAAGGAATACCCGAACAAAAAGCCCCTTTTCGACAGGGTATCGGAAGCTACGCACCATTTTTTGAAGTGAGGCAATGGCACGATTCGTCTTTCCATTTACCAAGCTAAGGATGGAAGACGGAAGCCATATGAAAGAATCAAAGATTCCGGTAACCATAATAGGGAAAGATGGCGCGCTGGAGATGATGGCAGTTTTGGACACCGGCTCCACGGTGTCTTACCTCCCGCTGGAGATTGCCGAGGCGCTCGGATTTGAAAAAAGCAAGGCAAAAACCCAGGCCACGGACGGGATTGGCGGGAAAGAAAAGATAGGCGAATTTGAGATCACATTGAAGATTGCCAGGAAAAACCAGAGCAAGGTGCTGAGCAATATGCCAATCTATGTTTTCATGGACCCGAAAACAAAGTATTTCATTTTGGGGCTGGA
>CAITKI010000095.1 GCA_903892905.1 uncultured Microcaldota archaeon | reverse complement strand
GGACATGCTGCGAGGCATATGCACGAGTATTATGCAACTGGCGGGGTGCTTTACCCTGCAAAGTCCCAGTTCTACAAGACAGTGGTTTCCACAATGGAAACCATCGCATACAAGGATTTTGCGGCGATAAAGGGCGTGGAGAAGGACACTGTGGAGAATTTTTTCAAGCTGCTCCAGCTCGTGGCAATTTCAATGCCCATGGAGCTGAGCTATTCCTCAATCGGCAAGGTGCTTCAACGGAACAAAGTCTGGGTGATGCGCTTCCTTGCGGATGTCGAGAAAACAGAGGCTATAAAGAGGGTTTATGCGTGCGGCGAAGGCACCAAGCCTTTCAGGAAAGAGGCGAAATACTACCTTCCATATCCCTACCGCGCAGCACTTTGCGAGTCAATGGGCAGGCAGCCAAACATCGGCGCGCAGCGCGAAGAGTTTTTCGTGAACCATGTCGAGTGCTGCTATGTGAAGACAGGAAGCGTGCAGACTGCCGACTTCAAGGCAGGCGGGAAGGTTTTCGAAGTCGGAGGCCCTGGCAAAGAGGAGAAGGGCGGATGCGACCATATTGTGGTTGATGGACTGGACACCACGGGCAACAAGGTGCCGCTTTTCCTTTTCGGTCTGCTTTATTGAAAGTGCTCCGAGAAATGCTACTGAGCAGGGTCAAATCAATGCACGGTAGCTTCTGAGCAAAACAATACTCCGCGGCCTGGCGGAGATAATAAAAATGTTGCCCAGGAATTGTCTCCATGGGAAAAATGCCTTGCTCTCGCTTTGCTTTGCCCGTCCTGCTCTTTTTCGTGCTTGCCCTTTTTGCGGCGCCAGCCTTTGCCTTCATCAGCGAGGGCGCGCAGTGCCCGGGGCTCCCGGAGGGGAGCGCGGAGCGCACCAATGACTGCATCATGGTGGGCAGCACGCCTTGCATGGCAAGCCTCATCCCGGAAATCTGCGCAGGCACCGTCAACCCCGATTATCCCGAATGGGGGCCGCTGGTTTGGATAAGCGGCACGTGCTATTGCCCTTACACGCTTGCGAACAAGTGCTATGGGAAATACGGCAGCTGCCCCAATGGCTGCGACCCTAAGACGGGCAATTGCCTTTCCCCTCCTGAGCCCGAGAAGTGCCAGAACGGCTGCGGCTCTGGCGAGGCGCAGAACCCCTACCCTGACTGCGCGTGCGTGAAGAAAGTTGAGGAAGAGAAAGTGTGCAAGAACACCTGCGCGGCCAATGAGGCGCGGTCGGCCTACCCGGAATGCGCATGCACCCCGATAAGCAAGTGCAGGAACGTGAAGTGCGACGACGAGTGCAAGGCGCAGGTGAGGGATTACGACCTTGCCCGCACGGACGGCACCTGCAACCCGCAGACCGGCCTGTGCGAATACTCTGAAACAAAATGCCCTGCAGGCGCCTGCTTCGTGGCGCCCATCGGGAAGGCAGCATGCAAGGAGGAATGCGACAACGGAATTGACGACGACGGGAACGGCAAGGTCGACTGCGAAGACCCTGCGTGCAAGGACAGCCTGTATTGCTCATGCCCACGCGTCGCAACGAACAGCAAGGCAGGAAGGAGCCTCAAGATACTGGTGGGCGGCTGGGACTATCCTGAGCCAAACGCCTATTACACCTCGGCAGTGCGGGACAAGGAAACGAAAGACGATGCTGTGAGGATTGCGAACAACCTGTTCGCCACCGCCCCGTTCAGCGAATTCCCGGTGGAAGCATATGCCACGCGCCTGCCCACAGGCACGCTGGGGCCGTGGAGAAGCGACTTGCTGGCAAAATGCAAGGACGTGGGCGGTGATGTCACGGTATTTGTCAGGTACACCGGGGCCGCGCCAGGGCAGAGCAGGGCTTATTCCATGAACGTGGACATGTCAAAGAACCTCGACCCGTACTCGCCCAACTTCGAGCGCATCGCGGCGCACGAGCTCGGGCATGCTGTCGGCGGGCTTTGGGACGAATACGTGATTTCCGAAAGCTACGGCACGCTGATCGGGACTGCTGCCTACCTTCGAGACTACGGCTTTTCGACAAGGGCGAACTGCGACGCCTGGACCACGCTGGGCAGCTGCCCCAAGTATTTCGGCGCGTTCAACCTCACTTCCTACGCCTGCGTCCAGGGCTGCTCGGCTGGCCTCTGGTACCGCTCGTCGCAGAACAGCATAATGAACGACCACACGGCATCCGGCGAATTCAACGAGGTTTCCAGGAAGATATTGCGGGCAAGGATAGATGCCTACCTGAACCCCAAGCCGGTCACGATGGAATACCAGCCCCCGCCGGTTTCGGCAGGCTACGACCCGTCCAACCCGCAGCTTGAAAGGTGAGCGTATGAGAATTGCAATGTTCGCATTTGTCGCCATGCTTGCCTGCTCGGCAGTGTTTGCGGAAGCCATGATGGTCACCGTTTCCTTTGAATCCGGCCATCTGTCGCTGCGGCACGCCGAGCTCATTTCCGGCCAGCCGCAGGGAGTTACGAACGACGGGCCATTCCTGCTCGCCTACAAGAAGGGGGGCGATGTTGTGCCTGCCACCAGGTTTTACATGCCCATACTTGTGCTGTCGGACAAGGCAAATGCTGCC
Organism: uncultured Microcaldota archaeon; assembly: GCA_903892905.1. Classification (GTDB taxonomy): domain Archaea; phylum Micrarchaeota; class Micrarchaeia; order Anstonellales; family Anstonellaceae; genus UBA10161. The sequence continues at coordinate 3,080 of CAITKI010000095.1, read as the reverse complement.
CCGGACAGCGCTGAATACACTCTTTCCATGCCGGTTGTGCAGGGCGCGGAATCGATACTGCTTTACAACGCGAACGGGAGCGTGGTTTCCGCGCTCGGCATATCGTCGATAAAGTCTGCTGGCGACTCGGTGGGCGAAGCGCCCAGGGAGAGCATGGCCGGCAAGCTTGGCGAAAAGTCGGTGGCTGCCGCGGTGGATGAGGCAAGCGGCATCGGAAGCGGCGCAGGGCAGGCAAGCCAGGGCAATGCGCAGGGAAAGCAGGGATGCCTGCCCCTCCTTGTGCTCGCAATTGTCGGGATGGCGGCGTTTGTTTCGAGAAGATAGCGCGGCAAGCTGAGGCGGCATGCGTTACGGTGCAGCTGCGCCTGGGATTTGCACCGCGTGCAAGCAGAAATTTGACTAAGGATTATAAGCCGTGCGCGAGAAAGTGCGCCAATGCGCGCGAAAGGCAGGCAATGCAGGGGCAGCTTCTTTCCACTTACAGGCGATGCGCGCGAAAAGGAGGTATAAAATATGGCTAAAAAGAAAGAGGATCTTGTGGAGAAGGCAGGGTGGCTGCTGGGGATTTCCGGGCTGCTCATGCTCCTTATAGGCGTTTTGCTGTTCTTCACTCCGCAGATGACAATCCAGACCGCAGTCCTCCTTATGGGGGTGGTCTTTACTGTAGGCGGCGCGCTCAAGCTTGGCGAGGCGATGTTTGCCAGCAAGAATGCAAGCTTTGCCAGCAACATCGCGATAAGCGGCGCGTTTGCGCTTGTCGTGGGCCTGATAATGCTTTTCGGCTCCAGCTTCGTGACCGGCGGCATCATCATCGTGTTCGGCGCGCTTGCTGCGCTGCTTGCGCTCGTGGCGCTCGTGACAGGCGTGGGGCAGATAGCGTATGGCCTGAAGGCAAAGAAGGGAAAGACGCTGAGCCTGGTGGCAGGCATTGTGCTGGTCGCCCTGGGGATGGTGATGCTGCTCAACCTGTTCGGGGCTGCAATCGCGCTTATCATGATCAATGCATTGTTCATGATAATCTACGGAATGGTGCTGGTGGTGCTTGCGCTTAACATCAGGGAGTTCCTGTACTGAAACGCGCGCACTTTTTTCTTTTTTTTTATTTTTTCTTCCTTAGCTTGCGCTCTGCGTTTTTTTGCCTGCTTTTTTTACTATCTGCTGGTAGAGGTAGCCCCACGAGTGCAGCATGTCTGAGTCGTGCGCCCAGCGGTTGCCTATGTCAGTCCTGTAGAACATGTTGGGGATGAGGATATTCTCCAGGCGCTTGTAGACCTGCTTCTGCGCATCCTCCACGGTGAGTGCGGAGCCTGTCACTATCACTGCATAGCCCGACTGCCCGGCGAGGCGCCAGTCGCCCTCCACAAGCTTTACATCTCCCAAGTGTATGCCTTCGAATATGGGCTTCTTGAAGATGATTATCGCGTCCTCGGAATAGCGGCGGAACGCGCGGAAGTCCTGGAATGGGAAGGGCGGCACTGCCACCACCACGCCGAGCTGGAAGCCTTTCCTCGTCTTAAGGTCCGCAGGCTCGCCGCGCGCGAGGTGGTAGAAGAAATCGCCCCAATGAGAGGAGACACCTTCCATCTGGATGGAAATCGTGGGGTAGCCGAAGCGCGAGGTGAATTCGAGCGGGTAGATGCCCTTGGCGTTTGCAATGCAGTTGATGTCTATGTAGCCCACATAGCCGCATGCTGCGAGCTTTTCCTTCATCTTGCCAAGCGTTTCGTTGAATATTTTCGACTGCGGCGCCCAGAACATGAGCGTGCCCATCTCGCCGGTGTTGGGCCCGAGCTCGCCGGGGAACATCTTCTTGTGCTCGAAGTTCACGTTTATGGGGCCGCAGAAATCCTTGCCGTTGAAAAATGCCCCGACCGCGACCTCCACTCCTTGCGCGAATTTCTGCAGCTGGAAGGAGTTGAGCTTCTTCGCCCAGCTGCGCTTGTAGTTCGTGAGGATGTTGAGTATGTCCTCGCCGTCCTCCTCCTTGCCGATGAAGCAGAGCTCCTTCTCGTTCTGTGCGCTGCCGTTGGGCTTGAGCACGTAGCGCCCGGGGTTTTTTTTCACGAACTCTATCGCCGCGTCAAAGTCGGAAAAGTCGGAATGGGGAAGCACTGTCACGCCAGCGGAGGCAAGCTCATCCTGCCCGAAGAGCCGGTCGTCCTCGAGCTTGTCGGTGTAAGGCGTGCCGCCCACCACTGCCTTGCCCTTTTTCCTAAGCTCGTCTGCCACCGGGCCAAAGCCCACGTCGTCGAAGATTATCACGTCCGCCCAGTCAACCAGCGGGTGCCAGTCGTCGCACTTGTCCACGAAGCCGTCGCAGACGTCCCGCTCGGCCTTGTCGTATATGTGGTAGCGCACCTCGTTGCCCTCCCGCTTCACTGCAAGCGCCAGGTCGCCAATGAGCCCTTCTATTGATACAAACAGGAATTTTTTCGGCTTTTTTTCCTCGGCAACCGCTGCTGCGGCACCGACGGGAGGTGCATTCATGCGCATTTTTCTCGGTGAAAAAATATAAAGCAGGTGTGCGGCACGCCGGAGGGGAACGCATTATTATAAATTCTATTGCGGCATAAGAAAAACGGCGGAGTTTAGGGTTTATTGGCAGGCGCATAGCATGAATGATATGGAAAAGTGCTGGGGGATTCTTCCCAATGTTTCAAGGAGCTTTGCGCTGTGCATAAGGATACTTCCCACGCCGTTGAATGGGCAGATGATGCTTTCCTACCTTGTTTTCCGCGTGATTGACACCGTCGAGGATTCGCACGCGCCGCTTGCGATGAAAAAGAGGATGTTTGCGGAGTTCCTGACATTGCTTTCCAGGAGGAAGGCGGACGACTCTGCCTCCGAGGCGTGCGCGAGGAAAATGCTTGACAAGCTTGATTACACGTATGAAAAGGAGCTTCTGGAGGCGCTGCCCGCATTGGTTCGCGCGTACCATTCGCTGCCATCCGGCGCGAGGAAGGCCATAAGCAAGCGCGCGCGCGTGATGGTGCGCGGCATGTGCGAGTTCCAGAAAAAGCCCATCGAGACCTTTTCCGACCAGGACAGGTACAGCTACTACGTCGCCGGCATCATAGGGC
>CAITKI010000094.1 GCA_903892905.1 uncultured Microcaldota archaeon | reverse complement strand
GCTGCCATTGAAAAGATGGCTGCCTCCATGGCCCTCCACGTCGTAAATGTCAAGAAGTACGCTCCATTCGTAAAGCGCATCGAGAAGAAGGACAGGCTGAAGGCAAAGGAGGCTGCGAAGAAGGAAGACCCTTCCAAGAAGCCAGCGCCTGCTGCAACAGAGGAGAAGAAGGACGCCACCAAGGCATCCCCGACCATCGAGTCAACTTCCAAGATGTCCTCGCAGGCAGTCAGCCAGGCGCAGCAGAGCCAGCAGCACAGGCACGACAAGCAGATTTGATGTGATACTCATGGCAACAAACACAGTTCGAAGGATTGCGTCCGAAATGCTCGGAGTGGGCGAATCCAAGGTCCGCTTCAAGAACGACTCGATAAAGAAAATCGAGGAGGCGCTCACGCGCGAGGACATCCGCACGCTCATCAAGGACGGCGTGGTGTACAAGCTGCACCCGCGCGGCGTTTCGCGCGTCCGCGGCATGGCAAAGCGCGCGCAGACCAAGAAGGGAAGGCGCGGAGGAATGGGCAGCCGCAAGGGCACGCCATCCGCCCGCCTCGACGACAAGGTCGCGTGGATTGCCAAGGTGCGCGCGCAGAGGCGCATCCTCGCCGGCCTGGTGGAATCGAAGAAAATCACCGACCCCAAGGTGTACCGCAAGCTCTACCTCATGGTGAAGGGCAATGCATTCAAGAGCGTCAAGATAATGGAGACATACATCCAGGACAACAAGCTCCTGGTGAAGTGATTGAAAAATTTGTGATGTGATATTGTGGGCAAAGCAACAGGTCCGGTATACAAAGTGGCGTTCCGCCGCAGGCGCAAGAACCTGACCAACTACGCCAAGCGCCTTGCGCTTGTGAAGGGCAACGTTCCGCGCCTCGTAGTGCGCAAGTCCTCGTCAGGAGTTCTCGTCCAGTTCATGAACTACAGCGCAAAGGGCGACACCGTGCTCGCGTCAGTGCACTCAAGCAGGCTTGCCTCGTACGGCTGGGCGCCCCGCTGCAATGCGCCGACCGCCTACCTCTGCGGGCTTCTCGCAGGCAAGATGGCAGGCAAGAAGGGCGCGACCTCATTCATACTTGACGTCGGCATGCAGACGCCGTCTCGCGGCTCCACCATATTCGCGGCGCTGCGCGGCGCGCAGGACGCCAAGCTCTCCACGAACTACACTGACGAGATGATTCCTGAGGCTAGGGTGAACGGCTCGGTGATCGAGGCGTATGCCAAGAAGCTCAAGAGCGATGACGCAGCAGCGTACACCAAGCTCTACTCGTCCTACACGAAGCAGGGCTTTGCGCCCGAAAACATGGTGGCCCAATTCAGGGCCGCCAAGGCAAAGATAGAAAGCGAATAAATTGACGGTGACTAAATGGCAAGATTTGACAGGAACAAGCGCTCACGGCGCAACGACGAGCCAAAGCCGGAATGGATCCCGAAAAGCGACATCGGCAGGCTGGTAAAAACAGGCCAGATAACCTCGCTTGAGGAGATAAACTCCCGCGGAAAGCCCATACTTGAGAGCGGCATAGTCGACCACCTCTACCCTGACATGACAGAGGACACGCTCGAGGTGAAAAGCACCCAGCGCATGACTGGCAACGGCAGGAAGATGCAGTTCCGCGCCATCGTGCTTGTGGGCGACAAGAAGGGCCACTTCGGCATAGGCGCAGGCAAGAGCGAGGAAGTCAAGCCAGCCATCGAATCCGCCATCAAGAACGCCAAGCGCAACATCATCTCGGTGCCGCTCGGATGCGGCTCCTGGGAATCAGGCTCGGGCTTCAAAAATTCCATCCCAATCGCTGTGAACGGAAGGTCAGGAAGCGTCCGCGTGCTTCTCAAGCCCGCCCCGCGCGGAGTGGGCCTGGCAGCGAACGACGTGGTGAAAAAGGTGCTTGCGGCGGCAGGCGTGAAGGACATCTGGAGCTTCTCCCGCGGCCACACGCGCAGCATCTACAACACCGCAATGGCAACCGCAGACGCGCTTGACCAGCTCAACACGATGAAGCTTACCAAAAGCTGGGAAAATGAATCAAAATCCCAGGCAGCTGAAAAAATGTCTGCTGATGCAGACAATTCGCCCACAAGGCAGGCGAAGGTGTCCTCATGAGAATAGCAGTTATACGCCTCAAGGGAAAGCGCGGGATTACCCCCAAGGTGAAGGCAACTTTTGTTTCCCTGAACCTCAACAGGCTGCACACGTGCACGCTGCTTCCTGACACGGAAAGCGTCCGCGGCATGGTGCAGGCGTGCAAGGACTCGGTTTCATTCGGGCCGGTGGACGACTCAACCATCGAACTTCTCCTCCTTCGCAGGGGGCTTACGCGCGACGGCAAGAAGCTGTCTGCAAGCATGAAGCCCGAGGCAATCGCAAAGCTTGCAAAGGAGATCTCGGCATCTGACAAGTCGCTTTCCGACCACGCAATCCTCCCGTTCTTCTTCCTCGCGCCACCGCGCGGTGGGTTTGAAGGCGGCAGCAAGAAGTCCTACGCGCCCTCAGGGCCGCTTGGCAAGAACCCGAAAATCGGCGAGCTTCTCGCAGCAATGGCTTAACGTTAAATGGTGTTTCACATGGTCAACCGAAAAGGAAAGAGGAACAGGAAATTCAACGGCACGCGCAACCACGGCAAGGGCAATGCCAAGAACCGCCGAGGAAAGGGCGGCAAGGGCGGCTGGGGCCGCGCAGGCACGCACAAGCACCGCTTCACATACATCACGCGCTATGAAAGGCACTGGATGTCCCACGGCGGCAGGTACGGCTTTGCCAACCAGAACGCGCGCGCAGAGCTCCCGGTCATCAACTTGTACGAAATCGACCAGCTCGCGCGCAACGGCAAGGTGGAGAAGAAGGACGGCAAGCTCACATTCGACTTCGAAGGCAAGGTGCTGGGCACCGGCGCGATAACAATGCCCATAGTGGTGCGCGCAATGTGCTTCTCCGAAAAGGCAAAGGAAAAGCTCAAAGCTGCAGGCGGAAGTGCAATCGAGAGCGCGCCTGCAGAGGAAGCCAAGCCCGCGGCGCCTGCGAAGGCATAAGCAGAATAAATTTTCGCGCGCCTCAAAAGCCTTTTAATACGTCGCAGCAATTACCATCATAGTCCAATCAGAACATGGGCCGGTAATGGCATCTGAATTCGTTCAAATGCTGACGGAAGCTTAGCCTGGTTGGAGCGTTCGACTGATAAGCCCCTTGGCAAGTGCCTCAGGGTTTCGACATCGAAAGGTCGAGAGTTCAAATCTCTTCCGGCCCATTTTTTATAAATCCCTAATTCAATCGCTATTTTTTCCGCTCTGTCTGCCATCCCCTTTATTTATTTTCTTCCCGCTTTCCTTCCATGGACACGCGCTTCCTCGCGCTTTTCGCGCTTCTGCTCCTGATTCCCGCCGTATCTGCGCGCGACTATTCCATCACGAGTGCGCAGGTGGATTATTACCTGCACTCCGACGGCACCGTTTCCGTCGAGGAAAGGATAACCTATTCCCTGTCAGGCAGCTTCCACGAGCTTTACCTGCAAAAGCCCATGGACCTTCAGATCAGCAATGCGTCAGGCTATTGCGTGGGCAGGGGCACCTGCGCCTTCCGCACGCAGAACAACGCAGGCTACCAGGAGCTGGTGCTTGCGGACAGCTACGATTCAGGCACAGTGTCCACGGTGTTCGACTACACGGTGAACGGCGAAATACTCTCGCAGAAAGACTCGGCGCAGTTCTTCTACAAGCTCTGGGGCGATACCTGGGCAAATGAAATCGGCATGCTCACTGCAAACGTGCACCTTCCTGCCGGCGTGAGGCCCACAACGTATTCCATCCACCCGCCGCAGGGCAGCTACCTGGCAACCAACACAAGCGACGGAATTTCCATCCTCTCCTACAACTACCCTGCAAAGACCTACCTCGAGATAAACATGCTACTTCCACTCTCGGGCTTCTCCAGCCTCCGCCAGGCGCCAAATTATATGTCAAGCCAGCAAATCATCGAGGGCGAGAAGAACTATTCCACGCAGCAGGACTTGCTCCCGCTCGCAGTGATGCTCCTCCCTGCCATCGGCGTCGTGCTTTTCATATTCCTCTACTTCATGTACGGCCGCGAGCTGCCGCTTGACTATGCAGGCACCTACGAGCGCGAGCTGCCCTCCGGCCTCACGCCGTCCGAGGCAGGCTACCTCCTTTCAAAGGAGGTGATGCCAGACTTTGTCAGCGCCGAGATGCTGTGGCTCTCGCAAAAAGGCTATGTCAGGCTCGAGGAGCGCGCGGTGACCGACGATTTGCTCATAATGAAGCGCAATACAAAGGCGTGGTTCATCATCATGGTGAAAAAACTGGACGAATGCGGCGCGCTTGCGCCCCACCAGCTCGAGCTTATGAAGTTCCTCTGGGTGGCGGCACCTGGCGCGGAGCTTCGTGTTTCCGACATAGCGCGGCACCGCTACGAGTTCCAGGCGTGCATGCTGGCATTTTCCAAGTACCTTCGGGACAGCTTCTACGCGCGCTTCATGAACAAGCGGGCCAACGACATCACGGTGCTTTACCTGTCCATCGCCCTCTTTGCAAGCCTCTTCGCCTTTGGCGCCCTGCACATCGGTGCGGGAATGATTTCCATACTCCTCATCATTCCCATGCTCATTATTGTCTCCTCCATGCCCCAGATACTGGGCAAATGGACGCCTGAGGGCAGGCTCGCCGAGAAGAAATGGGCAGCCTTCAAGAAATACATGCTGGACTTCGGAAGGCTGCAGGAAAAGGACGTGCCTGCCTTGGTGCTCTGGGAGGAATACCTCGTCTACGCAACCGCTTTCGGCATCGCTGCTCAGGTGATAAGCTCGCTCAATGTGCGCTTCCCCAACGAGCAGGCAAGGAACGCGGCGTTCATAGGCAGCTACGCTGCATTCCACTCCTCATTCAGGTCAGTGGCAGCCACGACCGGCGGGCACAGCGGCGGCGGATTTGGCGGCGGTGGAGGCGGAGGGGGCGGCGGAGGCGGCGCAAGATAAAGAGGCTATCCCCACTGCCAGAAGCCATAAGCAATGCCGCCCGCATAGGCGAGCAGGATGAACCTCAGCGTCTTTCCCAAAACAGTGGCAAGCACGAACTTCCAAAGCGGCATCTTTATCGCGCCTGCTGCCATGCCTGCGAGGTCAAAAACAGGGTTGGGCACGAATGCGAGCGCGAAAATTGCGAGCGGGCCGTATTTCTCAATGCCTTGCTTGTTCTGCCTGAAAAGTGTTGTCCCCATCATGGCATCGTGCCCTGCAAAGCCTGCCAAATAGCCGGTTATCTCGCCAATGCCTGAGCCTACGCCTGCCACAATGCCCACAAGCACAGGATTCAGAAATGCGCCCATGGCAAAAACAACTGCAAAGCCGGGCAGGGGCAGGAAAATCGTTGCGGAAGAGAGAAGGGAAATGAGGAACACGCCGACGTAGCCCAGGTGCCTCAGCTCCCCCACGCGCGAGAAGAGGAACATGGCGATGATGCTTATGCATATCGCGCCTGCAAGGGCGAGCGCGTCCTGGCGGGTGAAAAGCGGCTTTTTCCCTGCGCTGTGGTCTATTTTTGCCATGCGCACACCTGAAAACTAGTTCCACACCAGGAAACGCTGGCGGTTCATGAAAAGCGAATTGGTGTTGTATATCTCGTCTTCCTTCACGGATGTATTTGTGAGCCGCCTGTCAATGCCTGACATCTCGTAGGCGCTCTTCAGCGCAGCCACCTTAAAAGCGGACAGCCAGTCATACGTCTTTATCTTGATGCCGCCGTTGTCCATTGCATCAAGTATGCCCATTGTCCTGTTCTCAATCCTCTCGGCAGCGTCGTCCGTGACGAATATCACGACGTTCGGGTTTTTCAGCGGCGCATACTCGAACGAGTAAAGCACACCTCCCCGGGTCTCAATGCCCACCACGCTTTGCCCGATGTAGGCGTTCACTTTCTCGTCGCCCACTATCATGCGCGCGGTTTTCGGCACCTTGGCGTCCACGTATGCATAGTACTTGGCAAGCAGCTCCTCGCGGCTCTGCTCTATCTGGTAGGCATAAGACACGCTAAGCAGGAGCACGGCAAACAGGGCAAAGGCAAGCGCTTTCATGCACATATTTGCGCGAATGCCGAATAAAAAGCAGTATGTCCATTAGGGGAAAAAAGGAAAAAAAGAAAAAGTCAAAACGTTTCAAGCGTAAATTCCTAGAACTTCTTGTCCGCTTGGCGCTTGCGCGCCAACCAGCCAAAAAATTCTTCTTAGAATTTTTTGTGCTTGGGGAAGCAGTCCCTGCAGTACACAGGCCTTCCTTCTGTCGGCTTGAATGGCACTTCGCATTCCTGGCCGCAGTCTGAGCAAACAGCCTTGCTCATTTCGCGTGGGCCGCCGTAGCCGCCACCGCGTCCGCCGCCGAAGCCGCCACGGCCTCCGCCGCGCCCGCCTCTGCCGCCACCGTGTCCGCCGTATCCGCCGCTGTCGTCATCTCCATATCCCATTTATATTCACCTATTTTTTTCCAGGAAGCGCATAGGCGCTTTTGCGCACAAGCCAGCCATTCGTCACTGTAAGCCTCCCGGTGGATATATTCGAAATGCACTGCTTTATAAATTAGGGGGTAGGGTGAATGACTGTGGGCTGAAGCCCGCAGCTTCCGACGATTGTGCGCTTCAGGCGGGAAGCTGCTGGGTGCGCTCTCATGCTGGCTCAAACCGGCAGCTCCCGCGCACCCACAGTCATTCAGTGGGAGGTTAAGCTAGGGGAAGGAAGAAAAATAAAAGAAAAAAAGAGCAGGAAAACTTACAGCTCAGGCATGAGCGGCGGCCTCTCGTCTGTGGAGAGGTACATGTAGAAGTACAGCTGCGTCATCCCCTTGAACCAGTTGGTCACGAACTTCGCAAGCGCTGCATTCCTCTTGCCAAGCAGGAGGATGTAGAACCACTGCACGAACATCGCGATGCATGCGAATACCCCGATGATGCACAGGATTATCCCTACGATTGTGCCCCAGATCCACCTGATGAAAAGCTCAAGGCGGCTGGCTTTCTCCGCAGATGTCACGTTTATCTTGACAGTCTCCATGCAGTCCCTCCGCACTATCAATCGATAGGCATCCCGTACTTCACGCCTTAGCTTTTTATAGGTGCCCCCGTTGGAGGCATGCGCGCACGTGGGCGACGCTTATATTCTTTTTCGTGCCTTTCTGGGGCATGGACACCTTAACATACATAGGCTACATCGCAGGGCTTTTCGCAATCTCCCTTGCAGTGGGCGGAATCTCAGGCCCCATACTGGTGGTGGCGCTGGAATACCTGACCCGCAAGACCAAAAGCACGCTTGACGACAGGGTGATTGCGGCGATAAAGGTGCCGCTCGAGTCCTGCTTTTTCATAATAGTATTCTACCTCCTCCTGCATGCCGTGCCTGAGCTGTCGGACGCCGCGAAATTCCTCGAAAGCTATACCATTGCCATAATCATCGTGATAGGCACCTTCATGCTCTCCGAGGGCTCGGGCGCCGCGATACGCTGGTACTACGACGAAGGGCACAAGTCCTCCCGCGTGGTGAAGGTGGACCTGTCGCTTCTGCCCCTTGTGCGCAAGGTCACCAAGCTGCTCATCTACGTCGTGGGCCTGACGCTGGCGCTTTCCACCACGGGCTTTGACGTGACCGGCATCCTCGCTGTGACCTCTGTTGCCGGGCTCATCCTGGGGTTGGCCTCGCAGGAGACGCTTGCCAACATATTCGCAGGCATCGCGCTGCAGCTTGACCGCCCCTTCCACTACGGCGATTCCCTCAAGCTCCCCTCGGGCGAGATTGCAAAGCTTGACAAGATAGGCATGAGGACAACCAGGCTCACCGACGTTTGGGAAAACACCATAATCATCTCGAACTCGGAATTTGCAAAGCTGCGCATCACCAACCTGTCCCTCCCCGACGACATAAGCATTGTCGCAGTACAATCAGAGCTTCCGCTTGGATCTGACTTTGAAGCGCTGAAGAGGCAAATCGTCGCCTCGCTTGCGCGCGAAAAGCCAAAGGGGCTTCTTGGCGAAAAAGGCTATTCCCTCTCCATCGACGCAGTGAAGCCATCAACAGCACTGGTCTCATTCTCCTTCTGGGTGAAGGACTATGGCAACGCGGACGGCATCCGCCAAATCGTGAACAATGCCATCCTCGGCTTTGCGCGGGGGAAGAAAAAGAAATAGCTACTTCTCGTGGTTCCCAAGCTCAGGCGCAAGCGCGCGCAGCAGGCGATAGCCCGCATAGGCAACCAGCAGCACGCTCGCCACAATCCCGGCAAGCGTCCAATCCTGCTGCCTGCTGTTCTCCGCCATCGCTATGCTGGCGGGCTGCCCTGCCACGACATTGAGCTCGCGCGCCAGCCGCACGTTCTCCATCACCATCCTGCCCATGAGCATGCCGCCCACCACGAAAAGCGCCCCATTGCCGAACACCTCTGCGGATGTCGCCTCCTTTTTCGTTCCGCTGGGAAGCCCTTGCGCGTGCCCGTGTGTTCTCCTGAAAAAGCCGGCTGCAGCCCTCACGCTCGCCCTGTGCTGCACAATCAGGCTCCCGCCATTCCGCTCCCT
>CAITKI010000093.1 GCA_903892905.1 uncultured Microcaldota archaeon | reverse complement strand
TAGGGCGTTTCCTAATTCGCCTGGGCAGCCGATAATGTCTTGTTTTTTCTCTTCGTAAAAGCTGAGGCGACCACCGACTCTGCTTGCAAGCTTCATCGTCAGAGGTCACTGGTGATTAGATGGGCTATACAAAGCTCAAAAAGGTAGCGGATGCGTTGAACCTGTCAGAGGTTGACAGGTTCTACAGAGGCATGAGAAAAAGGGTTGGCAGGAAAGGGCATGAGATTTCCTCCTACCTGAAGGCATGGATGTTCAAGCACATCCTTGGCATGCCTTCAGAGGCGCAGCTTGCCACGAAAGTGCAGAATGACAAGAAGCTGCTGAAGCTCTGCGGCTTCAGGAAAGCACCATGCAAATCAGCATACTGCAAGGCAAGGAAACGCCTTGCAAACGTGGGCCTTGGCTTTTTCTTCACATTCCTTGTGAAAAAGGCAAAGGAGATTGGCTTGTCCAAAGGCAGGCTTGTTGCAGTGGATTCAACAGACTTCAAGGCATTCTGCAAGGGAAACAAGAAAATGAGATTCAGGTCTGACAAATGCGCCAGATGGGGGCATTCCACCCTGAAAGGCAGGGTGTTTGGCTATAAGGCGCATTTCTTCTGCGATGCTGAATCTGAACTGCCGCTGGCAGTTGCCGTCCTGCCAGCAAACGTGCATGACGCAGAGGGGTTCTTTTCAGTCTATGGGAAGCTGTTGCAGAATTACACCCACGAGATAGAAAAGATGATTGCAGACTGCGGCTATGACTCAACCGACATCTATCAAGCGCTTCTCATGGACATGAAGCCAGTCATAGCAAAGAACGGCAGGGGGCATTACCCGTCTGAAACTCCAAAGGACAATGATTACAGAAAGAGGACTGCGATTGAGAGGATAAATTCAAGGGGCAAAGAGGGACTTGGGCTTGACAATCTGAAGATGAAGGGGCTTTGGGCTGCAACATTTCATGCAACAACTGTGCTTTGCAGCATGCTCTATGCTGCAATAGGCAGCTTTCTTGCAGGCTTTCAGGACTGGAGGAGCATTGTAAATCTCAGGGAGTAAATGAAATGTTTGCGCAGTGCTTCCTAGCGGAAGCACTTACTTTAACGACAGGAAGGAAAATTACAAAAATGAAAGGCGGGCGAAGGCTTTTAATTTGTCAACGCCCGAAATCTTCCCATGAGGTTTCCCGCGGTTGCAGGCTCATTCTACACATCTTCTTCCTCACAGCTTCGCGCAGAGGTGAAAGGCTACCTGGGAGAAGCCGCGCGCGAAGTAAAGGCAAAGAAGCGCCTCGCCATAGTTTGCCCTCACGCAGGCTACATGTACTCAGGCGCCACTGCTGCCTATTCATTTGCATCGGCATCAAACCTCTCCCAACCCAGCCTCACCGCAATAGTGATAGGCCCCAACCACACAGGCGTGGGCACGCCCATCTCAGTTTCTCGCGAGGACTGGAAAACGCCCCTGGGAGAACTAAAATGCGACACAGAGTTGGTAGATGCCATTGTGTCAGAAAGCAAAATCGCGCGCCGCGATGAAACCGCGCACGCGCAGGAGCACTCTTGCGAGGTGCAGCTTCCCTTCCTGCAGCTTGCCGCGCCATCTGCGCGCATAGTGTGCATCTGCATGGCTTGGCAGGATGAAAAGTCTGCGGAAGATTTGGCAAAGGCAATATTTGCAGCAGCAAAGAAAACAAAGCGCAGCATCATAGCCATCGCCTCCTCAGACTTCACGCACTATGAAAGCGCGCAATCCGCAAAAGACAAGGACACGCCTGCTATCTCGCTGCTTGAGAAAATGGACGCGGCAGGGTTTGAATCGCTCATTGACGCGCGCGACCTATCCATCTGCGGGCACGGGCCAATCGCGTGCGCGCTCATCTACGCACGCTTGGCAGGTGCGAAGAAGTGCGAGCTTCTCAAGTACATCCACTCAAGCGAAGTGACTGGCGAGGCAGGAGAAGGAGTGGCGTATGCAGCGCTTTCTATTTCCTAATTAGTGTCCCACTTCGTGTAGTGGCGGTCGCACCCTTCAGGCGTGGGAATCGCCGCTGGGGAAATGAACAGCTTGAAGTAGCCAAGATATGGCACGCTGACCAGTATCCTTCCTTTTGAGCGCGAAAGCAAAACAGGCGAGTTGCCCTCTCCTAGCTTCTCATCATAAACTTGGATGTCAAATATCGGGTTGTTGTCCCCCTTTGTCAGGAAGTACGTCTTCCCATCCTCCTTGCTGTAAAGCCTGATGTATGCGCGGTGGATGATGTCTCCCACGCGCGAGTAGTACTCGTCCTTGCTGGGCTGGTACACCACAACATCATTTGACAAATTCGTGCCGTATCTGTTTCCATTCACTTCCAGGTAAGACACGCACGGGCCATAAACAGTCTCGTGCGTCTTGTCAAGCACAATGCCGCACTTCTCATAGGCAAACGTGAGCTCGCCGTGCTTTTCAATGAATTTCCCAGGCGAGGAAATGAACTGCTTGCAGACCTCGCTTTGCTGCCTGGTTGCGCAATAAGTGTACATCGAGCCATTCACAGTGGCGACAAGCGCGCCATCCTCATACACCTGCGCGCGCGAAATGTCAGCAAGCGATGACACTTCTTCCTGCGCTGCCTGCACGCGGTCGCCTGATAAAACAACCATGTCGCCGCGCTGTATGTGCGGCAGCATGGAGCACGAGACAATTGCATTCAGCGGGGAAGAAGTATTGAGCACAAAGGACGCGCCGAACCACACAAGCAGTGCGAGAAGCAGGGCGATGAACGTTTCCTTTATCTCGTCTTTCAAGCCGTGCTCTTTCGTGCCCTGCGCAAACTCCAGCACCACCACCCAGACAATGGACAGGCCGATAAGAAGCCCGAACATCCACACGCCCGTGATGATGTAAAGCAAAAGGAAAACGACAATCAGCCCATAGACAATGTGCTGGTTGGAAAGGAAATCAAAAGGGGAATCAGGCGACTTCTTCGCCGCTTGTGCTGCCACGATTTCACTTCTTCTTGGATTTCTTGGCATTGTCAAGCGCGTCCTTGAAGTCAGATGCCTGCTTCTTGAGCTTCTTGACTGCCGTCCTGACAGCGGAAACAGGGTTGCCCTTCTTCATCCTTACCATAAGGACAGGCGAGGAAACAATCGGGTGGTCAAGCCTGTATGCCGCGAATTCCACGTCAGAATCATCAAACAGGAGCTCCTTGATTGCATTAATGAAGCCAATGTCCTCTCCCTTTATCGCAACCTCAAGATAGTCCTTTTCACTCTTCAATACTTCAATTTCCATTGTCACACCTCTAATCAAGCGTCACTTTCCTGTAGTCCTTCGCAATCTTCCGGTTGTCCTTTGCGCCGCACGACTCGCACTCCAGCCCTGTCTCCAAAAGCGCCATGGGGTGGCGGCACTTTGCGCAGAACGCCTTTATCGTGCCCATGTCCTCTGCGTCTGTGGACAGTCTCATCTCGCCGTTCCGTATGTCCACGATTTTCGCGCGTATGAGGTCCCCGACCTTGTACTCGTCGCGCACGTTCTTCACATACCCCCTCTTTATCATGGATGCGTGGAGAACCGCGTAATCAGGATTGTCGCCAAGCCTCTCGTCGCCTGCCAGGCTTCCGAACTTCACCCTCACAAGCGCAATGGGCTCCACGATGTTCTCGATGCTGCCGATTATCGTGGTGCCGATGCCAAGCGAGGCAAGCTTCCTCTTCTGCATGACCAGAAGCGTTCGCGCCTTGTCCGCAACCTCCCCGCAAAGCGTGGCGTACACCTTGTCGCCCTCGCTCCTCGTGCCCTCGCCCGGGAGGTACTCCTCCTCAGTGCCGATGAAATCCCCTGGAACAACGAATTTTTTGCCATCCATGATGCTCAATCTCCCAAATGAAGCTGGAACTGGTTCATCTCTGTTCGGAATGTATTTAAATAGCTTTTGCCAAAGCCCCCTACATGGCAGTCAAGAAAGGCAGGCTAGTGCTTTGCATAGACCGCGACAACGACCTGTTCGAGAAGGCAAAGGTCTCGGGGCCCATTGTCGGCAGGGAGGCAAACCTCAATGCGGCGATAAAGCTAGCCCTGGCCGACCCCACGGACACCGACTCGAACACCATTTTTCGCGCGGTGAACATCTACGACACGCTCTCATCCGACGTCGGCGTGCAGATAGCGACGCTCACAGGCGCGTCCTCGCTTGGCTACCAGGCAGACAAGGAGATAACCTCCCAGCTCGAGCGCGTTTTGGCTGAATTCCCCGCAGACTCGTGCATCTTCGTATCCGACGGCGCATCCGACGACCAGATGATGCCCGTCATCCGCTCCCGCCTCAAAATCGACAGCGTGGAAATCGTGGTCATGAAGCAGGCAAAGGAGCTGGAAAAGACATATTTCGTCATACTCGAAAAGCTCAAGGAGCCGCACTACGCGCGCCTCATCTTCGGCGCGCCCGCGCTCATACTCATATTGTTCGCGCTCAGCCGCTACATGGGCTGGGGCATCGAGGTGGTGGCGGGCATCCTGGCCTTCTACCTCGCCGCAAAGGCGTTTGGCATCGAGGAAAGGGTGTTCCGCGCGGCTTCCGCCTTCAAGTTCTCGGTGGACAGGATATCGTCCATTGTGTACCTTTTCTTCATCATCATGGTGCTGGTCTCCATCTGGGCGGCATCGCAGCGCTACGCCGAGGCAGTGGCGGCAGGGCTTTCCGAGGTAAAAACAGCCGCGCTCATTGTGAAGACGCTTGCCAACCTGCTTGCGATATCATTCATCATCCTCTTCGCAGGCAAGATGATAGACATACTCAACGACCGCGAGCAGCGCAAGATCGAGCTTCCCAAGTACGGGCTTTACGCAATCACCACGGTGATAATGTGGTTCGTGCTCTCGGTGGCAGGCGACTGGGTGCTCAACACCAC
>CAITKI010000092.1 GCA_903892905.1 uncultured Microcaldota archaeon | reverse complement strand
AGTCGATGTGGGTGCCGCACGAGGGGCAGCGCTCCATGCCAAGCACCACGTCCGCGCTGCACTTGGGGCATTTTGCCTTCCGGTTGGCGTAGGGCTTGGGCTTAATCGCGCTTGATATCAGGTCGAGCAATCCCATACGTGAAAGCTTGCGGGGCGCAGCTATAAAAACCCTTTATTTTCCAAGAAGATGGCAGTGGGCCTGTGGCGCAGTGGTAGCGCGCCTGATTTGCAGAACCCTTTTTGCGCCTCCCGGGCAGACGCTCGGCGCAAAAAGCGTTCACGGAAAACGTGGATGGAAAGACAAAAAGGGTTTCAAAAAATCAGGAGGCCGGGGGTTCGAATCCCCCCGGGTCCATTCGTGCTTTTTTTCTTCTTCATGGCTTCCAGGTAAGCTTGGCGCCGACGTAGAAGTCTGATGGGTTCTCCTTGCCTCCCATCTTGGTGGCCTGCCCGGTCAGCGTCACGAACGTGTTTTTCCCAAGCTTCATGTTAAGGTCCATCTGGAAGCTGTCCATCTTTATCTTGTCCGGGAAAAGCCCGTATTGGCTCGCAGTTGCATAAAGCGCATCCTGCAGCAGGTCCTGGCTCATCCCAGGCATCTGGGTGTGGCTGTAGATCGCTGTCAGGAAAATGGGCGCCCAAAGCGCAACCCTCATTCCATATTCTTGGCTCTTGATTGCGCCTGTTGGTGTTCCAATAGACACAAGGTTGACAATCCAGCTCATCTGTTCCGGACCGGCAAGCACGTGGACGCGGTAATAGTCCCCTCCAACGCTCACCGCCGCGGCGCCAAGCTTCAGGTTCGCTGCGTCTGCATTGATGAGCAGGCGCTTGTCCTTTGTCTGGGAAACATATAGCGAGAATGCCGTATTGCCCCTGCCCGGGCGGACTTTCGCGCCCGCCAGCCAGTCTATCCCATAGGAATTGGCGCTCCCTCCTGCCTTCCAGCCCCCGATGAGGCCCACCTTGTCCTTGAAGTTGAGCATTCCGGTGAGGAATGTCCGGTAATCGTCGGTCGTTGACGCCGTGATTGCCCAGTCAGTGGAGGCGTCGCGATAGCCGACCGAGACGTTGTTGAGGAAGCTTTTGTACAAGTCATTGGTCGGGTTGAGGATGATGGCCTGCGATATGACCTGCCTCACCCTGTCCTGCAAATCGCGCATGACAGGCTCGCGCAGCTTGACATCCAAAAGCGTCTCGGCAGGAATCTTTCCCACAAAGTCCACGATGGATTGCGAATTGTCAACAAGCCGCCGAAGCGTGATGTTGTCTATTGAGGCGTTCCCCCACTGCTCAGGCCTGAGGTTGCAGGAGATGGTCATGGTGCCCTTGCCTACCCTGTACGACACTGCGGCGCCAAGCTCCCTCGGGGCGTCCGCGTGCAGGGTGAGCATGCCGTTTTCCATTCTTGCAACGTACTTCTTTCCCTCCAATGACAAATGGTAGGAATCCCCCTCATTGTGCAGCCCAGCAATGGCGGTGGCATCATCATTGCTAAGGCTGGCGGATGCTATCCCAATGCTTCCAAGCTTGTCCTTAAACTCGGTCACCGTTGACGCGCTAAGCAGCAAGGCGCCCAGCCCCTGCAGGGCATAGACGTGCCCTCTCAAGTTTACGTTGTCCATTCCGAACACGCGCTCGGACTTGCCCCCTGCTGACAGTATTCCCGATGCCAGCTTTCCAGAGGAGTCAAAGCTCATGAAGGACGAGAGATTGGCATTCTTGAGGCGGATGTCCTCCCCCGCAAGCACCTCGCCCCCCTTTGTTTTCCATCCACCAAACACCGACGCCCTGAACTTGTTTATGGCAAACCAGGTCACGTCGCCGACATACGCCCTGTCCTTCCCGCCTTTCGGCTGCTTCTCGTCAAGCTCGTAGGACGGATTGTAATAATTGTTCATTCCAAAATT
>CAITKI010000091.1 GCA_903892905.1 uncultured Microcaldota archaeon | reverse complement strand
GCCTCCCTGAACGATGGAGCGGACGTCCGCAAAGTCGATGTTGATGAGCGACGGCTGCGTGATAGTCCACACAAGTCCTCCGACCGCCTTTGAGAGAATTTCGTCTGCAACCGCGAACGCCTCGTTCATCGGCAGGTTCGGGACGAGCTTCACTAGCCTGTTGTTGTCCAGAACTATAACCGAGTCGACGTGCTTGCGGAGCTTTGCAATTCCCTCCTCGGCCTTCACCCTTCGCGCCCTTTCGAGGTTGAACGGGTATGTGACCATGGCTACGACAATGGCTCCCTGCGCTTTTGCGATCTCTGCGATGATGGGCGCCGCGCCTGTTCCCGTGCCTCCACCCATGCCTGCGCAGATGAATACCAGGTGCGCGTTCTCAAGCTCTTTCTCGAGAAGCGGCCTGTCCATCTCTGCAGCCTTGCAGCCTGTGTCCGGGTAACCGCCCGCGCCCAAGCCTTTGGTGATGGTCTTGCCGATGAGGATTTTCTTAGCCTTCTCGTGTATCATGTTGAGGTGCTGCCTGTCGGTGTTTACCGCGACAAGTTCGCATCCCTTCACGCCCGAGCGGATAAGCCGGTTTATTGTGTTGTTTCCGCCTCCTCCTACTCCTACTACAACTATCTTAATCTGGTCTGAGCCAAAAGATTCGGCTGGAGCTGGCTCTTGCTCGCCTAGGACTGATCTTACTAAGCTGTCCATACCTATCGCCTTGTGTCCCAATTCGCGGATTAAATTTATATATCATGCATGCGGGAGGAATTTTCCACGACGGAGAAAATGGGAAGGCGCGCGAGGAATGCGAATTCGCCATCGGCAGCCAAACGCTTTTATAATGCGCGCGAGAAATCACGGCATGATGCTTCTCGAGTTCATCCTGCTGGTTGCATTCACATTCGTGCTCTCGAAGATGTCGTGCATCGCTGTGGAGCAGGCAGGAAAGCTTTCGGACTACTTCGGCCTGAGCAAGATGGCGATAGGCATGCTCATTGTGGGCGCGATGGTCGCGCTGCCCGAGCTTTCAGTGGCAATCACGTCCTCGGCCGCAGGCCAGGGCGAGCTCACTGCCGGGAACGTGTTTGGCGCCAACGTGGTGCTCATATTGTTCGCAATGGGAATAGGCGCAATCGTTTATGGCATAAAGGTGGAGCGCAAGAACCTGGAGGATGTCGGCTTTGTGCTCCTGATGACTTTCCTCATCTCAATATACATGATATTCGTGACGCAGATTGCCGGGCGCGCCATTGGCTTTTTCGAAGGGGTGGGGCTGTACATAATATTCGCATGGTATGCTGCCAAGATGGTGATCGACAAGGCGGTTAGCAAGCGGAAAGCCGGCGAGGACCTGGCGCACTTCAACACGGGCACGCCTGACTCGCAGTGGCTGCAGAAAATAGGCGTGAGCGGGCCGGTGACTGCGCTTGTTTTTGCCGCAAGCGTGCTGGCAGTGTACGTGAGCGCAAACATCGTGGTGAATTCGGCAATATCGATAGCGACTGAGCTTGGGCTTGCGCAAAGCTTCATAGGCGCAACGCTCATTGCGCTGGGCACTTCGCTGCCAGAGATAATGGTGGGCTTCGAGGCGATAAAGAGGAAGATGTACGGCCTCATGCTAGGGGATGTGATGGGCAGCATAATGACCAACATCACGCTTGTTTTGGGCACGGCGACCATTATCAGGCCGATATCGCTGCACCTGAGCGTGTTCGGCATTGCGATGCTTTTCGCGGTGCTGGCAAATGTCCTGTTCTTCTACTATGCCGCGGTGAAAGGCAGGATAGGGAGGAAAGAGGGCATGGTGCTGGTGGGCTTCTTCGCGCTCTACGTCATTGCGATATGCGCATCGCAGATTGGGCTGCTTTGAAAAAATAAGTTACTGGGCGCTCTTTCTTCTCTGCATCTCGAACATCGATATGACTTCGCGCACCGTGGTTGCATCGGCAGGCGACTTGTCGTCGCGCATGGACACCATGCGCGGGAAGCGCAGCGCGTAGCCCGTGCCGCCCACCGAACCCGCAGTGTGCATGGGCGAGAGAGTTATCTCGTCCGCTGCAACCGTTATTACGATTTTCGGCTCCACCCAAAAGTCAGGCTCAAGCTTGGAGATTACCCCGCGCGGCTTTTCCTTTGTTTTTATTTTTTCAAGCTCTTCGGCAAGGGAGGACATTTCCTCCTCGGTGAAGCCCCCGCCGATTTTTGCGATTGTCTCAAGCGCGCCCGTCTCGTCATTGCGCACTGCGGCAAGCACGCCGCCGAACTTGAATTCCTCGCGCGCGCCCTTGCCAAGGTAGTAGCCCACGATGACCGCGTCCACGCTGTCCGCAAGCTCGCCGTAGGATTTCTTGAGCTTTATCCAGGCGAACTTGCGCGCGCCTGCAACATAGGGCTGCACGAGGTCCTTTGCTATAATGCCTTCCAATCCCTCGGACAGCGCGCGCTGGAAATATTCGTCGAGCTTTTTTGGCGAGTCGGTGTAGATGAGGTCGGAAGGCACGATTGCCTTGTTGTTGCGGACAAGCTTCTCGAGAATCTTGCGGCGCTCAAGGTAAGGCGTGAGCGTGAGGTCTTCCGAGTCAAGGTACATTATGTCGAACGCGAACAGGCGCAGCGGGAAATCCTCCGCCATTTTCTCCACGCCGTGCTTGCGCTTGCGCTGTATGGTCTGCTGGAATGAGTAGTATTTCTTCTCTCGCGCGCTGTAGGCAAGCGCCTCGCCCTCGAAAATTGCATTTTTTGCAGGAAGCGCGGCTGCTGCTTCCACAATCTCGGGGAACATGTGCGTCATCTTCTCAAGCTTGCGGGAGTATATTTCCACTTCGCCGTCCTTCAGGTGCACCTGCATGCGCAACCCGTCATACTTTGCCTCAACCGCGCACTTGCGGGAAATTATGGGCGTCTTGCCTTCGTCTTTTTCATCGCTGCACAGCTTTTCGATTATCTCCTTTGCGTTTGGAAGCCGCTCGGCAAGCGCAGGGCGGATGGGCTTGAAAGGGGCGGCGGAAAAGCGCGAGAGGTCCTTGCCGGACAGGTAAACTTCCGAGACCTCGCCCAGGTCTGAGCAGAGGTTGAATGCGCGCTCAAGCACTGCCTTGTCGGTCTTGTCGCCGTGGCGCGCCATGGAAAGCGCGTCTATGATGGAGGGGTCGCCCACGCCCAAGCGGAGCTTTCCCAGGCAGAAGCGCACCAGGTATTTTGCCTCCAAAGGCGTGGCGCCGTTCAAAAGCTCGGAAAGCACGCCTATTTTTGCCTCCTGGCTGCCAGCGCCAGACATGCGCGCGATTTTGAGGAAGGACGCATACACTTTGGAAAGCGTGTTTTCAGAAGAGGATAGGGAGAGCTGCGCCTTTTTGGCAAGGAGCGCCTCTGCTGTTGCGCCAAGGTCGCCGGATTTCTTGTAGTCTGCCTCCACCCTGTGAACCGTGTAGCCGGATGTCTTGGCGAGGGCGCGGATGGCGAATTTTTCGCCGATGCCGACATCGAGGCCCTCGTGCGAAGGCGCAACGTTGCCCTCCATGATATAAACGAGCTGGCGCGCCTCGGATGGCTTGCAGCCTTGCAAAAGCCCTGCTATCTCGCCTGACATCTCCAGGCGCGAATCTATTGCCTCGACTTTTGAGAAATGCTGGGCAACGCCTGAGAAAAGCATGGATGGTGGTGGGGGTGGAAACTATTTAAATCCCGCGCGAGTAAGTGCGCCATGGCGCGATTTGGGCAGGCTGCAGCCGAGCTTATCATAATATTGGGGGTTGCGTTGGTCATAGTTGTGCTATTCTTTGTCCTATCAGCAAACATGCTGACCGGCGCGCGCGTGCAGCAGAACTATGACGACGCGCACGCCTCCGTGACCGCGCTTGTGGAGGCTGCGGACTCGGTCTACTCCCAAGGCGAGGGCGCGGTGAGGAAGGTTGCGATTACACTTCCCAGCGGGACGGTTTTCGGGGGCAACACCACGTTCATCGGCAGGCCGTCCGACCAGCCGCTAGCCTCGCAAAACGGCATAAGCATAAATGTGAACGGAACCGCGCTGTTCGGGCAGACACAGACATCGCTGGTGGGGCAGTTCCCCTCCGCAGTAGGCAAATATTCCATGAGGGTGACCTCGCGCGGCGCGTATGTGGAGATATACCCGTACCTTGTGGACGTGGACAAGTATTCCGTGACAATGGTGATGGCACAGAACGAGACTAGGAGCACCAGCCTCACCCTTACCCGCTCCTCCGGGGAGGAAGTCACTGTCCAGCCCACCATGAACTGGGGCTTTTCCAGCATCAACCTCACCACTGACCCATCAGGGAATTTCTCGGCAAGCCAGTACGGGAGCCAGATAACATTCACCGTAAGCTCGGGCAATGCAACGGCCGGGATGTACAATTCGCAGATGACGCTCACCGCGACCGGCGCGACGAGCGGCACCACTGAGACGATAAACATCCCGATAAGCGTGAACGTGCGGACGTAACGCCCATGCGCCTGCCCCTGTTTTTTATCTTCGCTGGAAGCGCATGGCGCTTCCACGTCTAAAAAAGCGCGGTAGCGCTTTTTTAAATTCTCCAGCCTTTATCTGCACATGAAACTGAAGGCTGTGAAGGAACTGAAGCTCATGGCAAACTCCATGCGCGCGGATGTCGTGCGCATGCTGCTGCCTGCGCAGTCAGGGCATACCGCAGGCCCGCTTGGCATGGCGGACATTTTCTCCATCCTTTTTTTCCATGAGATGAAATACGATGCCAAGCGCCCGGCATGGGAGGGGCGCGACAGGTTCGTGCTGTCCAACGGGCACATCTGCCCCATACTCTATTCCGCGATGGCGCGCGCGGGCTTTTTCCCCCTCGAGGAACTCCTTACGCTTCGCAAGCTGGGAAGCAGGCTGCAGGGGCACCCGAGCATGGCAAAGTTGCCAGGCATCGAGAATTCGTCTGGGCCCTTGGGCGAGGGCCTCGCGATTGCGTGCGGCATGGCGCTTGCCGGGAAGATGGACAAATCATCGTGGCGCGTGTACTGCGCAATGTCTGATGGCGAGCACCAGGAAGGCAGCACCTGGGAGGCTGTGATGCTTGCTGCAAAGTACAAGCTTGACAACCTGGTTGCGGTCTGCGACAGGAACTACATACAGATAGACGGGAAAACAGAGGACATCATGCCGCTTGGCGACATGGCGGAGAAATACCGCGCGTTCGGGTGGCATGCGATAACTGTGGACGGGCATGACTATGCTGCGGTAATGGCTGCGCTGGATGAGGCAAGGGCGACAAAGGGAAAGCCCACCATGATAATTGCAAGGACAGTGCCTGGCAAGGGCGTATTGATGTTTGAGAACAACTACAAGTGGCACGGCGTGGCCCCCAAGGCGGATGAGGCGGCAAAGGCGCTTATTGAGCTTGAGGCCGAGAGGGCGAAAATAGAGGCGGAAACATGAAAACTGCACCAAGCATGCATTTGCTCGACCCCCTCTCGCCAGACCTTTTGAAAGCCGCCACGAGGAACGGGTTTGGCGAGGCGCTTTGCGAGATTGGCGAGAAAGACGAAGCAGTAGTGGCGCTTTCTGCCGATGTTTCAGGCTCTGTCCAGATTTCCGAGTTTGCAAAAAAATTCCCCGAGAGGTTTGTGCAGGTCGGCGTGGCAGAGCAGAACATGGCTTCGGTGTCGGCAGGGCTGGCATACTCTGGCAAGAAGCCTTACATCGGGGCGTTCGCCGTATTTTCCCCTGGCAGGAACTGGGAGCAGATAAGGACCACGATTTGTTATGCGAATGCGAACGTGAAAATCGAGGGCTCGCATGTTGGGCTGGATGTCGGCGAGGACGGGGCAACGCACCAGGCGCTGGAGGATGTCGCCCTGATGCGCTCGCTTCCTAATATGACGGTGATTTCGCCATGCGATTTCGAGGAGACGAAGAAAGCGGTGCATGCCGTTTGGAAGATGCCTGGGCCTGCGTACATCAGGTGCACCAGAAACAGCACGCCCACTTTCACCACTCCGGAAACGCCTTTTGCAGTGGGCAAGATGAATTTGCTTTGCGATGGCACAGATGTTGCAATCGTGGCTGCAGGCAGGCTGGTTTATGATGCGCTGCTTGCTGCAGATGCACTTACACATGATGGCATAAGCGCGGCAGTGGCGAACATGCACACTATTTCCTCGCCGGATGCTGCTGCGCTGGAAAAATTGGCGCGCAAGTGCGGTGCTGTTGTTACAGTGGAGGACCACCAGGTGAAAGGGGGCTTGGGAAGCGCGGTGTGCGAAACGCTGTCGGATGTTTACCCTGTGCGCGTGAGAAGGATGGGGATGGAGATGAAGTTCGGCGAGTCAGGCAAGGGCAATGAAGTCATGAAGAAGTATGGGCTGGACAAGGACGGGATAATGAAAGCTGCGAAAGAGGAAGTGGCGCGAAAGAAATAAGAGAAACAAGGCTTGATGATTATATTTTGAGGTGGCAACATGAAGATTTTCCTTGACACTGCGGATGCTGCGAAGATAAAGAAGTACGCCGAGATGGGCATGGTGGACGGAGTCACCACCAACCCCACGCTCATACTCAAGTCCGGAAGGCGCCAGGAGGATGTCACGAAAGAGATTTGCAAGATGGTGGACGGGCCGGTTTCCGCCGAGGGCAATGCGGAAAAGGCGGAAGATATCGTGAAGGAGGGAGAGGTTTTTGCATCGTGGGCGAAAAACATCGTCGTGAAAGTGCCGATGACTCCTGAGGGGCTCAAAGCGGTGCGCGTGCTTTCGAAAAAGGGAATCAAAACAAATGTGACGCTGGTTTTCACATCCGCGCAGGCGCTGCTTGTCGCCAAGGCAGGCGCGACATATGTTTCGCCGTTCGTGGGAAGGCTGGACGACATCGGCGAGGACGGCATGGCGCTCATTGAGGAAATCATGAGGATGTACAAGAACTATGGCTTCAAGACGCAAGTCATTGTCGCGTCAGTGCGCTCATCCGCGCACGTGGTGCGCGCGGCTGCAGCAGGGGCAGACATTGCCACCGTGCCCGTGAACATTATGGACGAGATGTTCACGCACAAGCTCACGGACGCGGGCATAAGGAAGTTCCATGACGACTGGGAAGCTGCCAAGAAAAAGGCTTGACGCTGTGCCGCGCGCGAGTGCGAAAGGGATTTAATCTTCCTTACTGAAAGGCAGGCATGCAGTTCCTTCGTGCCCAGGGCGCCACTGAATATTTGGTCCTTCTCGCGGTTGTGCTCATTGTCGCGCTTGTTTCAGTTGCGCTTCTTGGCTTCTTTCCGGGGATGGCATCTGATGCGCAGGTCACGCAGGCACAGATATATTGGTCAAGCGCGAGCCCGATTGCGATAATAGAGACATCTGCTCGAACAGTGAGAACAAACCCGGCGGCAGAAAGCTGGTTTTATCTGAAACTAAGGAATACCGGCAGCTATCCCATACGAATTACTGGCTTGATAGGCGCAGATGGCGGCAAGTCAACAGTATTTTTCAGCGATGTGTTTCCGGCGTGCGGGACCCCGAGTGCTGGAAATTACAATTTAAGCGGTTTTTTATACATGGCGCCTGGCGAAGAAACTTTCATTGGATGGACAGGTGTGACGGGGTTTGCCTGTGACCGGGAAATGGCATTCAGGGCGGCATCCACTACAGCCTATTATGTTGGAGGGGCGGCATCAGTCTGCCAAAACTCAAGTGCCAGCCCCGGCATGGTGATAGCAAACCCATTCGGTTTTGAGTATATCCAATACATAGACGGCCAGCAGATAACCAAGCGCGAGGTTGGTGCAAAGTCACTCGTGATAAAATGCCGGGAGCCATATTGAGTTGAGCTTATGAAAATGTTTGGGCAGGGCGCCACTGAATATCTGGTTCTTCTCGCGGTTGTGCTAATTGTCGCCCTCGTCTCAGTTGCGCTTCTTGGCTTCTTCCCGGGAATGGCGTCTGATGCACAGCTGACGCAATCGAAAATGTACTGGTCAGGCGCGAGCCCGATTGCAATTACAGAGATTGCATCAAAATACTATACAGGAGATGGCAACAATTACCCCTATTTGAGAATGAAAAACAATGGCGCATACCCAATAACGATAACTGGCATAATTGGAGGAGATGGAACTAAGATAACCACATACTCCTCAGACCCTGACCCTGATTGCGGCATAAGCGGAGGAATCTATAGCCTATCAAGCTATTTCACCCTCAGCCCTGGCGAGGAAAAGTATTTTGCATTTGACAACATATGGGGGGCGGCACTTTGCGATAGGGAAATAGCCTTCAGTACCAGCGGCTCGGGCGGAATCAGCGTAGGCGGGGCGAAAACAAATTGCCAGAACTCCGCAGCATCGCCAGGCATGGTGGTTTTCAACAGTTTTGGCTTTGAATACACCATCACAATCGAAGGGCAGACAGTCACCAAGAGGCAGATGGGCGCAAAGCCTCTCATTGTGAAGTGCCTGGCGCCCTAGGGCGTTGACCAATTAAAAGTCTTTGCCCGCCTTTCATTTTTGTAATTTTTCTTCCTGTCGTTAAAGCAAGTGCTTCCGCTAGGAAGCACTGCGCAGATTTTGCATTTACTCCCTGAGATTCACAAT
>CAITKI010000090.1 GCA_903892905.1 uncultured Microcaldota archaeon | reverse complement strand
GTATATCCATTTCTCATCCGTGCTGGCGACCTGGAGGCTTTTTATCATGCCGAACGAAGCGCCCGCGGATGCGAAGAAATGCGAATAGTGGAAGCCGATTGAGAGGCTCGGGATTTCGATGAATATGTTGCGCGTGGTCGCGTTCCTGACCACGACGTTCCCGCTGCGCGTGTCGTCGGTCCTGCCATCCACTGGCCCGCCCCAGTACTGCGGCTGGAAGGCGAATGCGACCGCCGCGCCAGCCACCAGGCTCCAATTCTCATTGGACCAGAGGCGGTAGGAAAGCCCCACGCCAGAGTAAGGTATGAGGTAGTCGTCGAAGAAGCCCATTGCGCTTGCGGACAGCCCAGTGTGTTCCTGGGCCAGGAAGCCTTTCTGCCTGCTTTCCTTCACTGGCTTCTGTTTGAGCTTCAAGGCGTGCTCGAACTGGTCGTCGGAGAGATAGGCCTCCGCATTCTGCGCAGCGCGGCGGCTGGGCGTGACGTGGATGATTATGCCTGTCTTCTTCCCGCTTGCAGGGTCAATGTACTCCAGCTTGCCATTCAGGTAGCCGTCGTCATTCTTGGAGAAAAGCACGAGGCCCTTGACCTTGATGCCCTTGCTGGAAAAAATGCGAAGAGTCGCGTCCGGGCGCTGGGAAGCCAGGTTGAGCGTGTCGCCTTTGGAAAGAGGGTAGGTTTCCTTTTTCGCCTCTTTGACAGGCCATGCCGCGGTTGTCTTGTCAATTTTTGGCGCCATCTGCGCGAATGCCCTCGGCGCAGGGCTGTTTTGGGAAGGCTGCATCTGCGCAGCAGCCTTTTGGCTGAAGAGAAGCGAGGAAGCGACCATTGCGGGCATGACGATGAATTTTACTGCCTTGTTCATGCTCCTAATGTGGGGGCAAGTGTTTATAAATGTTGTTGTTAGTGATGTAAATCTGCGTAATTAGAGCCGTTTGTAAAGGAAAGTCTGGTCGTCGCCGTCCTCTTCGTAGAAGCTCACGCGCCCGCCTACTTTGAAGCCCTGCTTCTCGTAGAACGCCTGTATGGGCTTGCCGGTGTAGATGTCCACGCGCAGGAATTTGGCACCCGCTGCGCGCGCCATTTTTTCCACGCGCGCCACGATTTTCTTGCCGATGCCTGCGCCCAAGTTGTCGTTGCCCACGAGGATGAAATAGAGCACGAACGCCTCCACTTCCTCGCGCGTGGCAAACACCGCCACCAGCTTGCCGCCCTCGGTAACGGCGTACGTGGTGAGGCCACAGCGAGAGCAGCCGCGCTTCCCGAAAACCTTTCGCATGTGCGCGGCCCAGCCTGCGCCAAACGCGCCCTTTGCGGCGTCAAGCATGGCGCTGAAGGAAGGCAGGTGCTTTGTGCCGAAGCGAACGAAGCGCATACCTGGAGATGGCGCGCGCAGATTTATAAAATGGGAAAGGGAAAGTGCGCGTATGACGGAGATTATCGAAAGGCGCCGCCGCTTGTTCGCAGGCGCTGCATTTTCAACCGCGCTTTTCTGCAGCGGCGACTCTGCCACTGGCGGGGGCGCGTCGTTTGGCTATTTCTCAGGCTGCGGCGTGGACGGAAGCTACCTGGTGCTCAAGAAAAATG
>CAITKI010000089.1 GCA_903892905.1 uncultured Microcaldota archaeon | reverse complement strand
GTTTTGCGGCAGGCAAGGAAATTGGCAGGCTATGACCTGCTGAAAATTGGAAAGAATGCCATTTATGGATGTTTTGACATCATCCAGACGGCAATTGAGGCGGCAGCTGCCGCCTCATCTATAGAGGCAACGGCAAAATCTGCCAATGCGGATACCATCTTTTATCATCTGAACAAGATCTCAGTTGAGAATACTGAAAACATGCTCAAAGTCCACGTTGCCATGATAGCGAGGCACATCAAAAGGAGGTTTGGAGACAGAAAGTTTGCAGTGGCAATAGACTACACGGATGAGATGTTTTATGGGGATAAAGAAACCCACGGGGTTGTTGGGACAAAAAACAAGAATGGCAGCAATTATGCCTTCAAGTACATGACGGTAAATATTGTGACTGTGGGCTGCCGTTTCTTTCTTTTCTCATACCCTATTTTTGCAAGAGGGAACAACTGGTTCTATATAGAGAAGGCACTGGACAGCCTGGAAGAGCTTGAGATAAAGACATATGTGCTGCTGCTTGACAAGGAATTCAACGAGAGCGGCACACTGGAACTACTTGATGCAAGGAACTACAAATATGTCATTCCTGCGGACCAAGACAGCAAGTTTGAGAGATGGAAAAAGTCTGCCAAACAACTCCCTGCAATTTTCAGGGGCTGGAAAATTGCCGATGCTGAGACCACGCTTGTCCTGCTTGAGGAAGATGGCCATGTTTATGGCTATCTCACAAATCTACCTGAGAAATTTTACAGGGACAACGCCTATGTCCTGTCTGAGCTTTACTCGAAAAGATGGGGCATAGAGACCTCTCATAGAGTTGAAGATAATTTCAGGATATATACGACGACAAAGAATGGCTTTGTCAGGTATTTTTTCTTCGTCATTTCTGTCCTACTTTACAACCTTTGGGTTTGGGTGAATCTGAACTTTGGGGCAGACCCCCACACCCGGATAAAAGTGGAAGAACTCAAACAGCTTCTGACAAAAGGATTCGAAGATTTCTGGCGGTGGCTATCATCTCCTGAAAGATGGCTTTCCATGATCAGCCTTGGAAATTCAAAGGGGGCTCGGTTTGCCTGTTTTTGACTGCCTGCAACACCACCAGGCAGCGCTGGCGCGCTGCCTTGATAGAGAGAAATAAGAGAAAAAGAGAGATTTTCAGGCATCTCTGTCATTTACTTTCGGAAGTACTGTCGATAGCAACCGGTGGTTGATATGGCGTTTTCATTTTCAGAGCTTCAAAAATGGGTTTTGGAATGGGAAAGCCCAGCCATGGAGTTCAAGCTTTCAATGCCGAAGGATATTGGCGAGACCATATGCGCGTTCACGAACACCGCGGGCGGCATGATCGTTTTCGGGGTCGAGGAAACGCAGGAGAAGGTGAAGTCGAGCAAGGGGCTGCTCAGTTTCCTCAAGCCCGCGCCGAAGGAAGCAGCGGCGGGCAAAGGGGCGAAGGAGAAGGCGCAGCCATCAGGCAAGGAAAGCCAGGGCTCAAAAATCGACTTGGCCGAGAAGGAAAAGCCGGCGGCAAAGGAGCAGCACGCCGAAAAGGACGCGCAGCGCCATGAAAAGGAAAAGCCTGCTGCAAAGGAGCAGCACGCGCACAAGAAACAGGATGATGCCTAATTTTTATGCAATCGTGCAGCCGCCATCCCTATCTGCCCTGTGCACGAGCCTCCATCTGCCATTGTTCTATTCATCAGGGCGCGCATTGATTCCAATGGTGCCATCTTCCCTGGTGCGCGTGCGCCGCCCTCCCATGCGCCCATTCGCTCATTTCTGCCCAGTCCAGCCGAAGAAAAATGAAACAATGCCGTTGAAGATGCCTGAGAGGAAAGATTGCGCCTGGGCCTGGTCATCCGCCTCGCTGTACTCCGTCACATTCCTGCAGCCGCTGCCCGCGCACGCTGGCGGGGCTTCCACTATTTTAGGAAGGCGGTACTTTGTTTTCTCCTCCATTGCAGTTGCGGTCTGGACCGCGATTTCATGGGCGCGCGCGGGAATGCCATAAAAAACAGAGGAGTCCTGGTACTGCCGCTCCGCCCTCTCTTTCAGGAGGTATATGCTGTAGACCGGGTAGTCGGGGCTGAAGCAGAACGAATAATCATAGTAAAGCGGGCTCACCGCCGCAACATCCACATCTGCGTTGGTCTTGTTGAGTATGGCAAGGTAGGCAAGCGCGTTTTCCTGGCTGGCATTCCCCTCAAACGCCGCGTATGCCCTGGTTTCCTCTGCATATGCATCGTTCAGCGCGCGGCTGTTGTTCTCGAACGCCCATATCTCGCTGACAAATCTCCGCCCTGCGCCAAGCGCAACGGGCTGGCAGAACGATGTCACGCTGTAGCATGCCCTCTGGCACGACTCGAAAGAATCGCATTTCGTCCTGTCCGTGCCAAGAAGTATCCTGCATCCTGCCTCGCCCCTGTCGTCGTCATCCGAAAGCTTGGCGATTTCGGCATGCACCCTTGAGAAGCTTCCTGCAAGGTCTTTTGAATGCCCTATTTTCACATAATAGCAATCAAGGTATTCCGCAATTGCCGGCGCATCCATTGCCGGGCGAACCCCTGGAAAAACCGCGCCCTGCGCGCTGCTTAGGCTGAAAAATGCCTCCGGCTCGTCGTAAGAGACTATCGCATACACGGCACTGCCATTGCAGGTGAAATTCTCCACAGAAAAGCCGTTGCCAGGCGGGACCACGCTGTAACCGAATTGCTTTGCCCCTGCAGGGTAGCTTGAGTTGTCAGCGGCTGATGCTAGGGCGACGAAAAAGGCAATTGCAAGCGCCGCTCTTACCAGCTGCATGGGCTGATTGCCCTCCGCGGAAATATAAACATTTGCGCGGGCCTATTTCTTCCTCGCGCGCTTGCCTGGCTTCTCCTTCTTCTCCCGTCGGTACTCTACGTACGAGTACACGAACGTGGCAACCGCCGCGGCAATGACCGCTGCAATCGCGGCAATGAACATCGAGGGCAGCACCATCCCCATTAGCGCGACCACGCCCGCGGCCATGAACAGCTTGCTTCCAAGCGCATGCGTCCTGTCCCACACTTTCTCGGATGAAAGCGTCCAGGGCGTTCTTATGCCCACAAACCAGTTCTGCTTTGCCTTGGAAAGCACCACTCCCACGTAGAGGAAGAGCGCGCCGAACGCAGGCGCAAGGAACTGCATCAGGTTGAACGCATAGCCCATGTTGAGGGCAAGCGTGAGCAGGTAGATATAGTACATGAAGGCGATTATCATCGCCACCAGCTCGTCATACTCTGCCTGGAATTTCCTGTAGTTCTCTTTTTTGGGGTCAATGAGCGGAAGCACATACATGAGCGCGAGGATGGCAGCGCCAAGCACGGGCATGAAATACGTGCCGACATCGCGCGGCATGTAGCCATTCACCTCTCCATTGATGCCCCAATGCGACGCCACGCGCGAGGGCATGAGCGGATAGACAGCATAAGCCGTGATGAATGAAAGCGCGACCAGCGCGATTGCTATTGCCTGGAATTTTCTCATTTTATCGCCTCGCCAATTCCTTAGTTTGTTCTCTCCAGTGTGTAATTGCCCGCCACCGTCCCGTTCATCGCCCATATGCCTGAAATTGTTTTCATGTCGCTGGAGGAGGCAAAGCCGCCTGCGTCCGCGCCTGAAAGGAACGCCTCGTCATACCCCTGCGTCTGGATGATGTTCTCCCCTGTGCACCTGTCCACCACCATGTGCGGGTATTTCTTTGCCCCGCTTTGCGCTGCCTTTGCATCCTGGCGAGGGTAGGTGGCAAAAGCCAGCCCGTACGGCCAGCTGATGTACATTGCCCCCGATGAAGCCGTTTGGAGGTCCGGCCTCCTGTCCACGCTGCCTGCGACCGGCGTGGTTATGGTGCGCGTGCTTTGGAAATGCCCGTCAATGCTGATGTCCCTGCTCCCGTTTGCAGCGCCGGCAGGCAATCCCGGGCAGTCGTTGAAATTGAAGTCCTTCCTGGCAAGATATGCCGCCAGGTCAAACGGCACTGTGAAGACCACGTCGATTTCCATCGAGTAGTTGTAGTCCCCGCAGCGGTCGCTATAGAAATCATTGTGCCCGCTGCCATTCAGCGTGCCTTTCCAGTAAGTGGGATAGCAATAGTTTACATAAGCAGGCTTTGCGGCGCTGCTTCCGTTCTTCTTCACCACAGCTGGCACGGTTGCCGGCGGCGCCTCGGGCGCTTGCGGCAAAACAGGCTGCTGCTCTTCCTGCACTGCGGAGGCGCCCGCGCTCCCATTGCCAACAGGTGCTGCAGGCGCGCTTCCGCCGATGCAGCCCGTAAGCAGGAGAGAAACGGCAACCAACAACGATAGCGCGGCAAATGCAAAACGCATACTAACACCTAATCTTCTCATGCGCGCAACAATTAAAGAAGCTCCCTTTTTGCGCGCGCGTCAGTTCAGGCTGGGCTCCCCGACCTTAATCCCTGTCGCCTGGGTTTCGGGCACAGCATCCTGCTTTGCCCCGGCAGGCGCATCCTTTGCGCCTTCCCCTGCATCATTCCCCGTGGCAAGCGCATGCTTTGCCGCTTTCTTCACATTTGTACGCGCGCGCCTTGCCTCCCTTTCCCCATTTGCCTTGTCACTGCCGTGCTCATTCCTTATTATGTCTGAAAGCGCCTGCTTGGCATTGCGCGCCCTGCTGACAATCCCGTCTATGCCTTTTTCCCCGTTCATGGCAATTGACATGATGCCAATGCCGGTAATCGCGCCGAAAAAATAGGTGTACGCCTTCTCCAGCCCGTGCCCATCTAGGACTTGGCTTATGCCAGTTTTCAAGATTCCTATCCTGTCAAGCGCCAGGGCCGCCAGGCTCAGGATGCCGATGGCCAGCGGCGCCGCCATTTTCAGCGCAAACCGCCACGCGCGCGCGCCAAAATACTCGTCTATCACTGGATAGCTTCCAATGATTTTATACACCCTTTTTGGCAGAATCTTGTAAATGTCCATCTTCCAATACATCGGCAGGTAGTTGTGCCTCAGCAACTTTGAAAAATCAGTGAAAATCTTTTTCGGCCCGTAGCCAAAGCGGAAGTTGCCTCCCTCCTTTGCCACCAGATTGAAGATTTCCTTGGAGCACGGGCAGGCGCCGGTTACAGCAACGCGCTCGCCATTGCTCGCGTTGGCGGCTTTGTCATGCACGCACAAAAGCGCCAGCGGTATCCCTAATGTCGGTTTGTCCTTCAGCTTCTGCCATATTTCGCAGTCACCAGAGCAAAAGCGTGCGCGCTTCAGCCTTTCAGGTGTGGCGCATTCCTTATTCTCAGCTGCTGTGTTGCATAAGTCTTAGGGCGGATGCCTGTTTAGGCTAACTCCCCGAACCGTTTCAGTCTCTGATACGCCCAAACCTTCAAGCCTGCCTCCTGCAACATTCCCAAAACGCTTTTCGCCGCCAATTCTTCCCCGAAC
>CAITKI010000088.1 GCA_903892905.1 uncultured Microcaldota archaeon | reverse complement strand
GCGCAGCCTCACTAAAAACTCGCTTGGGTGACTTGACGGGCGGTGTGTGCAAGGAGCGGGGACGTATTCACCGCTCGATGATGACAAGCGATTACTAGGGATTCCAGCTTCATGGGGGCGAGTTTCAGCCCCCAATCCGAACTTGGGATGAGTTTGTGAGATTAGCTTCCCCTTTCGGGGTCGCAGCCCATTGTCTCATCCATTGTATGCCACGTGTAGCCCGTGAGATTCAGGCCATACTGACCTACCGTCGCCCTCTCCTTCCTCCCATTTAACACGGGCAGTCCGTACAGGGTGCATCTCCCCCGGAGGGGAAATTAGCAACTGTACGCGAGGGTCTCGCTCGTTACTCGACTTAACGAGACAGTTTGTGCATCGCAGACACGATACTCGAATACGTTTCCGTATCCGCGATATCGCACCACGAGCTGACGATGGCCATGCAGCACCTCTCGGCTCGTTAGGCAAGATCTTTAGTCTGGCCTTCATCCTGCCGTCGCCCACGGTAATATTCCTGGCGTTGTATCCAATTGAACCGCAGCATCCACCCCTTGTGGTGCTCCCCCGCCAATTTAGGGAACAGATGCAATCAACAACATTAGTCTCCGAAATTTCTCTCTGTGAAAAGAAATTATGCGAGTGGCAAATTCCTTGACTTCCGCTTTTCGCGTAAGCCGGAATTGCCAAACATTGCCGGTGAAGGTGAGGTTTGTGGGCCGGAATCCCTCTTTTACGAGGAATGACCTTACAAACTCCAGCGCTTCTTTATTCTTCTGGTCGAACGAGACATATTTTTGGGTCGTGGTGGCTGGGTCCAGGGGCACTCCGCCCTCGCTGTCCCAGAAGCCGCTCACATACCACCATCTCTCCTCATCGGAACTTGTCCTCAATAAAGATGGTGTTCCCCATTGCCCCTGCGGGTTCTTGTATTCGGAAATTTCAAGAAGCTCTTTTATCGCGCTCTTGTTGTTTATCCGAAGAAGTTTGCCCGAGATTTTCGGAGTTATCCCAAAATTCCTTTGGAACATCTCCGAGACTGCTGCAAGCCAGGATTCATCGTCCTGATAAATCCGAAGCTCGTAGTTTTTCCCTGGCCGAACGTCGAAGTTTCCGTCCCTCAACGCCCCCATCAGGTAGCTTGTCTCGTTGTTCATGCCAGAATCCACCCTTCCCTTCAATATAAAGGTTCACAGGGCGGGATGCCGGTGATAAAATAAACGATTGCATCCGCTCATTCCTTTAAGTTTCAACCTTGCGGCCGTACTCCCCAGGTGGCAGACTTAACACCTACGCTACAGCACTGCTGTGGCCCGAAGCCACAGCAACACCACAGTCTGCATAATTTACTGCTAGGGCTACTCGGGTATCTAATCCGATTCGTTCTCCTAGCCTTCGACCCTCACTGTCAGACGCGTTTTGGTCAGGCGCCTTCGCCACTGGTGGTCCTTACAGGATCAACTGATTTTACTCATACCCCGTAAGTACCCCTGACCTCCCCCGCTCTCAAGCCTGCCAGTATCCACTGCACGCCTTGAGGTTGAGCCCCAAGATTTCACAGTGGACTTAACAGACCAGCTACGGTCTCTTTAGACCCAATATTCGTGGGCACCACTCGTTCTGCCAGTATTACCGCGTACCGTGCGCATTATGCAAATGCACATGGCGGCTGGCACTGGTCTTACCCAGAACTTATTCTGCGAACGGTTTAGGTTCGCCAAAAGACAGTCGGCTAAAAGCCGGCTGCCACTCAGAATTCCCCTGTCACGCTTTCGCGCATTGCAGAGGTTTCGCGCCTGCTGCATCCCGTAGGACTAGGGCCCTTGTCTCAGTGCCCTTCTCGGGGCGCCAACTCCCATTGCCCCTACTGATTATCGGCTTGGTGAGCCGTTACCTCACCAACTACCTAATCAGGAGCAGTCTCATCCTAAGGCGCAACGGCTACGATTCACCGCGCATTTTCCCCATCAAGCATTCCAGCATAGATGGAGCATCGGGAATTGACCTCAGTTTCCCGAGGTTGCTCCCGTCCTTAGGGCAGATTGACTACTTGTTACTGAGCCGTACACCGTCCGTCGAAGCCGACGGGCAGATTTGCATGGCTTAGGCGTATTCTGATAGCAGTGTCCTCCAGCAGGATCAACTGGAGTCATAGAAGACTTAATCCTTATTTTTCCGCATTCATTGGCTGATCTTAATGATCAGCGGTTTAGCACTCTAATCGCTCTTTCCTTGTAGTTGCCTGAAGCGTGCGTCGAACGCGAAAGGATCGCGTTTCCATTTTTCGGCGATTCCCCGTTGCCGGGCGCGATGACCCATTGTAGGGTCAATTCAGTTTCGGTATGCCCGAAGGCATCGGCAAACATGACTCGTCCCCATATCGCCAGGGGACAAAACTCGCAGGCTCTAGTATACGGAGAAAGGTATATAAACCTGACTTCGTGAACGGCGGAATCAGCCCTGCGCGGCGGGAAGCGTGAAGATGAACCTTGACCCTTTCCCCTCTTCGGATTCCACGCGGATTTCGCCGCCGTTCCGCTTCACCATCTCTGCAACCATGGGAAGCCCGAGCCCGTTCCCCTTCTCGCCCGCCGTCCCAGTGGTGGTCACGGCGTTATTGACCGCCCCGAACAGCATGGGCAGCACGTGCGCAGGTATGCCCACGCCGTTGTCTGCCACGGTGATTTCCACGAATTTGCCCTTGGCGGATGAGGATATTGTTATCTCACAGTTGGCTTTTGTGAATTTTATTGCGTTTGAGACGAGGTTTGCAACAATCCTTCCAACCATGTTCTCCATCCCTTTCACATATGCGCGCTCATCCACCATGTTGGAGACGGTTACGCTCTTCTTGAACGAATTTACCGTAAGCGGGCCAATCACCTCAGTCACGATATCGCGCATGTTCAGGATCTTGATTTCGGTGTTCATCTTCCCGCTGTTCAGCCGGCCCCAATCTATGAGCGTTTCAAGAAGGTTGAACACTTTCTGGGAAGAACCGCGCAAAGTCGTAATATAGACGTCCAATTCCCGGAGATCGTCAATGGTGCACTGCCCGGATTGCAGCAATTCCTTGACCTTAGCCTCGAACAGCTCGCCGAAACCGAGTATCCCGTTGAACGGGCTTCTCAGGTCGTGCGCCATCATGCTCATGAATTTGTCCTTGTCCGCGCTGGTGGCCAGGAGCTCCGCGTTGAGCTTGACCGATTCGGTGACGTCCACGACCTGCGCGATGTAGCCGACGCCATCGCCTGCAATCTTGTTTATGTGCACTGCGAAGTGCTTGATGCCCTTTTCGGTTGTCGGGTAAGGCACCTTTGAAAAATCGAATGGGGCTTCGTAGCTTGCGGACCCGTCTTTTTTCAGCCTATCCTTCATCTCCTCGGATATGTTCGGGTCCATGAACAAGTTGAACTCGCCCAAAGCTTCGCGGGAGCTGACGCCGAAAAGCTTCGCGCATGCCGGGTTGAAGTCCAGGATATTGCCTTCGGGGGAAAAAACCTCGATGGCGACCGGCGATTTATCGAAAATTCCCTTGAACTTGTTTTCCATCTCCATGCGCTTGCTCACGTCGCGGCTTACGATTACGGCGCCAACTACAATTCCCTTGTCATCGATTATTGGGGTGCCAGTGCCTTCCGTGTATATGTATGTGCCATCCGCCTTGCGCGAGCGGAACAACGCAATGCCCCCGCTCTTGGAAGTCAACCTCTCTTTTATGAACTCCATCAGCCCGGGCAGGTCGTCAGGGTGAACGTTGCGCAATATGTCGGTGCCGATTGCAGCGCCTAAGTTGTATCCGAGCACCGTATCATAGCCCGGTGAAACCCAGTCGATGATAAACTTCGGGCCTTGCTCGCCATGCTCGATCTTGAGCTTGAACGCCATTTCCTGCATATTTTCAAGAACCTGGTTTCGAATCTCGTTCTCCTGGTTGCATATCTTCTTCATCCTGCATCCAGCTATGCTTTGCGACTTGAAAATGCGCATCCACGGTGAAATTTTCCCTTCCTTGTAGAGAGGGTAGAGATTCTCCACTCTCTTTTCGATGGGCGGCTTGCGCCCCCCTCCATAGAATTCAACGCCGGATATTTTAACTGCCATATAAATACCTCTAAGACATATGCTTTGGTTAAGTGTTGTCAAATATGGTCAAATGGGTTTATATACCTATGCCCGAACGCCTAGAGAAGAAAATACTACTTTTTCACAGGCTGCGCCTTCTGCGGCTTCTCGCAAAGCAGGACCTGGCCGCAGAAATAGCCTCTCCCGAAGCTCACCTTGTCAGGGCATGCGCCCCCGGCGCGCAGGCAGTCGAAAAGCTCGGGGCCGAATTTTTTCGCGTGACCGTCCTCTATGCACTTTTGAAGTTTTTGTTCCACATGAATCACTGCCTTAGGGCCTTACCCTCACCCTGTCTCTGGGAAACAACACTGCCTCGCGGATGTTGTGCAATCCGCACACCTTCATTGTCAGCCTGTCCATGCCAATGGACCAGCCGCAGTGCGGCGGCGCGCCCACGCGGAAGGCATTCACGTAGAACGAGAATTCCTCGGGGTTGAGCCCGCGCGCCTGGAGGGCGTTTATCAGTATTTCCGGCTTGTGGACACGCTGTGCGCCTGACGAGATTTCAAGCCCCTCATAATTCAGGTCGTATGCATTGCAGATTTTCTCGTCTCCCTCGACAGGCATGGAGTAGAATGCGCGTATTGCTGTCGGCCACTTTGTGATGAAGTAGGTGGAGTAGCCCAATACTTCAGTGAGCTTTGCCTCAGTCTCGCGCGAAAAGTCAGTGCCCCACTCGAATTTCACGCCGGCGGCGTTGAGCTTTTCCACAAGCTCTGTGTAGGTGTGGCGGGGAATCTTTGCAGGCACCTGCAGGTCCCTGCCGAGAATGGCAAGCTCGGAAGCGCATTTCTCTTTTGCGCGCGTCAGGCAATGAATCAGGACAGCCTCCAGCATGTCCACTGCCTCATCAGGAGTGATGAATGCCGCCTCGATGTCCATCTGCGTCGCCTCGTTCAAGTGCGTGAGCGTGTTGTGCTTTTCCGCGCGGAAAACCGGCACTGTCATGAATACCTTATCCATGCCGCCAATCACGCAAAGCTGCTTGTAAAGCTGGGGAGATTGCACGAGGTAGGCGTCCTTTTCGAAGTATTGCACCTTGAACAGGTCAGCGCCGCCCTCTGTTGCAGCCTCCACTATGCACGGCGTTTGTATTTCTGTGCAGCCAAGGGAGAGCGCCTTTTCCCTGAAAGCGTTTGCAAGCACGGAGCGTACGCGGAAGATGGCGGCTGTTTTTGCCGTCCTCATGTCCACTGAGCGGTTGTCAAGCCTCACGTCAAGCTCTGCAGGCACTTTCCCAGTCACTTCGAAGGGAACTTTTGCAGACAGCTCGTTGAGAACTATGAACTCCGAGGGAATAAACTCGCACCCTGAGTCTGCCATTTTGCTTTCTGCCACCTTGCCCTTCACCTGCACCACTGTTTCCTTGGGCTGGCTCATGGCGGCAAGCGCAGCATCAGGCTCGCGCCCCTGCTTTGCAGTCACCTGGATGATGCCTGTCTGGTCGCGAAGCTGCACGAACTTCAGTTTCCCCAGGTCGCGCACCTCGTGCACCCAGCCTGCAAGCGTCACTTCGCTGCCGATTAGTTTCTTGGCTTCAGATATGTAATGAGTGCGATATCCCACAAAAACACCAGACAAATTTTGGGCGGAAAGGTAATAATAATGAGCATGCCCGGGCGCCAAAGCTATACGTCTATCTTCATGCCGTCTTTTGCCAGGCTGCGTGCGGCTTCATACAACGAGCTTCACGCCGTCTTTTGCAGCTTCCACTGCGGGGAATATCTTCTTCGCCTCGGAAACAAGCTGCGAAGTGTCTGCGTACCTTCCTGAGAAGTGCGTGAGCAGCAGTTTCTTCGCGCCTGCTTTTTTCGCGCATGTTGCTGCGTCTTCCGCTGTGGAGTGCGAGGTGTCCTTTGCCTCGGCAATTTTGTCAGAGCCAAAGGTGGACTCGTGTATGAGAAGGTCCGCGCCTTTTGCCGCCTTGGCAAGAGTGGCGCAGGGCGCGGAGTCGCCGCTGTATACTATTTTTTTGCCAGGGGATGTGTAGGTGACGTCCTTGAGCTTGATGACCTTGCCTGCCACTGTGAGCTTTCCTTTTTTCTGGATGTCGGTGAACATCGGACCCTTCAGCCCTAGCCCCTTTGCCTTTTCCTCGTGGAAGCGCACTTTCTCCTTCTCCTCGATGGAAAATCCGAAGCTCGTGCCTGCGTGCTTTGTTGCAAATGAGGAAACAGTGAAGCTGCCAAAGTCCTCGCTCCATTTCCCGTCAATTTCCTTTATCTCGAGAAAGTCCTTCCTGCCAAACACGCCCTCTGCCCCGCGCGGCGCGTATATCGTGAGCTTTTCCTTCCGTCCGTTAAGCCGCAGCGTCTCAAGAAGCCCGAATACGCCCAGGAAGTGATCAAGGTGAAGGTGCGTTATGAAAATCGCGCGCACCTTCATGTAGGACACGCCGAAGCGCATCATCTGGCGCTGGCTGCCCTCGCCGCAGTCGAAAAGGAATATGTCGCCGTCGCGCCTCATCGCTATGCAGGAAAGCGAGCGCTCGGGCGTGGGCATTGCCGATGATGTGCCAAGCACGGTTAGTTCGAACATGGAGGAAGATTGACGAGAGGGGTATAAAACCCTGACCCTTAGTCCTTGGCATTCAAGAGGTACGCGCCGGTTATCACAATCACTATGAGAAGCGCGGAGATGGAAACGAGCGGGTTCTCGCGCAGGAAGGAGAGCGGGTCGCTCGAGTCGCCCTCGGGCTTGAGCGTGTCCAGGAAATTGCCGGACGCCGCGCTGTTGCCAGGCGCGCTGATTGAGAAGTTCAGCCCGCTCGAGTCAGTGCCGCCCGTGGCGGAAGGCGTGGGGGTCGCGCTGACGTTGGAAGGTGCGTAGCCCGTTGCATTCTGCGTGAATATCTGCTTCAATGAGTCAAAAATCGTGCCTGCGTCCTGCAGGGTGGCGGCGTATGATGCAGGCACGGATGGGACGATTTCGGAGCGCAGCGTTATTTTCACCTCGCCAGTGGCATCCGCCTTTGCGGAGGTGGCGACCGGGATGAATGCTGAAAGCACCGAGCCGTTCGCGCAAGCGCCGTTTTCTATTTTGCACTGCAGGTAAACCGCCGCCTCTTTTGCCTCCGTGTTGCCAATTGGGAAAAATACGGATGAGTTCGCAGGCGCGTACGCAGTCACCTTCACTGCAAGGGTCTGGGCGTTGATGCCTGAAAGCGCGGATGCGGGGACTGCCCAGTCCACGGTTATTGTGCCGTTGTAAAGCGCGCCTGGGATGAGCTCGGTGAAATTCGCATTGCCCCGGTATGTGACCAGGCGCTCGATGTAGGACAGGTTCAGCGAAAGCTCGTCGGTGAAAGCCACTGTCATGAGGTATGCAAGCGCAAATGCCGCAAATGGGGTCGCCATGGGGAGAAAATGCACCGGGAAATATATAACGCTTAGCGGGAGGGCGCAAAAATGGCGGGCAAAGCATTATATGCATTTTCTGCCATAGTTTTCATGGTGAAAATACATGAATTTGACCGTAAAGTTTGACGGGCACGTCTCGGACGTGATTGACAGGCTGGTGGAAAAGGGAGTGGTCTCCACCAAGACAGAGGCGCTGCGCCTCGGCGTGCTGCGGCTTGAGGCGGAATACCTGAAAGACGAGGAGCTCGAGCGCAGATTTGACGAGAAGATGGTGAAGGAAATCGAAAAATATGACAAGCTGATGAAAGAAGGGAAGATAAAGACGTATAACGAGGAAGAATTCTACAAGCTCATGGGGTGGAAGCCCCGCAACCACCGGCACCCTACCCTGCAAAAGGATAAAAAGCGCCAAAAGCCCTAAACTAGCATGCCTTATGAGTTTGAATTCAATGCAAGATTCAAGGATCAGCTCAAGACCCTTGCCAATGAGCGCCAGGAAGCCGTGCGGAAGAAGATTGAGCAGATAATAGAAATGCCATCCCATTTTGAATTCGTGCACCGCTCGGACAAGGTTCAGAAAGCAAGAGTGGGCAAATACAGGATTTTTTTCAGGGTAACTGGGAATTTGATAGAGATTTTAGATGTAAGGAAGCGCGATGTTGCCTACAAGAATTAGCTACTGCACCTTTTGCTTCCTCAGCCAGCCTGCGTTGCCCTTGTAGAAGTCGCGGATGTCGTCCATGTCGTTCAGGAGCATGAGGGGGCGCTCCAGCGACAGGCCCCATGCGAGCACAGGGTAGCGGTCGCAAAGCGGGATGGACACTTCAGGGCGGAAAATGCCTGCGCCGCCAAGCTCCAGCCACTGCTGCTTTTTCTCGAAGAAAACGGAAATCTCAAGCGAAGGCTCGGTGTAGGGGAAGTAGGAGGGCTGGAAGCGTATCTTGTCAAAGCCAAGTTTCCTGTAGAATTCGCGGAGAAGCCCCAGAAGGTCGCGGAAGGTGGCGCCTTCCCATACCACAATGCCTTCCACCTGGAAAAATTCCGCAAGGTGCTTGTAGTCTGTCGCCTCGTTGCGGTACACCTTGCCCAATGAGAAGTATTTCTTGGCAGCATTGGTGCCCCTGCACTCGTTGTAGAGGTAGCTTGCGGACACAGAGGTGGTGTGCGTGCGGAGCACCCCCTTTTTCGCCACCTCCTCGCTCCAGGCGCCGCCCCAGCTTTTTTCATGCACCTTCTTGATGCGCGCTACCAGCTCGGAGTCTGTGGGCAGGTCGATCCCGTTTTTGAGGTAAAATGTGTCTGCAAGCTCGCGCGCAGGGTGGTCCTGGGGCTGGAAAAGCGCGTCAAAGTTCCAAAAAGCCGATTGCGCCTCGCTGCCTTCCATCTCCTCGAAGCCCATGTCGGTGAAAATGCGGGAGATGCGCCCTTTCAGGCGGGAAATCGCGTGCCTTTTCGCAGGCGAGGGAATCTCTGCCGGCGCGGAGACGTCATAGGGGCGGAAAAGCGCGCCCTTGTAGCTTCCTGACAGGAGCATGTCGCGCGTGAGGGAGTTTATTTCCTGGGGAGCAGCAGCAATAACGGATGTGCCTTCAATGGTTGCCGTCTTGCTTGCGCTTGCCGCCTCCTCGGGCTGCAAGGCAGTCGGCTCAAAATAGACTTTCTTCGTGGAAGTTTGGGAAACGAGCTTGCGCTTCGTAAGGATAGATATCGCCTCGTCATCCACAGGCTCGTGGCGCGAGATTTTCGAGAGCGCCTCCTGCAGGAAATAAGGCTCGGTGCTGCAAAGCGACGCCAGCCTTCCTCCCTCGATTTTCACCCACCCGTTCCTGCTTGCCCAGGGAAGCCCCACTGCGCGCTCCACTGGAGACAACGAGGAGACGAATGCGCCTGATTGCGCTTGGCGGTGCACGGCCTGCTCAGGGAGCCCCTTTGCAGCATAGCCCTGCCCTTCCGCGGTGAGGGAGACGCGCTTTTCCTCGGTCTGCTCGATGGAGATGTAGCCTTTTTCCTTCAGGCTTTGCGAGAACGAGAGCACGGATGAAAGAGGTATGCCTGCCTGCTGCGAGAGT
The DNA here is from genome assembly GCA_903892905.1 of uncultured Microcaldota archaeon. Classification (GTDB taxonomy): domain Archaea; phylum Micrarchaeota; class Micrarchaeia; order Anstonellales; family Anstonellaceae; genus UBA10161. The sequence continues at coordinate 24,209 of CAITKI010000088.1, read as the reverse complement.
TCCTCGGCAGACATCCGCCCAGAGAGTGCGGAAAGCATTTTTGTTTCAATCTGGTGGAGCATTTTATCCCTGGTTGTTCACTTTGTTCACGTAGTAGAATGAGACTGCTGCTGCGAGGATGATGAAAAGCGCCGCCATGCCCTGCGGCCCGAAGATGGTGTCGGATACCGCGTTCTGGCTTCCCACGAAAAAGTCCACCACCTCGGTCTCAAGCGGCAGCTCCACCTCGTAGGTGAACTGGAACTTGGAAAGCGCGTTGCCCGACCACTTGAAGATGCGCTTGGGGCCTATGTAGTAGCGCGTGTTGGAGGTCGAGTCGTACTTGAAGTCCTCCTCAGGCTCGCTGGCCAGGTTGGTAGGCACGGTGGAGAAGAATATCTTTTCGGAGTTCTGCGGGATGGACAGTGAGATGACGGTGCCTGTGGGCAGTATGAGGTCGCCAGTCTCGGTCTGCTCGAATGAGAGCGCGTCCTGCTGGAGCGAATAGCGCAATGTGCGCGGCTTGTAGCGCTCCACCTTGATGAGACCCGACCCGTTCTGGGTGGCAGGGATGTTGTAGTCGATTGCCACTATTGCATAGCAGGTGCCCAAAAACGAGTTGCACCGGTCGACTGCCTGGGGGATTATCCTCAGGTCGGTGACCTCCGCCTTTGCGCGCGTGACATGGTGGCGCATCTCGGCAAGGCCAGTGCGGTTCTTCCAGGTGGTCAGGTCGGAATAGCTTGCGCGGGTGGCGTCGTAAAGGTCGCGCGACTGCGAGCCGTTTATCACAATCTCGAGCTGCTCGTCCACGTTCGCGCTCCCGTCAAGGTTGATGTTGACGAACATGGAAAGAGACTTCATGGAAAAGTCCGCGCGGGGCAAGCCTGACAGGAGCAGGAGCGCGAAAAGCATGATGGCTGCCGCCCGGACGGCGTAGGAATTGCCCATGGATGGAGTTAGGGGTGCATATTATTTAAACATGAGGAGGCAAAGTGGGGGGTTATGAGGTCCATTACCTATCTGGGGCATTCATCCTTCAAGGTGGTGCTGGGGAACGCAGTGATGCTGTTCAATCCCGTGGTAGCAGACACCATAGCCGGAAACCGCAGGCTCATCAAAAGCTCCCTTGACATGCACGCGATACGCGAGTGCGACATGATTTTCCTGTCAAACGAGGAGCTGGGCAACTGCGAGCCTGCAACCGTGAAGGAGATTTCTGACAGGTGCTATTCCAGCGTGGTGGCGTCCCGCCCCGCGCTTTCAAAGATAGATGTTTCTGACAGGTTCAAGGTAGATGTTCGGACGGGCGACAAGTTCAACATGAAAGGAGTTGAGGTTGAGGTTCAGAAGGCAATACACCCCCAGTCTGCCTACCCTGTAGGCTTTGTGGTGAAAGGCGACGGGCTGTCAGTCTACCACGCAGGAGATACCTACAGCTTCACGGACATGGCAAGGATAAAGTGCGACGTGGCGCTTGTCCCGATAGGCGGCGGCTCTGTGATGGACCCGTTTGCCGCGAACAGCATAGTGAAGGAGATGCGCCCCAAGGCCGCGGTGCCCATGCATTACAATACATATGACAAGATCAACCAGGACCCCAACGAGTTCGTGACGGACTTGGGCGGGATAACCAAGGGCGTGGCGCTCCGCGTGGGGCAGGAGCTGCGCATCTAAGAGTAGGCTTTTTATTTTGATATTATTGATTGAATGCAACAGATTAGAGGTGTGAACATGATAACAGGCATAAAGATAGTCAAGGTCGAGGCAAGGCGCGACAAGGACGAGGACATGACAGGCCTCAATGTCAACATCGGGCTGGACGCCGTGGCGGTCGTGAACGGGGAGGTCGCAATCTCATTCAACTACTCAGTGGTCTACACCGAGGGCGTGGGCGAAATCAACATGAAGGGCACCATCACGAGCAAGGAGGATGCCAAGCTCACCAAGGATATAACCGCGAAGTGGGAGAAGGAGAAGAAGCTGCCCGACGCGTTTGCGGAAGTCATACTCAACGCAATCAACTACGCATGCGGGACAAACGGCGTGTTCGTCGCGCGCCCAGTCAACCTCTCGCCCCCGATTGTGCCGCCCAAGATTCAGCTCGGGCCGCAGAAGCAGTAGTTTTCCCTTTTTCTTTTATTTTTCCTTCTTCTTCCTGCTTTTTTTCTCCCTAGCAAGCGCGCGCTTTCTCTACAGCAGCCCGCTGCCCGAGACCGCCTTGAACGTGGAAAGCATGCTGCGCAGCGCGAATGCGAGAGAGGGGAGCACGAGTATCACGGAAAGCGACGCCGGCGCGAGCGAGTATGCCCAGAAGTAGACCGCGCAGAGGAAGAAGAAGAATGCCATGGAAACGAAATGCCCCACTGCGACATAGCGCGCGCCGTTGCTTGAGCGCGCAATCATCTTCAGGAGGGACACCTGCGCGGACTTCACGTTGACAAGGAACAGCGCGGAGGTTATGAAAAACACCGCGAAGAAGTAGACGAAGAACGAGTCGAGGAACCGCCACTCGGGCGACTGGGCGAAAAGTATCCCGGAATAGCAGATGAGGGAGGCAAGGCCCAGGAGCACGGCATTTTTCGAGGTGAGCACGAGCTGCTCGCGCACCGAGAACTGGTCGGTGTGGTGCGCGATCGTCGGCAGCTTTTCCACCACCCTGTAGTAGCGGGAGGACTCGGAGACCGCGCGGCGCATGCCAAGCGCGGTGGAGCGCAGCAGGCGCAGGTTCTTTATCACGATTTGCGGCACCACGGACTGGAGCATGTTGTAGACCTCGTTCTCGCGGTTTATGAGCCAGGCCGAGAGGAACGATGTCCCGATTATCGCGAATGCGAAGCTGCCCAGGAAGTCCTTCTGCAATATGCCTGATGCCGAGCCCTGGCTTATGAGAAGGAGGGACAGCTCGGACATGGAGAGGAACACCGCGGCGCAGAAGCATGCGTTCCTGCCTGAAAAGCCCGCCATGTAAGATGAGAAGCCTGACGCCGCGAAGCGCACTATGATGCCTATTGCAAGGAAGAGGAACAGGAGCGGCAGGTTGGACATCACGCCCGCGGTGTTGACCATCAGGCCTATGGAGAAGAAGAAAAACGAGGCGAAAAGTGAATTGAACGGCCGTATCCTTTCCTCAATCCTGCGGGAGTGCGGCGAGCCGGCGATGGTGCTCCCTGCAAGGAAGGCGCCTACCGAGAAGGACAGCCCGATCGCAGATGACAGGTAGCCGATGACGAGGACCAGGCTCACGGTGGAGAGTATGATGAGCTCGTCGGAGTGGGCGAACAAGTCGAGGAACTTGTCAATGAGCTTGGAAAGCACGAAGTAGGCGAATATGAAGGTGAGCAGCACGCGCAGCACCGCCACCGCAAGCGAGTAGTCGCCTGCCGCAACAGGGTTTGCGATAAGGCCGAGGAAAAAGACCGCGAGCAAATCCTCTATGACCAGCACCGAGATTATGAAGTTCACCTCGGGGCGCTTTATCTTCCCTGAATCTTCCAGGAGCTTTATGATGATGGGCGTGGAGGAGAACGAAAGCGCCACTGCCACAAGCACTGCGGCCTGCGTGCCAAAGCCCATTGCCGCGAGGCAGAAGTGCGCGGCGAAATAGACGATGCCGATCTTGAGGAGGGCGGCGAGGAAGGTGAACCAGCCCATTTTCCAAAGCCTGATGACCGAGAACTCAAGGCCGATGCCGAACAGTATGAGCGCCGAGCCGATGACCGAAAACGTCTCCACAAGGGAAGGGTCGGTGATTATTATGTTGGCGAAGTTGAGCCCGAGGAAGCTCAGGCCCGCAATCGGGCTGTAGGGGCCGACAAGTATGCCTGCTGCGAGCACGCCAAGTATGTGCGGAAGGCGGAGCCTGTCGAAAATGAGCGCGGATAGCATGATGACCGTGATGCTTATCCCTACAGCTAGTGCTGGCTCCATGGAAATAAAAAACAGGCTAGGTTTAAATGCACTTGTCTGCCCCAGCCATCAGCACTGTATTGTTTGCCCGGCGATTATCTGGAGCACTGATGGCGCAATCACTGAAATGAGTATGCCTATGATGGCGCCTGTGAGCGCGGATGTTGCCCAGACGTTCGCGCGTGCGCGCGTCTCAGCGCCCATCATCTGCCCTGTTGCGTAGATGACGGATGCAAGGAGCACCATGAGCATGGCTGCGACAGGCACCATTGTGCTTAAGCCATTGCAAAGGGAAGAAAGCGCGTTCTTGAGCTGGCTGGTGGGCGTTGCAAATGCAAAGCCTGCAAATAAGAAGAGCGTGAAAGCGAAGAGCAATGCCTTTCCAAATTTCATTGTCGCACCTATCCATCCTTTTGCGAATAAGGATTTTAAAGGGAGGGGTAGCTGCCGGAAGTCGCAAAACGGGCATCACCACAAATAGCCATAAAATACAAAGATTTAAATACTGAACGCACCAGAAAGAACTATCACAGGGGTGTGTTCATGGTGAAATCTTTTGCATTGACATTGCTTGTAAGCATGGTTCTATTTGCGCCCATGCTTGCCGCCGAAAGCTACTCCAAGACATATGTCTCGGACGGCTGGCTCCAGGTGACGCGCACCATAGAAGTGGGCAAGGCCGGCGACTGCCCGCTTGCCCAGGCCGGCATCAGCGATGCCTGCACAAACAGCGGCGCAAAGCAGGCTGGAAGCGCAGGCTCGGTGTCAACCCAAGTCACGCTCTCATTGAAAAACATCGGCTCGATTGACAGGACGTATGTGAACATCGGCGAGAGCCTGTCATATGTGCCGACAGGCGCGGCAATTTCATTTTCGCCAAGCCCGTCGCAGTTTGACGGGAGGCAGGCCGTGTGGGAGATCCCCCGGCTCAATCGCGGGGATACCAGGAGCGTCACTTATGAATTTGGCGCGAGTGTGAGCGAGGCGGCGGTCGGCAGGATTCCCGATGCCGCGGCAATCGCAGCGCCAAGCACCGTGGTGCTTTTTGCACCCTCCAGGGTGCCGCTGAACAGCACGCTCACCCTTTCCCTCAAATCCAGGGAAGGCCTGCCAATCGCAGGCGCAAAGATATTGGTGGACTATCCTGATGGAAGCAGGCAGACCGTGCGCACAGACAGCACAGGCACAGTGAGCCTGGTTGCAACGCATACTGGAAGCTACACCTATTCGGCAGAGGGCTACAAGCTGGACCAGCTGGTGTCCACGGTGGCGTACGACAAGAATGCGACTGAGGACAAAATCCCGTCAACTGCCGCAAGCGTGGCCGACACCGGCATCCTGCCGGGCATAATTGGCGCGCTCCCGATACTCGCAGGCATTTTTGCAGCCGCAGTGGTGGCGCTCATTGCCTACAATTTCCTAGCTGCAAGGCGCGAGGAGGACGACACGACCGAGCCTGCGCCATTGCTTTCAGAGCAGCAGGCAAAAACAGAGTCAGGCACGAGCTACACCCAGAAATTCACATTCGGCACGGAAGCTGAGCACGAAAAGAACCTGGACGACGTCACGCGCGGCATGGTGGAGAGCCGCAAGAAGCGCATGCAGGAAAGCGAGCCGGCCCCCCCAATCGAGCACGAGGAGGCCGACGCAGAAATCGAGGAAGCCGCGCGCAACGAGGAAAAAGTCTTCAGCGCGCAGGAGATGGGCGAGTCTGAAAGGACAATAGCAAACGGTGAGATGGATGACGAGCTTGCCGAGCTTGAGAGGAATGCGCGCATAGCAGGCGAGGTGGCACAGCAGGAAAAGGAAGTGGAGAACATGCTTGCCCAGCTTGAAAGCATTCGGAACAAGCTGCGCGCAGGAAGGAGCACAGAAGATGTGGAGGAGCCAAGGCAGCCAAAGCCGCCCGCCCCCGCAGCCAAGCAGTCAGGCGCCAAAAAGCCTGCGCCAAAGCCGCAGGCGAAGCAAAAATCCCGCAGGAAGTAAATTCTAATTGCAGGAAGATGACAGGCCATTGCACGTGGCATTCCCTGCCTTTGAGTCAGGCAGGCACTGGCCAAAGCCTGTTCCGCACGGGTTGCAAGTTATATGGCCAAACGAGCAGCCATTTGTGCTGCACCCCACTTTTTCCCCGGGCGAGCAGACTTTTTTTGGAAGCGCGCAGTCTGAGAATATGCCCCCAAAGCAATTGCGCACGCCAGGGCAATTGTCCTTTTGGCACGTGATTGTTTCGTTTTCCCCGCACTCGCGCGCAAGCACAGTGAAATCAAGGGTGGAGTTGCAGCCATTCCCTTGCGCGAAAAAGGAGTGGCTGCCCTCTTCCAGCATAAAGGGCGTGGACATCAGGGGGCCGCCGTTCCCAAAGCCTGCCCCGTCCAGCGAGACATCAAATGCGCCGCATGTGGACACTGCATGCAGCGTTGCAGTGTTGCCGGACACCAGGGGCCTGCCGTCAATGGAAAGCGAGATTCCCCCGCTGCCCGCAGGCGCGCCTTCGCTTGGCGTTGAAAGGAAGGAATATGCCGCCAGGATTGCTGCGCACACCAGAAGCAGGGGAAGGAGGAATGCAAGCGTGCTTTGTTTTGCCATTTTCTCATCTTCCAAACCGTTTTGTGGTTAGAAAGTTAATAAACATCTTTGCATAAATTAGGCGCATGGATGCCGCCGTGTGGGTAATCGAGCTTGTGCTTCTCATACTTCCAGCCTATTTTGCAAACTCCGTGCCGGTGCTTCTTGGCGGCGGCGCGCCCATTGATGGAGGAAAGAAGTGGAGTGACGGCCAGCGGCTGTTTGGCGACGGCAAGACTGTGCGCGGCTTTTTCGCAGGCGTGCTTGCAGGCGTGGCTATTGGCGCGCTTGAGGGATTGCTGCTTGCAGGAGGGAACTGGGAAATTTACCAGGGAGGCGCACCCACCTACGTGCTTGCGGGCTTTCTGCTTGGCTGCGGGGCAATGGCTGGCGACCTGCTCGGGAGCTTCATAAAGCGCAGGCAGGGCCTTGCAAGGGGAAAACCCTCGCTTGTGATGGACCAGCTTCTTTTCCTTGCGCTTGCGCTGCTGTTCGTGTATCCCCTTGCTTCAGGGCTTCTCACGCTCGAGGCTGTGCTTTTCCTTGCCGTGCTCACCTACTTTGTCCATGTGGGCGCGAACGTGGTCGCAAACAGGCTGGGGCTGAAGAAAGTGCCGTGGTAAGCGAGGCAGGTGGAAATGGATTTTAACCAGCCTAGCCATGAGTCCGCCCTGGATAGGCGATTGCATTGGGAAAATAGTGTTAGGGAGTGAAAAAATCACTGGCATCCTACTGCCGAAATCTTCATAAGCACACTAAACAATAATGAAATGATAAGAATGAAGATTTACCGTTTCAGACTCTATCCTTCAAAGGCACAGGAAAAGAAGATGCACCAGCACCTTTGGCTGGCAAAGGATCTGTGGAACGATCTTCTTGAGCACAGCAAAGAGCTGTATGGAAATTATGACAAGTTTCCAACAAGAAACTCACTGCAACTGATGGTCAAGAACTCTGGCTTGTTTTCACAGACAGCGCAGGAGATAGCCCACCGCATTGAAGATAGCATATGGCGCTATGTGAAACTTAGGAAGGCAGGAGATAACGCAGGTTTCCCACGCTTCAAGTCAATTGACAGGATGAAAAGCCTGCACTATCCACAGTTTGGCTTCTCACTTGGAAAAAAACTTAGGGTAACGCCGTTTGGAGAAATTCAGATTGTGCAGCACAGGGAGATAAAAGGCGAGATAAAGACGCTCACCGTGAAGAGAGAGCCCTCGGGCAAATGGTTTGCCTGCTTTGCAGTTGAGGAAACTCCAACTATCAAGCCGTCGAATGGCAAAACAAGGATAGGCATAGACCTGGGACTGACAACGCTTGCAACGCTTTCTAATGGCTCAGTGATAAAGAACCCTAGATTTGTCAGAAAACATGAGGAAAAAATAGCCTTCTTACAAAGACATCTTGCAAGGAAAAAGAAATATAGCAAAAACAGATGGAACGCCAAGAGAGACGTTGCCAGTGAGCTGGAGAAGCTTAAGAACACGAGAAGAGACTTCCTTCACAAACTTTCCCATAGCCTGGTCAATTCATATTCCTTTATCGCCTTGGAAGATCTGGCATCGCAAAAGCTTGCCGAGCAGAACTTCGGCAAGCAGATAAATGATGCCGGTTGGGGCGAATTGGCAAACATGCTACGCTACAAGGCTGAAAGCGCTGGTTGCGAGATCGTGTTTGTCAATCCTAAGGATACGACAAGGATGTGCTGCGTGTGCGGGAATAAGATGGACATGCCACTTTCCACAAGGGAATACGACTGCGATAACTGTGGCAACAGCATGGATAGGGATTTAAACGCGGCATACAACATACTCAAAAGAGCTACTGCCGGATTGGTAGGAAGTAACGCTTGCGGAGATGTCTCAAGAAAGACATCTGTGAAACAGGAAACCGTGGTCGTGCTATTAGACGAGTCCCGGTAGATCACCTTAACGCGAGCAACTGATGCTATGGAATTCGTGGACGAAGTGGTGCGCGTCAAGAAGCCCCAAAGCAGGCTGATTGAGACGCTTGCCGAGCAGTATTCTTCGATTGCCTTCAAGTTCGGCTACCTTGAGGCCCAGTCCCCGTGCTGGCTCTACTTCATGAGGAAGGAAAGCGGCTCTGCGGCATTCGAGGTCCAGTTCGGCAACATTTCCGAGTTCAAGTCCTCGTTTGGGAAGCTTGTGAAGTCAGGCGCAGACCTGTGCTTCCTGGTGACAAGCTCCCGCGCGCACACCATGAGGCTGGAGGAAGCGAGAGGCCTGCTGCTTCGCAACTTCGAGATAAAGAAGCAGAAGTACGTGCTCATCGACATCGAGACGGGAAGGCACCTGCGCGTGAATTTCGAGTGGGACAGCTTTGAGCAGAAGCTTTCCTCGCAGGGAGGGGGCGAGGAGCGCCGCGGCGCGCCCATATTCCGCGAGGCGCCGCGCAGGAAGAAAATCTACGGGAGGCGCGGCGAGCACAAGGAGCAGGATTGAACGCTGCGCGCGCCAAAGCGGCAGGCGCGGCGAGCACAATGGATAGGACTGAGGCGCCCTTTGCGCCAATGCGCGCTCCATTTTAAACCTAGGTGCCAAAACACATTCGGTGTGAGGATGGCAGCAGTTCCGGTTTCTCAGGGACAGTATCTTGTTTCGCTTGCTAGGCAGTCCATAGAAGGGTATTTGGCAAACGGCAAGAAAGTGGCGCCAGGCCGCGCTGAAGGCGCGCTTTCGGAAAAGCGAGGCGTATTTGTCACGCTTGAGTCGCACCCTTCACACGAGCTTCGCGGCTGCATTGGCTACCCCCTTCCCATAAAGGAGCTTGCGCTTGCCACTGTAGACTGCGCGCTTTCAGCTGCGTTTGACGACCCGCGCTTCCCGCCTGTGGAAAAAAGCGAGCTTCCAAAGCTCGTGCTGGAAGTGAGCGTGCTCTCCGTGCCCGAGGAGCTGAGGGTGAAAAAGCCCGAGGAGTACTTGAAAAAAGTGAAGGTGGGCAGGGACGGGCTCATCATCCACTATGGATATTCGTCAGGCTTGCTGCTCCCCCAGGTGCCAGTGGAGTGGAACTGGAACGAGGAGGAATTCCTCTGCCAGGTGTGCGAGAAAGCGGGCCTGCCGCGCAACATGTGGCAGTCGCCCTCTGCGAAAATCAGCTCGTTTAGCGCGCAGATATTTTCCGAGAAAACCCCTGGCGGGGAAGTCATCCAGAAAAAGCTCATACGGTAAGATGATTTGATGGACTTGAAAGTGCGAAAAACAAAGGACGGCGCTGAGCTTTTGGGCAATTTGCCTTCTGAGATTGCAAATGCTTCATCGCTTGAGGTCTTTCCCCTTCGCGACGGCATCTACCTGCTTTCAGTCAAGGGCGCAATAGGCGGGCAGAAGGCGGCAGGGCCGCTGACCGAGCAGGAGAAAATGCTTGTGAAGAAGCTGCTTGCCATAAAGTTCGAGAAGCGCACTCCATCTGAAGTCGACAGGGCGCTCTCCAGCACGGAAAAGGCCACTCTTGCCTCCCTTGTGGAGAAGAAAGTGGTCAATGTCTTCAGGAGCGGCAAATACGAGAACGGGGTGTACAACGTCTCGGACATTGTGTTTGGCCAGACAAGGGATATTTTGCCTGCCCATGAGATAGGCAGCGGGGCTGTACATGCAACGGCTGGAAAAGTTGCAGCTCCCCAGCCAGCTTATGACCCCCTTTCCAAAGGCTATCTTGTGCTTGACAACGAAGGCGACGCGAGGCAGCTCTCAGGCGCGGTTGCGGAAAGGATCAAGGCAGGCGAGGTGGCAGGCCTGCGCGCGTTTGACAGGAAGTACTATTTCATCAGGAAGGACTTTGCAACCTCGCACCAGCCCAAGATAATGTCCTCGCTTGAAAAAGGGGACAAGACTGCCGAGGAGCTTGCGCGCGTGCTGGGCATTCCGCCAGAGGCGTGCCTTGCAATATTGCTGCACATGGCAGAGGAAGGGGAGTTGCTGGAGAAGAACAAGGGCAAGTTTGCGCTTGCCTGAAGGGAAAATATGTTTCGGATACGAGACCCGCTGCACGGAACCATAACGCTTAGCCCCACAGAAGAAAAGCTGCTTGATTGCTGCCAGATGCAGAGGCTGCGCGGCATCCGCCAGCTTGCCACCGCATATCTAGTTTACCCTGGCGCAAACCACACGCGCTTCGAGCATTCTCTGGGCACGCTTTTCCTTGCAGACAGGATGTGCCGGGAGATGGGCATGAAGGAGGAGAGGATAGCGAAGGTGAGGGTGGCTGCGCTTTTGCACGACATAGGGCACGTTTCATTCTCGCACGAGGCAGAGGCCGTGCTTAAGGGAAAGCTTGGCACGCACGAGGAAGTGGGCAGGCGCATGATGCTGCACGGAGAGGTGGCTGAGGCGCTTTCCGCGGAATTTTCGCCGCGCGAGATTGCGGACCTGAGCGGCACTGCGCCTGGCAGCGTGATAACATCGGACATTGGCGCGGACAGGATGGACTACCTTCTGCGGGACTCGCACTACACGGGCGTTGCCTATGGCGTGATTGACACCCAGAGGATTTGCACAAGCGTGGCGCTTGGCAGGCATGGCCTTCTTATTCGCGAGCGGGGCCTCGAGGCTGCAGAAAGCTTATTGGTCGCGCGCATCACCATGTTCTCCACTGTTTACCTTCACAAGACTGTTAGGATTGCCTCGCGCATGCTGCAGCAGGCGATAATGCTGGCGCTTGAGGATGACACGCTTGTGGAGGACGACTTTTTGTGCCTTGGCGACTCGCAGGCGCTCGACGCGCTTGGCGCATCCAAAGGCGCGCACGAGTATGCGGCCAGGATAAAGAAGCGCAGGCTGTTCAAGAAGGCATATTCCGTTCCTATGGCAAAAATGCGCGTGCCTGCGCGCAAAGCTGAGGAGGAGCTGTCGCACGCGTGCGGCTGCCCGGTGCTTATAGACGTGCCCGCGCTTTCCGCAAAGACAGATATCATGCTTGAGAAAAAGAATGGGAAAACGCTTCCCCTCTCGCGCGAAAGCGAGCTTGTCGCGGCCCTCGTTGCCATGCAGACGCGCAGGCTGGAGGCGCTTGTCATCTGCGAGGAAAAGGATGTGAAGGGAGTGGCGGCCGCGGCGAAAAGGCTGTTTGGCTGAAAGATCCCTGCTTGCGCTAAGGAAAATATTTTCCGCCCAACTTAAACGCTGCCGCGCAGAAGCGTGTCGATTATCTTCACAACGAGTATGAAGACTGCCGAGAAAAGCACCACGCCGCGCGGGTTGAACTTCAGGCCGCCTAGGTTGGTGTTGGAGGAAATCCCCATTATGCCTGCAGCGGACTGCGGGCCCGATACTGATAGCCTGTCTACGCTCATATCGAGGTCTGTGCTATTAAGACTTTAAAAGGCTATTTGCCCCAAGCTTTCGCATGGCAGGCTTGTTTGGCACATCAGGCATACGGGGCGTTTATGGAAAAGAGGTCAGCCCTGCGCTTGCCATGCGCGTGGGCAACGCTTGCGGGAAAAAAGGCGGAAAGCTGGTCATCGCGCGCGACGCGCGCGCCACTTCGCCTGTTCTTTCCGATGCGCTTTCATCAGGCGCCATGCTCGCAGGCGCGAACGTAGTGGACATCGGCCTGGCGCCCACGCCATTGCTCGCATATGCCGCCTCGCGCGAAAAGTGCGGCGGGGCGATGATTACTGCGTCTCATAACCCGCCGGAATACAACGGCATAAAGCTTTTTTCGCAAGGAATGGAATTCACGCGCGAGCAGGAAGCGGATGTGGAAGCTGCGCTTTCCTGCAAGGAGGACGCTGTTGCCTGGAATGAAGTGGGACAGAAGGAAACGCGCGACTATTCATCAGAATACATCCATTTCCTGCTTTCACAGGTCGATACCGCATCAATCGCAGGCAGGAAGCCGCGCGTGCTTGTGGATGCAGGCAATGCCGCTGCATCGCTTGCAGCGCCTGCGCTTCTCCGCGCAGCTGGCTGCGAGGTGGTGGAGCTGAATTGTTCCGAGCCTGGAAAGCCAGTCCGCGACTTGGAGCCCAAGGCAGATACGCTAACTGCCGCCTCGGAAGCGGTGAGGAAGAATAAGTGCGACCTGGGGATTGCGTTTGACGGCGATGGCGACCGTGCGATTGGCATGGACGAATTGGGGCGCGTGCTGGCGCTTGACGTGCAGCTTTCCATTTTCTGCGAGCACTTTTTGAAGAAGAAAAAGGGCGCCGTTGTTTCCACAGTGGAGGCTTCGCTTTGCGTGAAGGAAACGGTGGAGAAGGCGGGTGGGAAGCTAGCGATTACTCCTGTGGGCAGCCTGCATGTGGCGAAGCAGGTGAAGGAAAAGCGCGCGGTGTTTGGCGGCGAGCCATGCGGGGAGTATGTCTTCCCCTCTTCCACGCCCTGCGCGGACGGATGCCTTGCTGCTCTTGTGCTTGTCGAGATATTCTGCACGCGCGGGAAGCTGTCCGCGCTTTCCGACGCAGTGCGCACCTATCCCATAGAGAGGCGCAAGTACAAGTGCGCTGGGAAGAGCAAGGAAAAGATAATGGCTGCGCTGGAAAAGTCGCTGGCATTTCCCGGCGCCACTCTTTCCACCATTGACGGCTTGCGGTACGATTTTTCCGACGGCTGGCTGCTTGTGCGCCCCTCAGGCACCGAGCCGGCCATGCGCCTGACATGTGAATGCAGGGAAAAGAAAAAGCTGGATGAAACAGTGGCTGCCGCGGAGAAAGCCGTGCTGGCAGCAATTGGCTGATTCGCTTATTTTTTCCTGGCTTTCGTTGCGGCTGCAGGCTCCATCGCATTTTTCATCTTAAGCAACGTCACGCGCGAGAGCAGGGCGAAGAACACCGCAAACACAGGCATGAGTATGAAAGAGAAGCAGCAGGCAAAAACAGAGGCAAGCGCCGAGCCTATGCCAAGCAGGAAGAATATCAGGACAAAGACAAGGAAATGCACTAAATTCCTTTGCACAAGCGAAAACGAGCGGCCAAGCGAGGCGAAGAAGGGCAGCCTGTCGATTGCGTAATATATCCACGCGGGGGCGAGAAAAATGCCCAGGCAGGTAAACACGAGCACAAGCAGCGCGAAGAGCGCTATTGCAAAAAGAAGCCCTATGGAGGAGTATGCAAGCGCGATTGCCACGACTGCTGCGATGAACACACCTAGCAGAACGAACTCGAAAAGCGCCATCACGAACGCGCGGGGAAGGTGGGCAGACATGCGCGGCTGCCAGGCCTTCGCAAGCTTCTTCCTGGCAAGGATTGCCTGGAAATGCTCGCTTATGTAGAACCATATTGCCATGCTCAGCACGGAGAAAACAAAGACAAGCACCACCACGATTGCAACCACTGCCAGAAGCACGCCTGCGAGGCCTGCTGTGAGACCACCCGAGTCGGATATGGCATTCGCAAGCGGGCTTCCGCGGTATGCGCCCGAGGCGCTGCTGTTTTTGGAGCCGAACACGTCTGAAAATGACGAGCCTCCAAAGCCTCCTGCGCCGGACATGAGCATGAGCACGAGAAGTGGAAGCGCCACTTCCTTATAGTGCGCCTTGACAAGCTCGAACGACTCGAAAATCAGGGAGATTACGTCTATGTTTGCCATAATTGGGCTTCGCGGGCAAATTTAATAAGCTAAAGGGGAATAAAGGGTGCATGGCAATCAAGAAAGCAGTGGTGCTATCTGCGGGCGAGGGCAAGCGGCTTCGCCCGCTCACCTACACGCGCCCAAAGTGCATGATACAGCTTGCGGGCAAGCCCATACTGCAGCATGTGCTTGAGAATCTCAAGTCTGTGGGCGTATCCGAGGCAGCCGTGCTTGTCAAGTACAAGAAGGAAACGATTACCGATTACTTCAAGGCCCACCCGGTGCCAGGGATGAAATTGTCCTTCATAGAGCAGGGCGAGAGCTATGGCACTGCGGCCGCTTTTGGCTATGCTGAAAGCTTTGCAACCGACACATTCTTCGGGGTGGCAGGAGACATCATTGCCGAGCCTGAGGCGCTCAAGAAGCTGGCCGAAGGCGCAAGCGGGGAGGCGACTGCCGCGCTCCATGCAGTGGATGATGCGCGCGAGTACGGCACCGCGGTTGTGAAGGCAGGCAAGATAGCGGCATTTGAGGAGAAGGTGGAAAAGCCCAAAAGCAACCTTGCAAACTGCTCGCTTTACGTTTTCGAGCCGTCCATTTTCAAAAAAATTAAGGGCGTGAAAAAGTCCTCGCGCGGCGAATATGAAATCATTGACCTGCTGCTTGGCGCCACTGCCGTCGAGGTGGGCGGCTTCTGGCTGGACATGGGCATGCCCTGGCAGCTGTTCTCTGCAAATGAATTCCTCCTTTCAAAGCTGCCTGAAAAGAAAGGCAAGCTTGAGAATTGCACGGTGAAGGGAAAAGTCATCATGGAGAAGGACGCCGTTGTTTATGACTCATATTTGGAGGGCAATGTCTACATCGGCGAGAAAACCGAGGTGGGTCCGCACGCGTATATAAGGGGCACAACGTCCATTGGCAGGGACTGCGGCATAGGCGACTCCACCACGCTCAAAAACAGCATAATATTCGACCATGTCAATGCCAAGCATCTCACTTACATAGGAGACTCCATCGTGGGAAGCGGCTGCAACTTCGGCGCGGCAACGCAGATTGCCAATTACCGCTTTGACGCGGGGCACATCCATGCCGTGGTGAACGACGTGGTGATTGACACCAAGAGGAACAAGCTCGGCGCGATAATCGGCGACAGCACCAAGATGGGCGTGCTCTGCTCCGTGATGCCAGGCAAGATGATAGGCGACGGCTGCTGGGTGGATGCAGGCGTGGTCGTGAAGGAGAATGTGGAGAGGAACACGCACCTCGTGCTCCACCAGGCAATCACGAAAAAGAGGCTCGACACGGCTGCGGGCGACGGAGCAGGAAGCGACTGATTCTGGTGACAACTTGCCCGAAAAAAGGCACATTATTGTCGGCATTGACCCGGGCGCTACGTTCGGGATAGCCGCGGTGGGATTGGACGGGCGCAGGCTCGCGCTGCGCTCCACGCTGGCAGGGTTTTCCGATGCCACGCGCATGATTGAGACCATGGGCACGCCTTCCCTTATCGCGTGCGACACCAACCCTGCGCCTGAAGCGGCGCTTAGGCTGGCGTCTTACTTTTCCTGCAGATTGTATATCCCGCGTGTCAGCGTGCGCGAGGAGGACAAGCGGCTGGTATCGCGCGGCGCAGGCACATCGAACACGCATGAGCGCGACGCATATTGCGCCGCTGTTTTCGCATACCGAGCGCATGCCAACAAGCTGCGCCAGATTGACGCGCTTGCAGACCTGGCGCATGGCGAGCGCGACAGGATAAAGCACTTGCTTTTGCGGGGCGTGCGCGTGCAGGACGCTTTCATGATGCTGCGCGAGCCTGAGAAGGAGGAGCCGCGCGCGCATGCAAGGGCGCCATCTGCAATGAAAACGGCATCCACTGATGAACTTCGTGGCAGGCTGGAGTCATTGGCGCGCGAGAATGCCAACCTGAGGATGACGGTGGAGAGGCTGGAGGAGGAAAAGGGTGCGCTGCTGCACCGGCTCAAGCTAATGGAGAACGGCGTGAGGCAGACCGTGCTTCGCGACTCGGAATTCCGGAAGCTTCGTTTCCAGCTGCAAAACGCCATGAACAGGCTGTCGTGGAAGGGGAAGAAGAGGACGGCGCACTACGAGGCGCCTGCGAAAAAGGAGGAGCCCAAAAGGAAAGATGCGCCACCCGCTGCTGAGGGCGAAGAAACCGACCGCCACAGCGGGCGGGCTTTTGCCCAGAGGGCAAAACCTGAGCGGAGCGAAGAAATAAATAGTTTGGGAGAGCCAGAAATAGACTTGGAAAGGCTGGTGTCTGAATACCGGAAAGGAAGGCGGTAAAGGCATAATATTCGCGCAATGGCAAGAGGTGGATGCATGGATGGAACAACAACGCCGCAGAACGGGGCGGCGCCCGCGCAGCAAAGCGGGATGCCGCAGTCTGTTAGGACGGACGGGAATGTCATTTACATTGGCAAGAAAAGCGTGATGGGATACGTGCTTGCCGTTGTGACGCAGTTCAACCATGGCGAGCAGGAAGTGTTCATCAAGGCGCGCGGCAAGGCGATTTCGCGCGCGGTGGACGTGGCTGAAATCGTGAGGAACAGGTTCCTGCCGGACGCAAAAGTTGCGAACATACTCACAAAGACAGAGGAGCTTGATTCGGAGGACGGGACAAAGTCGAAAGTCTCCGCAATCGAGATAAAGATGAGCAAGTAATCCGGCCGCCGCCTTTCCAAAAATAGGGTGGTTGGATGAAAACTCCTGTTTGCGACTCAGACTTGAAGTCAGGCGAGCTTTGCCCCTCGTGCGAGAAGAAGATTGCAGAGGGGAAGATCACGAGGCTGGATTTTGACGTAGCATTGATACTTTACAAGATAAACGACAGGTACAACATATCCAACGCCTCATTCTACAAGGCAATCGACCTGGGGAAAGTGGTGCTCATACTCACGCGCGGGGAAGTTGGGCTGCTCATTGGCAAGCAGGGAAAGATAGTTTCCGAGATTTCCTCCTCGCTTGGCAAGAAGGTGAGGATTGCCGAAGCAAGCGGGGATGTGAAGAAGACCATTGCGGATATCATCTCGCCAGCGCGGCTTTTGGGCATAAACCACGCGTTCCACGATGGCAAGGAAATAACGAAAGTGAGGATTGCGCGCGAGGACAGGGCGGACATCCCCATCGGCGCAGAGGCGCTGGAGAAGGTGCTGCACTCGCTGGTTGAGGATGAAGTGAAGCTGAGCTTTGAGTAGCGCGCCTAAGTGCCTGCCCTTGCTCAAGTGCCTTCTTCAAAAGATTCAGCGTACTTTTTCTGCTCCGCAGTGGGCTCCTGAAGCGCAATGCCCTTTGATGCAAGGAGAAGACGCGCGACCTCGTCGTCCACTGGCACAGGCACGCTGTGCACGCCTGCTGCCATTTTCTTTCCGCCTGTTTTTGACGATTTGGCAAGAAGCTCGCAGCAGAGCGCCTGCAGCGCGAAGCTTCCGTCCATTATCTCGATAGGGTGACCTTGCCCTGAGGGCTGCGCAAGGTTCACGAGGCGCCCCTCTGAAAGCAGGTAAATGGTGCGGCCGTCCTTCTGCTCATACGCCATCACGTTTTCCTTCATTGCATGCACGCTTTTGCTTGATGCGCGAAGCGCCTTCTCGTCGATTTCAACGTCAAAGTGGCCTGTGTTGCAAAGCATGGCGCCGTTTTTCAGAAGCGGGAAATGCTCCTTGCCAATCACGTTCTTGTTGCCTGTTGCCGTGATGAAAATGTCACCAATGCGCGCGGCTTCAGGCATGGAAAGCACGCGGTATCCTTCGTAGTGCGCCAAAAGCGCGCGGTGGAGGCCGGATTCGTGGGGCCCCAGCGTGCCGTCCACTTCAACGATGACGACATTGGCGCCCATTCCTTTCATGCGAGAGGCAACGCCGCGTCCGCACCAGCCGTAGCCTGCCACCACTACTGTTTTGCCCGCCAGGATGACATTGGTGGCGCGCGAAATCGCATCCACTGTGGATTGCGCGGTGCCGAACTGGTTGTCAAGCAGGAATTTGCTGTGCGCGTTGTTCACTGCAAAGACGGGGAAGAGGAGCTTGCCTGCCTTCTGCATTGCCATGAGGCGGTTTATGCCCGTGGTGGTCTCCTCGCATGCGCCGATTATTTTCGGGAGCTCCTTCTTGCGGCTGGTGTGCAGCAGGTTTATCAGGTCGCAGCCGTCGTCAATCACGATGCTGGGCTTGGCATCCAGCACGGCATTCAAGCAAGAGTAGTATTCCTCGTCTGTTTGCCCTGCCCAGGCAAATACTTCTATCTTGCCTGCCGCCGCTAGCGCGGCGGCGGCAGCGTCATTGGTGCTCATGGGGTTGCACGAGGAGGCGTACACTTTCGCACCGCCTGCTGATAGCGTCTCAAGCAATATGCCTGTCTTTTTCTCCAGGTGGAGCGCCACGGATATCGTAAGCCCTGCAAACGGCTTTTCCTTCTCGAAGCGGCTGCGGATTTTCGCAAGCACAGGCATGTTCGCCCGCGCCCAGGAAAGCTCGTCCGCGCCTTTTTTCGCCAAGGAGGAGTCTTTTACTTTTGACATAGGAACACCACGAAGGTTTTCGGGAGGAAGATATATTAAAGATGGTCGGCAAGAGGTAAATATGCAGAAAATGTCGGGCGCGGACCTCGCATATGTGCTTTTGGAGCTAGCGGGCTTGCAGGGGAAAAGGATAGCGAGGATAAGAAAAACTGCAGATGGCATTTTCCTTTTCAAGATAGGCTCGGAAGAGCTTCTTTTCCAGCCAGGCGTGCGGCTGCACCTCACGCGCCAGGCATTGGCTGCCACGGACGCGCCTGACGGGTTTGTGGGCTTCTTGAGGAAAAACCTCGAGGGAAAGACCGCGCAGGAAATAAAACGGGTGGAAGGGGAGAGGATTGTGGAGATAACCACGCGCAGCAAGGAAAGGCTGGTTTTCGAGCTGTTTAGAAAAGGCAACCTCATCCTCGTGGGCGAGGATGGGCTTGTTTACGCTTGCCTGCAAAAAGACGACGCAGGAGGAAGGCTGGTGGCGCGCTGGGAGAAGTACGAGCACCCCAAAGCCACGCCTTTTGCTCAAAAAACCCCTGAGAAAGTGGCATTTTGCGTGCAGGAGAATGAGAAGGGCGAGCCTGTTTCATTTTCGCTGGACGCCGCAAAGGGCGGGAAGAAGTTTGATTCCCTTTGCGAGGCGCTTGACTATTACTATGCCAACCAGAGGGAGGACAGCGGCGCGCAGAAGGCTGCGGCAGAAAAGATGGAAAAGCTCCAGCAACGGCTTGCCTCGCAGGAAGAGATGCTTGCGCAGATAGAGAGGCAGCGCGCTGAAGTGAAGGCGGCCGCATCAGAGGTCAGCAAGGACTTTGACAGGCTGGATGGGCTGCTCGCACTTGTCAGGAAAATGAAAAAGCAGGGCGCGAGCGAGGAGGAAATCAACCGCGAAATTGCCTCTTACAAGGCGCGCGTGAAAGGCGCGGAGCTTGAGATTGAAGTTTAGAATGGCTGGAGCTTGGGCTGTCTTTTGAAGTTTGAAGCTCCTTGCCGCGCCGCAGTTATTGCTTTTTCTTCATGTAGGAGGCGAGCACGCGCTTTGCCTTTGCAGTGTGGTCCACCTGGAGCGCGTAGGTGTCGTAGCCGTTCTCCTTGGTGATGAGGCGCAGGGAAGTCGTGCTAATCTTCTCCTTTGCAAGCCGTGCGGTGAACTGCGCCATCTGCGCAGGCTCGTCCTTTATCTTCACCACAAGCACGTCTGCCCTTAGCACCTGGTAGCCATTGCTGGTGAGAAGCGACACTGCCTTTGCCTCGTCCTTGACCGACAGGTCGATGAGGCACTTGTTGCCCTGGACCTCGGCAGACAGGGCGTCTATGTTTATCCTCGCCTTGCCAAGTATGTACGATATGTCGGCAAGCAAGCCGACCTTGTCCTCTGCAACTACGGTTATCTGCTTGATAAAATCACCCAAACATGATTAAAGGCTGTGAAATTCCACGCCCTCTTGCGCTATTGCGCCCTTACCAGGTAATCCGCCAGCACCTTCTTCGCCTTCTTCGGCTTGTCCACCATGAGCGCGTCAAGCGAGTAGCCCTCGCCGCGCGTGAGCAGGTAGATGCTCTCGATGTTTATCTTCGCCTTCTGCAGCTTCTTGCTGATGTCGGAAAGCGCGCCGGGCGCATCCTTCACCTTCACCACCAGCATTTCGCCCGCAAGCACATGGTATCCGTTGGACTTGAGTATCATCTCTGCCTTCTTCTCGTCGCTCACCACGAGGTTTATCACGCTTTTCCCGCCCTGGACCTCGGCTGATATCGCCTCGATGTTGACGCGCGCCTTGCCAAGAAGGTAGGAAAGCTCGGCCAGCACTCCGACCTTGTCTGCAACAACCACGGTGATCTGCTTCATATCCATCTCCCGAAGGCATATGTCCGTGAAAGCCTTATATATCATTCGTTCCCCCTGGGACGCAAAAAATCGGCATCGGCGAACGACGAACAAAGCAGCTTTTTAAATTGTGACTTCGCTTGCGGAAAGGAGGGATAAAATGGCTTTTGTAGATTTGCTTTTAGGAGTAGGGATTGCGTTTCTGCAGCTCATAGTGGGCCTCGCACTCGCAATGGTTTCCGTTTACCTGGGCATATGGATGTTTGACAAGCTCACTCAGGGCATAGAGGAGCTCAAAGAGCTCAAGAAGGGCAACGTGGCAGTCGCCATATTGCTTGGCGCCATCATCTTCTCAATTGCAAACATAGTGGAAGGCGGGGTGTACGGCCTGACGCAAAGCATCATACCTGGCCTGGCCCCGATGGAGCTGGCGGCCGCGCTTCTGATAGGCGTGGTGAACTTGGTGCTTGGCGTGGTGCTTGCCATACTGTCCATTTACATAGCAGTCAGCATACTTGACAAGATAACGGTTGGCCTGGATGAATTCAAGGAGCTCAAGCGTGGCAACGTCGCGGTCGCAATCGTCATGGCCGCTGTGCTGCTGGCAGTCTCGTTCGTCATCCGCGGCGCAGTGACCGCCATGGCAGCCGCGCTCTCCCCGCAGAGCGTGGCAATGTCGCTTGGCTGGGCATAAGGCAGCCTGCTTTTTCTTTTTTATTTTGGCTTTCGCTAGCCCATGCTTTTGTTTTTCTTCCCTTGCCCTACTTTTTGCCTGCCAGGATTGGTGTGAGGTTCTTCACCATATCCTCGGAGATTTCCTTCAGGCCGAACTTGTGCTTCCAGTTCCAATCCTTGCGCGCCTGAGAGTCGTCTATTGACTTGGGCCAGCTGTCGGCGATTGCCTGGCGGTGATCCGGCTTGTAGTCGCACACGAAACCGGGAATGATGCGCGCGACCTCGTCCGCAAGCTCCTTTGCTGAGAATGATATTGCCGCAAGATTGTAGGAAGTTGCCACTGTAAGCTTTTCGCGCGGCGCGTCCATGAGCTCTATTGTGCCCCTTATCGCGTCAGGCATGTACATCATGGGAAGCACGGTGTGCGAGCCTACGAAGCACGTGTACTTCTTGTGCTTTATCGCCTCGTAGAAAATCGCGACTGAGTAGTCTGTGGTGCCGCCGCCAGGCTCTGCCTTGTAGGAAATGAGCCCGGGGTAGCGCACGCTGCGCGTGTCCAGCCCGTACTTGTTGTGGTAGTACTGGAGGAGAAGCTCGCCTGACACCTTGGTGACGCCATACATTGTGGTGGGCTCAAGCACCGTCCTCTGCGGCGTGTTGTCGCGCGGCGTGGTCGGGCCGAACGCAGCAATCGAGGAGGGCCAGAAGATTTTCTTCACGCCGCACTCGCGGCATACGTCCAGCGTGTTTTTCAGGCCAATCAGGTTGATTTGGAAGGCAAGGTCCGGGTCTTTCTCGCCTGTTGCAGAGAGGAGAGATGCAAGCTGGTAGATGGTGTCGATGTTGTGCTCCTTTATCACTTTCTTCATTGCCTCCTTGTCGGACACGTCGAAGAAGATGCACGGGCCTGACTGCTCAAGCTCTTTTGGGAACGGCGTCTTGCGCGTTGCGGCGACCACGTTTTTGCCGCCGTGCCGCTTTCGCAGCTCCATGGTAAGCTCGGTGCCGATTTGCCCGACCGCGCCAATGACCAGTATGTTTGACATCAATACCACCTGATGTGAAAGTAAGCTCAAAACATTATAAACACTCTTCACAAAAATACGTCATCAGACGGTTTGGTGGTAAGCATGAAGAACTTCCTGCTTGTGGGAAACGGCGCGCGCGAGCATGCGATAGCAGAGGCAATCTGCCGCAACGCCAATGTGAGGCTTTTCGCATTCATGTCCGCCAACCACCCGGGCATTGCCGCGCTGGCGCGCAAATCCGGCGGGGAGTTTGCCATCGGCGACATACACTCGCCTGCGCAGGTGGAGGCGTTTGCAGAAGGCAAGGGCATTTCACTTGCCTTCCCCTCGCCAGACGCAGTTTTGGCAGCAGGCGTGACAGACGCCCTTCTCATTGCAGGCGTGCCCTGCGCAGCGCCCACGAAAGAAGCCTCCAGGCTTGAATGGGACAAGGCATACTGCAGGGAGCTCCTTCGCGACTTTCGCGTGCCAGGCGCCCCGAAGTTCGGCATATTTGACAATGAAAAGGAAGCACACGCATTCATAGATGCATGCAATGGCGAAGTGGCGGTGAAGCCCTCTGGCCTGACAGGAGGCAAGGGCGTCAAAGTGACAGGCTTCCAGCTTAAGGATGGAGCTGAGGCAAAACAGTATGCAACCGAGCTGCTTTCTGCAAAGCTTGGCGGGAAAGTGAATATTGTGATTGAAGAGAAGCTGGATGGCGAGGAATTCTCCCTCCAGGCTTTTTCCGACGGCAGCAAGATATACGGCATGCCCCTTGTGCAGGACCACAAGCGCGCGTATGAAGGCGATGTGGGGCCGAACACAGGGGGCATGGGCAGCTACTCTGATGCCAACCACCTGCTTCCCTTCCTGAAGCGCGAGCACCGCGATGAGGCGCTCTCCATAATGCAGAAAACCATAGAGGCATTCAGGAAAAAGACCGGCAAGCCGTTCATCGGCGTGCTTTACGGAGGCTTCATGGCGACAAAGAATGGTGTGAAGCTCATTGAGTACAACGCGCGCTTTGGCGACCCCGAGGCAATGAATGTGCTTTCCATTCTCAAAAGCGATTTGTACACAATATTTGAGCAGATGGCTGCGCACAAGATGACAAAGGCGCCTGAATTTGAGAAAAAGGCAACAGTGTGCAAGTACCTGGTGCCTGAAGGCTACCCGGTAAAGTCAGTCACTGACCAGCCGCTGTCAATTGAGGACCTCACGCTTGAGGAATCAGGCGCGCGCGTTTTCTACGCCTCGGTGTATGAGAAAGACGGGACTATTTACACCCAAAGCTCGCGCTCCATTGGCCTGGTGGGCTTGGCAGGCACCATTGAGGAAGCCGAGAAAATATCCGAAAGCGCATGCAGCGCCATCTCAGGCAAGGTGTGGCACAGGAAAGACATTGGCACGCCCGAGCTTTTGAAGAGGCGAACTGAACACATGAAACGGATTGGCGCGCGCTGATTTTTTCCAGCATTTGGGCGCAAGCCCTAATCTTTCCTTCCCTTTTTCCAGTCCATTATTATGGGAATCCTGTGCCCGCACTCGCGGCACTTGCCACCCTCAAGAAGCATTTCCCCCACTTCAAACCCTACCCGCTTCACCACGCAGCGCCTGCATGCAGGGCAATAGGTGGACTCGCCCTCGTCGCCAGGCAAGTTGCCCGTGTAAACATAGTTCAGCCCCTCCTCCATTGCGATTTTGCGCGCGCGGGCAAGCGTTTTTGCAGGCGTGGGTGGCAGCGTCATCCTGTTTGCAGGGTAATAGGCAGTGAAGTGCAGCGGGATGTCCCTTCCCAGCTCTGATACCCACTTGGAAAGCGCGCGGATTTCCTCGTCGCTGTCGTTGAGCGTGGGTATGAGCAGCGTGATTATCTCGATGTGCATCTTTGCGTGCAGGAGCTTGATTGATTTCAGAACAGGCTCAAGGTGCGCCCCGCCGCACACATCAGTGTAGAACTTGTCGTCAAATGCCTTGAGGTCAATTCTTGCCGCATCCAGCCAGGAAAGCGTGCCTATAGTTTCTGGCGTCATGTAGCCGTTGGTCACGAACACGTTGTAAAGCCCTTTTTTGCGCGCAAGTTCCGCAGTGTCCTTTGCGTATTCGTAGAATATGGTGGGCTCGGTGTAGGTGTAGGCAATCCCGTGCGATTTTGTCCGAAGCGCCATGTCCACCAGCATCTG
>CAITKI010000087.1 GCA_903892905.1 uncultured Microcaldota archaeon | reverse complement strand
TTTTCTACGGATAGACCCTGTTGATTACGCGCGGGAATGGTATGGTGTCCCTGATGTGGTCCAGGTTGAGCATCCACTTGGTGAGCCTCTCAACTCCCAGCCCAAAGCCCGCGTGCGGCACGCTCCCGTACTTGCGGAGCTCCACATACCACTTGTAATCCTCCTCGCGCATCTTCTGTTCCTTCATGCGCGCGGCAAGCTCGTCATATTCCCAAATCCTCTCCGAGCCGCCGATTATCTCGCCATGCCCCTGTGGCGCAAGCAAGTCAGCTGAAAGAACAGTGCCGGGCTTGCTCGGGTCCTCGCGCATGTAGAATGCCTTGAAGCCCATGGGGTGGTTGTGCAGGAAAACAGGATTCTTCCTGTCCTTGGTAAGCGCGAATTCCTCGTCAGCGCCAACATCCTGGCCCCACTCAATCTTGAAGCCCAGCTCCTGCAGCATGGGGATTGCTTTCTCATATGGCAATCTCTCAAACGGCACTTTCACCTGCAGCAAATCCGCAGGGTCGCGCCCGATTGCCTGCAAAAGAGGCGCATGCTCGCGTGCCATCTTGTGGCAGACATACTCAATCATCTTTTCCTGAAGCTCCATGTTCATCTTCTGCGAATAGAATGCCATCTCAGGCTCCAAATGCCAGTACTCTGCCAAGTGCCTCACAGTCCTAGAAGGTTCTGCCCTGAAGGACGGAGCAAGTATGAACACCTTTTCCAGCGCAGCAATGACTGCCTCTGAATAAAGCTGCCCGCTTTGCGACAAATATGCCGGCGAGCCGAAGTAGTTGAGCTCGAAAAGCGTGGAGCCGCCCTCGCACGCGCTCTTGGTCACAATCGGCGGAGCCACTTCGTAGAAGTTGTCCTTGAAGAAAAACTCCCTCAAGTATCTCGTGATATAGTCCCGCGCCTGCATGATATGCGTGAGCTTCTGGGAGCGCAGCCACAAATGCCTCACGTCAAGCAAAAACTCAGTGGACTGGTCCTTGCCAATCGGGAAGGGCTCGCCCTGTGAAATCACTTCCACTGCCGAAGCGGAAAGCTCAAAGCCGCCAGGCGCGCGCTTGTCCTCCTTCACCGTGCCCTCAATCATCATGGACGTCTCTATGAACGCTCCCGATGCCGCTGCAAACGCAGCCTCGCCAACCGCGTCCTTCTTCACCGCGCACTGCATGGTGCCTGATGAATCGCGAAGCACGAGAAAGCAAAGCCCGCCCGACGTCCTGGAGCGGTGCACCCATCCGCGCAGTTTCACTTTCTTGTTATTCTGCGAGCCATCAAGTATGCTGCTGATTTTCGTAAAGTCAGTTGCTAGTGCATCCATGCGGCTCACCTTTTACTGAATAGATACGGGAAGGAATAAAAAAGAATGTAACTTGCGCGCTTACCATCCGAAATTGTCCGCGCGCGAGTTGCCCAGCGTTTCCATCGATGAGATAAAGCCTTTTGAAAGGAGCGCGGGCGCAGTCGTGAGAACCTTGAAGCCAATTGACAGCCTCTGCTGCTGCGTAATCGTGGTGAGGTCGCGCGGTATGAGCGAAGCGATCTTGTTGAGCTCAGCATCGGTGAATTTGTACGTTGCATCTTTCCCGCCAACAAGCTTCGCGTAATTGGGGAAAGTGGCGCGCCACTTCTGCTCATAAGGCGCGAGCGCGGCTTTTGCCAGGTCGTTTTTCTTGAGAGCGTCTGCCGCCACTTCAGCCGCGAATTTCCCGCTTGTCATGGACAATGATGTGCCTCCTTCGAACATCGGGGATGTGAAGCCTGCAGCATCTCCTATCAACATTATCCCATCATCATAAGTTTTTGCAACCGGCCCGCCTGAGGGTATTCTTCCGCCAAACGCCTTGTTCCTCTTCTTCTCCTTCAAGCCGTACATGTCCACGAACTTCTCCAGGTACTCCCTCGTCTTGGGCGCATCATTTGTCACCAAGCCAACATTGCTCCTGCCATCTTTCTTAGGTATTACCCAAAGATAGCCATGCGGAGCAAGCGCAGGCCAGAGGAAAAAATCAATCATGCCATCAGGAACATCCACAGGCTCCATCTCATACTGCAGGCCCACCACCACTTTCTGCGGTGCGTTCATGTTCAGCAAGCGAGAGGCAATCGAATCCACGCCCGATGCGTCTATCACGCAGCGTGCAAAATACTCTCCAGATGTCGTCTTGACTTCCCAGCCGCCCTCTGCCCTTTCCAGCGCAGTCACCCTGTTCTTCACCTTATAGGCAGTGCCTGCCTTTGTCGCCTCAAGCGACAGCCACTGCTCGAACTTGTCCTTCTCAAGCGTGTAGCCCGGCTCATTGATGTAAGATGCAGTTTTATCAGGGAAAATAAGCCGTATCCCTTTCACTTCGCGCGAGACTGCCTCCTCGGGAAGCGTAATGCCGAGCCGCTCGCACGCTTTCTTGGACAGGCACTCCCCGCAGTGCACAGGCTGGCCAATCGCCTCATGCTCCTCGAGCACGAGTGTGGACACGCCTGCTTTTGCCGCGGTAAGCGCGGCAAAATTCCCGCCAGGCCCAGCGCCGATTATCACAAGGTCGAACATTTCCATGAAAACCAGCTTCAAATATATCCTAGGCAAATAAAAATCTATTCACGCGAGGCTTTCCACT
>CAITKI010000086.1 GCA_903892905.1 uncultured Microcaldota archaeon | reverse complement strand
ATACATCCAACGAAGATGGAAATCGCGAATTCGATTTGGGATGTTGAGAAGATTTGCATAGACTTTGACGGGATGAGCGCGCGCGGGTTTGTGGACACGAAGGGAAAACCGCTCGCGCGCGACAAGGCGTTTCGGAATGCCATAAGGCAGTTTTTCAAGGACGAGGCATTTGCAAAGGCGGTTTGCCTCACTGCAGCTCAGGACTACTTGACAGGCGGGATTTAGGAAAGGAAGAAAAAGGATGGGCCCACGAGGATGGAGCGCCGTAGCGCGACAGACGTGGGCACACGAGCACCCTCTTTTTGCCTGCGGGCAAAAAGGGGCCCCTTTTTCGTTGCGACGAAAAAGCGGGCAGCGAGTGGGCCCACGAGGAATCGAACCCCGAGTCTTCTGCACGTCAAGCAGACGTCTTACCATTCGACTATAGGCCCAGACAAGTTTTTTCTGCTGAAGAAGCTTTAAGAAGGTTAGGAGGCAAGAGAGGAATATGGCAGTAACAGCGTCTTGCCCAGGGTATGTGACAGGCTTATTCTTGATTGGGGACAAGGACGCAGTGGGCGCGGGCTTTAGCATAGACAAGAGCCTCACCACCACTGTTTCAGAGAGGAACGGGGGAAGGACGACAATAATGCTCAACGGGCAGGAGGGCGCGCTTCCTGTTTCAAAATCCGTCTTGCGCCTCTATATGGAAAGAGGGTGCAGGCTCGGGCTTCTTGACATCCAGCACGCCACAGATGTGCCAGTGGGCTTTGGGCTTGGCATGAGCGCAGCAGGAGCGCTTTCCCTGTCCCTCTCGCTAAACGAGCTTGTGGGCGCTGGCTTTGCGCGGGAAGAGTGCATCAAGATAGCGCACGATGCAGAGATTGAATGCGGCACTGGCTTGTCTGGCGTGGATGCTGCTGCGATTGGAGGCGTGCTTGCGCGAAGAAGCCCGTCCGAGCCGCCACTGCAGCTGCCTTTCGAGGAAAAGACGCTTGACATTGCATTTTACACGCCCATAAAGACATCAAGCGTGATCAAGTCGCCTGAATGGAAAAAGAAAGTGAACGCTTCCGGCACCGAGGCGCTCAGCATGCTTTTTGCTAACAAGAACTGGGAAGGCCTCGTGATGTCATCGAGGCAATTTGCAAAAAAATCAGGCTTGGCAGATTGGTGCTCGCATGAGATGGGGGCAAACCCGCGCGCTTCCATGGCAATGCTAGGGCACACGCTTTTTTCAGACATCCCCATGTTCCTTCCTCGCAAGCCTTATATGCTCCTGAAGGCGAAAACAGCCCAAGAAGGGGCAAAATTATTGTAGGTGTTTTTATGGCGAAAAAAAATGTGGATGTTTCCGTGATAGTGCCGGCTTACAATGAGGAGAAATACATCGGCGCATGCCTCGCTGCGATAAAGCGGCAAAAATTCTCAGGGACATTTGAAGTGATTGTTGGGGATGGGGACAGCACGGACAACACGCAGAAAATCTCCCGCGACTATGGCGCGCGCGTGGTGGAGGAGAAATACGGCACAGCCTCGGGCGGCAGGTATGCCGGCTCGAAAGTGGCGCGCGGCAAGATTTACATTTTCACAAGCTCGGACGTGGAGCCATGCCAGGGCTGGATACAGCACATCTACAATGCATTTGAGGACAAGGACGTTGCATGGGTGGTCGGTGGCGTGAGGCCGTTCGAGGGGACCCTGACAGAGTATTGCGGCGCGGGCGTGCTCAATTTCCTGGCGGCGGTCCTCAACCCGTTCGGGCTTGCCTATGTGAACGGCGATAACGTTTCGGCGCGCGCAAGCTCCTACTGGAAATGCGGGGGCTTCAACCCAAGGCTGAAGACGTCGGAGGACACCGACCTGGGCATGAGGCTGATGAAGTGCGGCAAGTTCAAGTACGCCTGGAGGGCGACCGTGCTGATTTCCATGCGCAGGGTGAGGAAGTGGGGCTACTGGAACTTTGCCACTTTCCACTTCCGCAACTTCATCTCCACGCACTTCATGAACGCGCCTGCCAAAATGTACGACCCGATACGCTAGCGCATTGGAATCAGAAAAAAGTGCCGACCTTTTTCCTCATGTTCACTGCGAAGTGCCGCCCGAGGCCAGACTTGAAAAGCAGGATTTCGCCCTTTGCGCCGAGCACCTCCCCGATTATGGTGTGCGTTTCCTCAATATGCCTCACGCGCGGGTAAAATTCCGAGAAATCCCTGATATCCGGCGTGAAATCAGGCACCGCCCCGGAGTTTTTCACAAGCTCCACATTCTCTATGAAGTTCTCGCGCGCAACGCCCTTGTCGAATTCCAGCAGGCGCAGCTTCTGCGAAAGCCTTACCGAGTTTGAGAAAAGGAAGCGCGACTGCACGGACGCCTCGGCGTGGTAAATGGCATCCGGGCCAGTGAATTGCGCAATCACGCAGCCAAAGTCCGCGCCCTGCTCGCGCATGCGCGACTCGAATCGCTCTTTTCTCGTCACGCCGCATTTGATTATTTTCTCGCCAAAGCCCGCAAGGTAAAGCGCGTATTCCTCCTTGCGGGCCGTCTCGTGAAGTTGCGGGTAGCCCGAGAAATCGCCCTTGGTGTACGCGCGGGACATGTCAAGCGCGCTGCACGTGGGGCATTGGCGCGTGTGTATCGCGCCGTTCCTGCATTCGTGGTAGCCGTCAGGCGCCTTGTAGCCGATGCAGGCAAGCCTCTCCGAGAAATTTATGTCCTGCGCGCCTGAGAGAACAAGCGTGCCAAACTCGCCAGTAGCTTCGCGGAAGAAAAGCGTGGGCTTGCCCTCGCCTGAGTAAAAGCGTATGAGATGGCGCATGAGAATCGGAAAAATTGCGCCTTGACCTGCTTATAACCGTTTGCAGAGTGATGTGCCAGTGGCAGACATCCGTCAATCGCCGTGGGCAAATTTCCAGAGAAATTTGCCCGCATATGGAAATCCGGCAGGATTTACATATCCAATGGAAATAGAAGCACTCTTTTAAGGAGTAAGGCAGGAATTTTGGCAGGTGAGATTTATGGCAAAGCTTGACGATTTCCTGGCGGCAGAAGTGAAATCCATCCGCGACAAGAACCTTGAGTGGAAGCTGCGCGAGCTTCAGGGGCCATCCATTCCCCGCGCGCGTGTGAACGGCAAGGACGTCATCATGTTCTGCTCGAACAATTATCTCGGGCTTTCCAACCAGCCTGAGCTGAAGAAAGCCGCCATTGAGGCAGTTGAAAAATACGGCGCAGGCAGCGGGTCGGTGCGCGCCATTGCAGGCTCGCAGGACTTGCACTTCAAATTGGAGAGGACAATTGCACGCTTCAAGCACACCGAGGCTGCGATTTACTTCCAGACAGGCTTTGCCGCAAACGCAGGCGCGCTTCCGCAGCTTGTTGTTGAGGGAGACCTTGCGATATCAGATGCGCTGAACCACGGAAGCATAATTGACGGCGTGAGGCTGTCAAAGTGCGAGCGCGCGATTTTCAAGCACAAGGATATGGCAGACCTTGAGCGCGTGCTTAAAGAAGCAAAGGCAAAGACGCCTGCTTACAACAAGATATTCATAATCACTGACGGCGTGTTCTCCATGGATGGAGACATTGCGCCTCTGGACAAGATACATGAGCTGGCGGAGCAGTATGGCGCCTATGTGTACGTTGATGACGCGCACGGCGACGGGGTGCTGGGCGACCACGGCAGGGGAATCATCTCGCACTTCAAGCTTGAGAAGAAAATCGAGTGCGACATGGGCACGTTCTCCAAGGGGTTTGGCGTGGTGGGAGGCTCGATTGCAGGCTCGCAGCATTTGTATGATTTCCTGCAGAACAAGGCAAGGACATGGCTGCTTTCAGGCTCTGCGCCTCCGGCAACCGTGGCAGCGTGCACTGCTGCGCTTGAGCTTTTGGAACGCGATGACACGCTGGTGCGCCAGCTGTGGGAGAATACAAAATATTTCAAGAAGGAAATGCAGGCGCTTGGCTTCAACACAGGCGAGTCCGAGACGCCAATTACTCCGATAATGCTTGGCGAATCCAAGCTCGCGCAGGAGTTTGCTGCGGAGATTTTCAATGAGGGCGTGTTCGCGCTGCCCATTGTTTTCCCCATGGTGGCAAAGGACAAGGCAAGGATAAGAGCGATGGTGACTGCTGCGCACACCAAGGAAGACCTGAACGATGCGCTTGCGATATTTGAGAAAGTCGGGAAGAAACTTGCCGTGCTAAAGTGAATTGATGGCAAAAAAAGGGACAACGAAGCAGGAACGGGCAAAGATTTCAGCCGAGGCCCAGAGGCACATTGACAAGGAGCAGGGTAAAGGAAAAGGCGCTCTTTTGTCAGACGTAATACTTGGCGGGCAGGATGGATTAGTAAACGTGCTAGGCATTGTGCTGGGCGTGGCGTCCGCAACAAACGACAGGTTCATTGTGCTTATTGCAGGCCTGGTTGCCACTTTTGCAGAATCCGTTTCCATGGCAGCAGTTGCCTATGCATCCTCGCGCGCAGAAGAGGACCATTACAACAAGGAGCTTGCTAACGAAAAATGGGAGATGGTGCACCTCCCTGAGGTTGAGACGGAGGAAATTCGCCTCATTTACATGAAAAAAGGTTACAGAGGGAAACAGCTTGAGCAGATGGTGAAGAACACCTGCTCCAATGATGAAATGTGGCTGCACATGATGATGACAGATGAGCTGGGGCTCACGCCTCCTGAGAAATCCGCGCCACTTCGCGCTGCGGTGATTGTGGGCGTGTCTGCCCTTGTCGGCTCGCTCCTTCCGCTCATCCCATTCATTTTCCTTTCAGTCTCAGACGCGCTTCTTCCCTCGCTTATCCTCTCCACGCTTGTCCTGTTCGGAGTGGGCGTTTACAAAGCGCGCATAACGGTGGGCAACTGGCTCAAGTCAGGCATTGAGATGGCTGCTGTGGGCATGATTGCCGCGCTGGTTGGCTACCTCGTAGGAAAAGTGCTGGGGAATTTCTTCGGACTTAAGCAATTGCCTGCTTAATTTTTCTTCTGATCCAGCTGCGCGAGCTTCTTGTCTATCTTTTTTTCTGCTTCCAGCCTCTCAAGCGCGTATTGTGAGTAGTCCACGAATTTCATGCCAGAGGCGAGGAGCGGGTGCGTTTTCTGCAAAAGCTTGTGCATGTCCTGCGCCACGCGTCGGTAGTCTATGTGGCCCTGGCGCATGGAGCGCAACTCGCAGAAGTGGTATGCCTCGCGCAGGTTCATCTTGATGTACCAGCGCATCCTGTAGCCAAGCGGCACCACGTACTGTGCCTCATAGGGCATTTCTTTCTCCATTTCACGGAAAAGCGCGTCAGCAGGCGCGAGCGCTTCGCGCACCTGCGTCTCGAAGCCAGCGTCAATTAGCTCCTGCGGCATGTCAAAGCCATGGCGCGTGGTGAGAAGCTGGCGCTCCTGAGTGAGAATGCGATGGCGGTGCAAGTCGCGGTACATGCCGAAGTTGCCGGTGACGCAGAAAGTGTAGAATGTGTTCTCAAATGCCCTGCCTGGCTTTTGGCGCCGGTTCGCGCGGTTGCCGATGTACGCCATGATAAGCGCTTCGCGCTCGGCTTGCGGCATGCGTTTTGCGATTGACTGTGCCTCTTCATAGGAACAGTGCAGTTGAGGGAAAAGGATGGCGGCGAGAACTTTGCCCTCGGCGTCGGAGTCGAATTCCACAATCGTGGTGTGCGGGGTGTCCTGCTTTGTGTCTGAGGAGTGCTTTGCTGCAAGAGAGGCAATGCGGTTGCGGTTCTCGCCCATATAGCCCTGCATTTCCTTTCCGTACTTGTCGTTCGCGCGCTTCACGAACGAGGGAATCACTTTCCCAAGCTCGGACTGCGCCTGAGGCGCAATGGCGCGCATTTCCGACAAGGGGGAAGCGTACATCTTTGCAAGAAGGTACTCAAATGCCCTGCCATTGCCGTAAAAGCCCGCGTTGGTGAGCGTTGCAGCTGGAAGTATGCCGCGCAATAGGTCGCACACTTTCGCGCGGATGGTGGAGGCGTACGCGCGCTCGGAAACGTCTGGAGCGCGCGGGTTCTTTTCCTCCTCGATTTTCGTGAGCCTGGGAATGAGCAAAGCGTATGTGTCAAAGAGAAGGTCGGAGGCTGCAACGTACTTGTCGGCAAATTTCGACGCCATGATGCGTTCCTCTCTTAGGTAGCGGTACTTTCCGTCAACTTTTTGGTCAAAATAGACATAGCGCGTGGATTTCTCAAGAGGGGAAATGCCAATCCTCGCGTCCTGCATGAATTTTGTGGCGAGGTTGGAGATGTTCTCGGCTGCGAGGTGCGCGCCGCCCAGCTCGGCGACGGAATCATCGCCATAGCCCACAAGCACCCTGTCGTAGAAGTCCTCCGCTTTTTTCGTGGCAACGATTTGCGACTCGCCCCTGTTCTTCATTTCGCCCACGATTGCGTCAAAGCCTGACTCAGGGTTCAATATGAATTCGTCAAGAAGGACGCGGCGCAGCGATTTTGAGGAGCGCGAGTAGCGGGAGAAAAGCGCGCCTTTCACTGCCTCGGGCAGGTTCATGAGGCAGAAGACGTCCGAGGTGGTGCTGGTGCAGAACTGCGAGAGTATGCCCTGCTCGTTTGGAGTAAAAGAGTCCACGCACCCACCGCATTGAAACATGACGTAGCATGTTTAAAACGTTTCGGGATAGTAAAAGCCCACCCTATTTAGTTTTTATGGAGGTGGGGTCAATGACTGAAAAAAGGCCGTTTGACATATTGAATGCAGCGCTCAACAACAACGTGGTGGTGGGGCTCAAGGGCGGGCGGGACATCCGCGGGCTCATGGTTTCCTACGACGTGCACATGAACATCGTGCTTGAGAAGGCGGAAGAGCTTGCCAATGGAGAGGTAAAGCGTGGCATCGGGACCGTGCTTCTGCGCGGCGACTCGGTCGTCTACATCTCGCCAGCTTAAGTTTTTTTCTTTCGTTTTTGGGCTTGTGGCGCAACGGTAGCGCGCCTGCATGGCATGCAGGAGGCTGGGGGTTCGAATGACCCTTTTCGACGCGTCGAAAAGCGTCAACGGAAAAGGGTCCGACTATCCCCCCGAGTCCATTTTTTTCTGCTCCCTACCCCTGGGAGGCAAAGGCAGGCTTTTAATCCTTAACGGAAAAAGCGCTTCATGGCATCCGACAAGATGAGGGCGGCAGTAAGCTTTGCGAAGATACTGGTGGCGCTTGGCGTGGGCTATGCCATTGCCTGGGTGTGGAACGACACGCGCGCGGGCCTTGACGAGATGTGGGTGCCGTACGCCGCAGGCCTGGTGTCCGCAGTCATGGTCTTTGTGCTGCTCTCCAGGCTCAACAAGGGAAGCGGCGACTAAAAGGGGAAGCTTTTTATTCAGGTCCAATAGGAACGTTAGCGGGAGCGGCGGAAGGACGGCCAACCAAGGCGCGAGACGCGCCAACGGAGGAAGTTCTGCCCACCGCAAGAGTCCTATCCCCTTAAGGGGGAATCGGGAACAGAAACGAAACTTTTCCGCGCGGATGAAGATGACGAAAGGAGACGCGCGTGAACTGGTGAAACGGCCCGTGTGTGGATGTTGTGCACGGTGCAAGGCCTTTGTGCCGCTCAGTCCAATGCCGTCTGAAACAGAAGGCAGGCTACTACCTGCCGCTCCCAACCTATGCCTTCAGCCCGAAGGCTGCGAACCCCGGTTTTTAATCCTTCCTCATCTAATTAGCCTCGTGCCAAGGTAACTCAGAGGCGGAGAAGTGATCGTCTCTGTCGGGTAATTTGGTTAGAGTGCCAGACTCATAGATCCCAACTGCGGATTGCAGAAGGGAAATCGATGAGTGATGAGTGCGCGTCCGCGCACGATGATATACAAAGGCAATCGCAGGGAAACTGTTCCCTGAAACCAGCAACCGGAGAAATCTGGAAGTCGCGTGTTCAAATCACGCCCTTGGCACTTCTATTTCGATTAGCTGTGCCAAATTTTTCCAGCCACTAGTCTTATTCTTATAAGAATAATTTTCTCAGCCAAATATATAAAGAAGGAATTAACACAAGCGAGCCATGGAAGTGGCGGCAAAAGCGCGCGCGCCTTGCAAGGAGCGCCTGCTTGAAATCGGCAACGAATGCTTCGTCAGGGGCAGCAATGCCAGGTGGCCGACGTCTTCGCACCTTGTCAGCAGGGCGCGGAAACTTTACGGCAGGCTCCTTGAAATCGACCCCGGGAACAAGGCGGCAAGGAACAACCTCGCGTTTGCCGAGGAGTTCTTGGAAATTGCCCCGCTTGCCGAAAAAAATTGCAATAGGAATAAAAGGTATTCCTGATTATTCCTATCATGGAAGAGGCAAAGTTCATAGGAAGCGAGAGGCGAAAGCTGGGCATGACGCAGCACCAGCTTGCCAAGATGGCAGGCGTATCACAGTCGCTCGTGGCAAAGATAGAGGCAGGCAGCGTGGATGCGGCGTATTCCAAGATAAAGGCGATAATGGAGGCGCTGCAGCGCGCGTCATTGTCGGGCGAGAAGACTGCGCGCGAGATGATGCATGCTGGCATAAAGTCAGTTCTGCCTTCGGATACGCTTCATGCTGCATCTGCAGTGATGAGGAAGCTTTCCATTTCCCAGCTCCCGGTGATGGAGGATGGGCGCGTGGTGGGAAGCCTCACAGAGGCGTCCATACTTGCCTGCTTCTCCGAGAAGAAAGACATTGCGAAGGTGCGCGTCTCCGAGGTGATGGACGAGGCTTTCCCCAACGTGCTTCCCTCCACCCCAATATCCGCAGTCGCCTCGCTTCTTCGCCACCACTCCGCAGTGCTTGTCATGGAAAAGGGGGAAGTGGCAGGCATCATCACCAAGGCAGACATATTGCGCGCGATTTAGCGTTGCGCCCGCATATCCCATATAAAAACGCTTGCCATAACAAAGTATTACGGTGAGAGGGATGAGGACAGATGGAGGCGCAAACGCTCTTTTTTACATCGGCTCGGCAAGCCCGAAGGCAGTGAAGGAAACGATGAAACTGTTTGAGTCTTGCCCGGCAGGCCAGAAAGCAGAGAAGAAAAGCGAGAAAAGACTGGTGCTTTCCACAGATATGCCGCTGTTTTTGAGAAAGCCCCTTGTTGGGAAGCTGCTAGGCATGAGGGCAAACGGAAAAACCAGCAGGCACGGAAGGCGGGATTTTGAAGTTGTGAAGCACAGGCATAGCTGGGATTTTGACATCGAGAGCCATGGGCAGCGCACACACTGCCGCGGGAGCTTTTCGGTGTTCGACTTTTACCTGATGGAGCCGGAATTCAGCAAGGCGAAGAAGAAAAACGAGGCCAGGCTTGAGTGAGGGCAGGAATAAAAATGCTCGCGGCTTATTTTGAAGCATGGCGGACAACTCAAAGCTTGCGTGCGCAAAAAAGGCGCTATCTTTTGTAAAGCCAGGCATGAGCATAGGGCTTGGCACGGGAAGCACTGCGGAGATTTTCATAGACTTGCTTGGCAAGGCGAACAAGGAGGAAGACATGGACCTTGTGTGCATTGCCACCTCGAAAGCGTCTGAGGAGCAGGCGAAAAAGCTTGGCTTGAAGCTTGCGGGCTTTGGCATCATCGACGGGTTGGACGCGGCATTTGACGGCGCGGACCAGGTGGACCCGGAGCACAATCTCATAAAGGGCCTGGGCGGCGCGCTGGTGCGCGAGAAAATAGTGGACTACCGCGCGCGGCGCTTCTATGTTTTGGTCGGCGAGAACAAGCTTGTCAAGCAGCTGTCGGGCATTGTGCCTGTCGAGGTGATGCCCATTGCGGAGGAGCCAGTGAGGCGCGAGCTTGTGGGCATGGGCGCCTCGTCCGCGCCCACGCGCATGGACGGCGGGAAAAAGTTCGCCTCCGACAACGGGAATTTCATATTGCACGCAAGCTTTCCGAAAATTGCAGACCCTGGCGCGCTTGAGAGCGACATCGTAAGGCTGCCTGGCGTGGTGGACAGCGGGATTTTCACCTCGAGGAATGTCACGGTCATAGTGGGCAAACCAAACGGCTTTGCCCGCGTGCTGGAGTAATCCCATGCTGGTCCTACCTGAGAAGCTGCGCGAGGATGTAAGGAAGCCGTTCGGCAAGGTATACAGCGGAAAGGCCGCAATGGAGGCCTGCAGGAAGGCAGGGCGGCCGCTTGTAAGCGTTGGGGACCAGTGCGCATCCGACCTCATTGACGCCGGCATTGCGCCAGACATCCTGATTTTCGACTTCAAGATAAAGCGCGTGGAGATACCGCGCGAGATGAAGGAAAAGCTCGCCCCGCACGCCAAGGAGGCGTTCGTGGTGCTCTCTGCCGCGGGCGTGATTTCAGACGAGCTTGAGATTGCGGTGGTGCGCGCGCTTGGGGACGGGAAAGGCGCGGTCATGGTGGTGGGCGAGGACGACCTGTCCTCGCTTCTTGTGATGGCGCATGCAAAGCAGGGCACGCTTGTCTATGGCCAGCCAAACGAGGGCGCGGTGGTGGTGGGCCTTGGCGGGAAGAAAATAGTGGAAAAGGCGCGCGCTTTCCTTGGGAGAATGGAGAAAAAATAGCAGGCGCGCAAAGGCAGGGCGGGACGGAAGGCGGCTAATACGACGTCGTGCTCGGAAGGAACTTCTTTTTCATTTCCTCGGCAATTATCAGAACTGACGAGGCGCATGCAAGGAGCGCAATGTCGGATGCCTCGAGGGGCACTGTCCTGAAGACCTCCTCAAGGGGCGCATAATAGACAATGGCAAGCTGCAGCGCCAGCGAGATTATTATGGCTGCAAACAAGTAGGGGTTGCCGAAAAAGCGCGTGAATATGGAGTGCTTGCCTGAGCGGCAGTTGAGCGAGTTTGCAAGCTGGAGGAAGACAAAGAGCGTGAACACCGCGGTGAACGACTTTTCAGGCGCGAATGACTGGTAGAAAGAAAATATTGTGATGGATATTGCCGCCATCATGGCGCCGAGGAATAGGATGGATGCTATGATGTTCTTGCCCAGGAAGACCTCCTTGGGGTCGCGGGGCGGCACGTCCATCTCGGTGTGCTTGGGAGGCTCTGCGCCAAGCGCGAGCGCCGGCGGGCCGTCCACCATGATGTTTATCCAGAGTATCTGCAGGGGAAGCAGGGGTATGGGAAGCCCGAGCGCGGGCGTGCCGAACATGAGAAGGAGCGCCGCCACGTTTGTGGAAATCTGGTAGCGCACGAACGACTTTATGTTGTTGAAAGTCGTCCTGCCATAGCGCACCGCGTGCATTATCGAGGTGAAGTTGTCGTCGGTGAGCACGATGTCCGACACTTCCTTGGTGACATCGGTGCCGGAGATGCCCATTGCAATGCCAATGTTTGCCTTGCGGATCGCCGGCGCGTCATTCACCCCGTCGCCTGTTACCGCCACCACCTCGCCGCATTTCATGAACATGGACACTATCCTGTACTTCTGCTCGGGGGTGACCCGGGCAAACACCGTTGCAGAGTAGATTGCCTTGCGGAGCTCCTCGTCGCTCATGCCGTCAAGCTCCGAGCTGTCATATGCTTTCTGGCCAGGGAGGAGCAGCCCCACCTTGGAGGCGATTGAGCGCGCGGTGGAGATTGAGTCGCCTGTGAGCATCAATACCTTTATGCCTGCCAACTTGCAAAGATTGATTGCCTGCGCCACCTCGGGGCGCGGCGGGTCCTCCATCGCAACCAGCCCCACAAGCACCAAGTCGCACTCGGTATTTGAGTGGGTGTACTTTTCCTTGCCTCCAATCTGCCTGTAGGCAAGCGCAAGCACGCGCATGCCGTCGTTGCCCATGGACTTTGCCTCATCCGCCATCTTCCTGCGCCATTTCGGCAAAAAAGCGGCCTCGCCGCCTTGGAGCATTATCTTTTTGCAGTGCTTGAACACCTGCTCCGGCGCGCCTTTCACGAATGCCATCCTTCCCTTGCCGAACATGCGCACCGAGCTCATCATCTTGCGCTCGGAGTCGAACGGGATTTCGGCAACCTGCGAGTGGTACGACCTTGCGGGCCTGTCGCT
Organism: uncultured Microcaldota archaeon; assembly: GCA_903892905.1. Lineage (GTDB taxonomy): Archaea > Micrarchaeota > Micrarchaeia > Anstonellales > Anstonellaceae > UBA10161. Next base: position 2,812 of record CAITKI010000086.1, on the reverse strand, counting down.
CCCGCAGCAGGACAGCGCCGCGGACAGGAGCGCGGTTTCGGTGGGGTCGCCTGAGGGAACCTCCACCCCGTTTTCCTCCAGGAGTATCGCGTTGTTGCAAAGGGACATTATTTCGATTGCGCGGCGGAAGGCGATGTCGTGCTCATAGTGGGAGTGCAGGGGCTGCCCCCCGCCTATGTTGTACGACTTTTCCGCAAGCGCGATTTCCTGCACCACCATCCTGTTCTGCGTGATAGTGCCTGTCTTGTCGGTGCATATCACGGTCGCGGAGCCCAAAGTCTCGACGGATGGCATCTTGCGCACTATGGCGTTCTTCGCCGCCATTTTCTGCACGCCTATGGCAAGCGTGATTGCAAGCACGGTGGGAAGCCCCTCGGGGATCACCGCAACCGCGAGCGTGACAGCCACCACGAACATCTCGACAAATGTTTCGCCCCTCAGCATGCCGATGGAGAAGAACAGCGCCGCGAGCAGCACGCCGGCATAGCCCAGGTTTTTCGAAAGCTCGGAGAGGTTCTTCTGCAATATGGTCTCCTTGTCCTTTGGCTGCGACACGAAGCCCACAATCTTGCCGAACTCGGTGCGCATGCCCGTTTCCACCACTATGCCGCGGCAGTGCCCGCGCACTATTATGGTGCCTGAGAACAGCAGGTTCCTCCTCTCGGAAAGCACGGTTTTTGGCGCAAGGTCGCAGGGCTTCTTGGCGCTCGGGCGCGACTCGCCTGTGAGCATGGACTGGTCGCATGCAAGGTTGGTGGACTCGATTATCCTGATGTCCGCAGGCACCCGGCTGCCTTCCCCAAGCACCACCACGTCGCCCGGCACAAGCTCGGTGGACTCCAGCATCATGTCCTTGCCTGCGCGCACCGCCACGCAGCGCTGCACCACCATGCGCTTGAGCGCCTCCATTGCCTTCTCCGCCTTGTATTCCTGGAAAAAGCCGAAGAAAACGGCAAGCAGTATGGCGACCACGATTGCCGTGCCGTCGATGAGCTTCTTTGCGTCCACGCTAAAGCCAATCGCAAACGAGATTGCGGCGGCTGCTATGAGCATGATTATGGGAAGGGAGCCAAACTGCTTGAAAAGCATGGCATACCAGGGCTCGCGCCTCATCTCCAGGAACCTGTTCTGCCCGTTTTTTTCCAGGCGTTCCTTTGCCTCGGTTTCCGCCAGGCCCGCGTTCCCGGAGCCAAGCTTCTGGAAAACCGCCTCAATCTGGAGTGAATGCCATCTCTGCTGCTCCATGGCGAAAGTAAGGCAAAGCACAATTAAAAAGGTGTGAGCAGCGGCGGCTAGAAGTCGGTGATTTTTTTCTGCTCGTCCTTGCCTTTGCGCCTTTTCCTTTCCTTGGCTGCTGGGGATGGAGCCTGTGGGCCTGAAGCAGGGGCGGGCACTGGCGCCTGTTGAGAAGAATATGCAAACTGCCTCTTCATCCGCCCCACTATCTTCCTCATGTTCTCCTCTTTCTTCCTTGACGAGTGCAAATGCCCCTCGTCGCGCGTGCCGGTTGCCACCAGCACCACCACTTTCCCTGCGCGCAGCCTTCCTGCCCTGCCCCTTCTTTGTATGGAGCGGATTTCGGACGGGATGGGTTCGAAGAACACCACAGTGTCCACAGACGGGATGTCCAGCCCCTCCTCGCCAATTGATGTTGCTGCCATCACGGAAAATTCTCCGCGCGCGAAGCGCTCTATTGTCTTCCTTTGCTCATCCGCGGTGACGCCTTCCTTCTTTCCCACGAAGCGCTCTGTCGAGAAGCCTTTTGCGCGGAGGTACTCCACAATCGCCTTCACTGAGTCGCGGTACTGGGCAAACACCAGCGTTTTCTCGTTTTTTGCAGCAGGGGCGGACAAAAGCTCTGCCAGCTTCTCAAGCTTGGGGTGCGCCTCTGCTGCCTCGCAGAGCCGCACGGCTTCCATGAAGCGCCTGTCGGCAAATATCCTGTGCCTTGCTTTGGTGTCCTCGCGCGCCTCCATCTTTTTCACATAGGAGAGGAATGGCGCGGGCCCCTGCGTCTCGATAAGCTCAAGCATGTGGGAGAGGTTGAAAACGGATGCGTAGAAGGAGAGCGCGGTGTAGCGGCTCTTTTCATTCATCCTCAGTATTTTTGCGCGAAGCTCCACCAATGCACGCTTGGAGCGGAAAGGCACGTGCATGCCAAACGCCGAGAGCCTGTCTGCCATTTCATGGAGCATCTCTTCCAAAAGCAATCTTGCCGCCGTGAAGCTTTTCCCCAAAGGCACATAGACATAGGTGACGTCAAGGGGCATCATGTAAGGAAGCACGTCCGGGTCCTCTGCCGTGCGTATTTCAATATTTTTTATGCCAAGCACATCCACTATTTCCTGTATCCTTGCCTTGTTGCCCCCTGGGGAGGCAGTGAGCCCCAGCACGAGCGCGCCGGCTTTTGCGCACTCTGTCGCAACATAGGTGTAGGCATAGCTGCCCACTGCGCGGTGCGCCTCGTCCACTACGCAAAGGGAGATGCCGGCATTTGCCCTGCCTTTTTTCAAGTCGTTCTGAAGCGTCTGCGGCGTGGAAAAGCACACTTTCCTTTTCCACATCTCCTCGCGCTTTTTCGGCGCTATTTCACCTGTTATCAAAGCGGTTTCCCCTTCCGGGAAATTGGTCATCTCAAGAAACGTCTTGTGGTGCTGGCGCACCAGGGGCTTTGTGGGGGCAAGGAAGACAACGCGCCCTTTTTGCAGCATCCCTTCCATCACGAGGAATGCTACGAGCGTTTTGCCCAATCCGGTCGGAAGCACCACTAGCGTGTTCCCGCGCGCAAGCGCGGATGCTGCGATGGATGACT
>CAITKI010000085.1 GCA_903892905.1 uncultured Microcaldota archaeon | reverse complement strand
CCTGCTTGCCATTTCATCATTTTCTGGCGCTATAGGCGCACTTTTGGCTTCTTGGTTGCTGAAAACCAGAACAACAGTCAGACCCTAGCATCACGCTTGAGTTGCCCTCCCTGCACATTAACCACGCAGAATTTATGTGTGTCCATTGGCGCGACAATGTTTAGGGGCTAAAAAGGGGCAAAAAAGCCTGTTTTTAGCCTGAATTGGGTCTTAACGTACCTCATTGTCCACGAAGTATAATCTTACCCCTCGCGCCATAAATTTGGCGTGATCATGTGGGCTTTGGCATTCCCAACTATGTGAAATGCTGCGAAAAGACGGTTTTTGCGATGGGGCACAATAATGCCCAATTGTGCCTTAACGTACCTCATTGTCCACGAATGATTATCGTATCCTAAGCGCCAATTCTAGCGGGTGCTTCAAATGAGCCATGATATGCCGGAGAAAGTTTCACCATCCCCTATTGGTTCATGGCAACCAAATCCTACACGAGCACTAATGAGACCCTATCGATGCAATTGCCTCATGGGCTACAGCATCCCCGCAGAAGTGAAATGCTGCGAAAAGACAGTTCTTGTGATAGGGGGCAATAACCAGCCATGGTGCATGAACGATTATCGTTAGTCCAGCACAAATAATATGAGGTGATTTGCGTGAGCTATGATATCCCTGATGAAGTCAAATACCGCGAAAAGATAGTTTTTGGATTGGACGTCAAGCAGCTCGGCTATCTCTTCCTTTTTGGGTTGCTCGCCGTCTTCTCGCTCCGCCTCCCGCTCGAAGGCGAGGCTCAGTTCATCTTCCCTTTCTTCTTCTCTATTCTCGGCGCAGGCTTCATCTTCCTGAATTTGGAGGAGCGCGTGCTGGACGCCTGGCATTACTACAGCGGCGTGAGAAAAGCCTCCCCATCCGACCCGAAAGCGCAGCGGCTGGTGGGAGTGCGCGCGATAGAGAACGGCCAGATAACGCTCCTGGACGGCTCCCTGCGCGCAATACTCAAGGTGGAGCCAATCAACTTCAGCCTATTGGACGAGGGGCAAAAAGCGGCATTCGTCTCCAACTACCGGGAGTTCCTCAACCATCTCACCGACCCCATACAAATACTCGTGCGGACCGAAAGATGCGATGCAGAGGCGGCATTCAATGACGCGCAGTCCAAGATGAAGGGCGCAGAAGAGGAAACCTCCGCAATCTTCCGCGACTTCTTCACGTTCGAACGCGAGTTCATGGAAAGCAAGAAGGTGAGGGGCAGGAAATACTACCTCATCGCCACCCAGTACGGCACCGGAAACCCGGAAGAGGGGCGCGCGCAGCTTGAGCAGAAGGCGCAGATAATACAGGAAAAACTCTCCTCCTGCGGGCTCCGCTCGGAAAGGCTTGGCAACGGCGCCCTTACGCACCTATTCTCATCCTATTCAATGCCAACAAGCGAGGAACAGAAGCAGGATGAGCCAAAAAAGCCAAAATCCATTCTCAATGCCCTAATCCACTCAATAGGAATCGCCAAAGGAAATAGAAGTGCAGACATCCGCAGCCCCACATTGCATCAGAAACCCGTTGCCAACCCTCTTGCGCCGCTGCTGGCAAAAATCCGCGGATTCCTGTCAATGCAAAAGAAATGGGCCGCGCCGCATTTCAACTCCATAATCTGGTCAATGATGAAAATCGAAATGGAATTGGACGTCTTTCCCGACCCCCTGCTCAATAATCTGTTTCTCCATCCAAAAAGCCAAGCGCCAAAGAAGAGCCAATCCGCCCCGGAAGCAGCGATAAACGCCGACCCGTTCGCATCCATCGAGTCCGTCGCATGGATTCGCATTGCCAAGAAAGAGCCTGAAAAATCCGCAATCGCAGCATTAACGCCGGACTTTGACATCTCTTCAAACTGCGCGAAGGTGAACGGCATCTGCCACAGGATAATAAGGGCGACAGGCTACCCGCGCAAGGTGGAGGACGGCTGGCTTGAGCAGTTCATGGCAACGAGCGAGCCTTACGACGTGACGCTGCACATACACCCGGCGAGCATAAGCAGCACGCTGGCGAACATACACAACCAAATAATCAAGCAGACATCCGACCTGTACTCAAGCAACGCGGAGAACACGCCCAACCCGTCCCTGGAGATAAAGAGGAAGGACACAATGAAAGTGTACGGCTTGCTCTACAAGGGAAAGGAGAAGATGTTCAACGTCTCGCTCTACGTGGACAGCCAGGCGGATAACAGGGACGAGCTTGAGCTGATGGCGAAAAGGTGCAGGGCGAACATGAACGCGCTCCTGATAGTCCCGAAGGATACTAACTACCGCATGGCGGACGGCATAAAATCCATGCTTCCCATAGGCGTGGACGCGCTCGAAGCCCACAGGGAATTCCTCACCAGCTCGCTGTGCGCGACCTTCCCTTTCCTCTACCCCGTGGATTCGAGGATGGAGGGCACGTTCTTCGCGCACGAAAGGAAGACGCTGAACCCGATTTTCATTGACTTTGATTCCATGAGCAACAAGCACTTCTTCGTCCTCGGCATTTCGGGCTCGGGCAAGAGCTACGCCGCGAAATTCCTCCTCATGCAGCATGTTCTCGCAAGGGAGGCGAAAATCTACATACTCGACCCGAACGCGGAATACTCAAACCTCGTGCAACAGCTCGGCGGCACGGAAATAGTGCTTTCCAAGGATTCGGACAAGATAATCAACCTGTTCGATTTGGCGGGCGAGGACTTCGGGAGCAAGATGCTCACGCTCATTTCGGTATTTGACATTATCACGGGCGGATTGACGGAAAGCCAGAAGGGCGCGCTGAACGAGGCGCTGGTGCGCGTCTACAAGAAGAAAGGAATCATTGCGTCCAACCCCGCAAGCTGGGCAAGGAATGCGCCCACATTCAGCGACCTGAAGGCAGTGCTTGAGGACATGAGAAGGCTCACAGCGAGGCGCATCCGCTCGCAGGATGAGAAGAGCGTGGAGGTGCTG
>CAITKI010000084.1 GCA_903892905.1 uncultured Microcaldota archaeon | reverse complement strand
CGACCACAACGTGCGGCTGCCCATATTGAGATGTGATTTTCTTGTTGAAGCCAATCACTGCATCTTTCTCTAAGTAGAGCATCGGAAGACCTTACATCTTTGATAGCAGGTCAAGCGCCTTCTTATTCTTCTTCATGAGCTTAGCGAAGATTAGGTCAACCTGCTTTGATTGTGCGTTCTGGGCGGACATTTCAACCACATATTCATTAGGCAAAACACCCTTATTAATCCTTCCTACTTTTTACTTAACATGAACGCCAAAGAGCTGTATTTGCTTTCTGTCAAAGAGAGGGGAATCAGCGAAAGCGCAGCTGCGAAACTTTCGCGCGGCGAGAGGATGCTGCTTGAGGCGCGCGATGGGAAATACTATTTGAAGGCAAGCGAGCGCGCGAAGTTTTCCGTGGCGCTCACAGGCGGCGTGTTTGACGTTCTTCACATCGGGCATGTGCTCACCTTGCAAAAAGCGCGCGAGCTTGGAGATGTGCTCGTGGTTGTCGTTGCAACAAACGAGACAGTGGAGAAGAGGAAGGGGAAGAAGCCGATGCATGATGCCGAGTACCGGCGCGCCATGGTGAATGAGCTTAAGCCGGTTGACGCAGCAATTGTTGGCGAGGCGGACTGGATGGCGACGTTTGCGCGCGTGAAGCCCGATGTTGTGGCGTTCGGCTATGACCAGAAGCCCATCCCGCTGCCTGATGGATGCAGGAGCGCGCACCTGGAGAATGTGAAAGTGGACCCTGCGCTTGCGAAGACCTCCAGGATAATACGCGAGCTGGGGATTTAGTTTTTATATTGTTTTTAACAGAATGGAGCTGTGCCACCAAAGCTTGCAGCCCCATCAGATGCAGAGAGCAGATATTCCCCTATCATCAGCGATTACGCTGGACTGAAGCAAAGCGCCGGCAAGCTCATGAATTTCGAGGGCGGAAAAGACGTTTCCGGGGCAAGGCAGCAGGTTCAGTCCATCCAGGAATTCTGCAAGAAAAACGGCTTGGCAGCCGCAGGGCGGATTGCAGACAACGTGATGGTTAACCTTGACAGCTGGAATGACGGCAAATTTTCCCAAACGCGCTACTTCATGCAGCTTCTTGACATTTCGGTGCTCATTTCAGATGCTGGGCGCTACAAGAACATTCCGAAAATCACGGCTCTCCTGAAAGAGCTTTCCCAAAATGACTTGTTCGCCTCTTCCCAGCTTGCGCTGCTTCGGCAAATCAAGCCGGATACGCCTGCCTACAAAGCAACAGCCATCCTCAACCAGCTCAAGTCAAATCATGAAGAATACTCCAATGCAATTTGCGAAATGAAGGAGCGTGTGCGCGGGATAGGCGTTTCGGAGCATTTCCTGAACAATTACGACCTCCTTACCCCTGGCGGGTTCATGGCAACAGGCTATGTCCATCAGGAAATATGCCAAAAGAAGGAAGGGTCGGAGTCCACAATCCTGGACGCCTATGCGCCTAAAAACGAGCTTTCCAGCTTGCCGCAGGACCTCATCAAGTCTACGATATATTATTATGAAACAGTGGTGGCTTCCTGCGATGCGGCGCTGAAAGGATCAAAAGTGCTGAGCATGAGGGCGTGGGATGAGAATATATTCAAGCAGGACATGGCAAAATACAATGCCGCCAATCCGGGCAGCCCGGTCTTCTCGGATGCGAGCGTGCACAATGCGCTGGAATCGCTGAAGGCGAATGAGCAGGCCTTCATGGCCAGCAAGACTGGCGAAACATATGTCATCAGGGTTTCGTTTGCCCCGGCAAAGGACGCGGCTGGCACGCATGCCGTGAGGGTCTATGATATTTACCAGCAGGCGACCGACCCGGATGTGGTAAAGCTTTATACGAATCTTCGGGGCAAGGCGCAGGGAAAAATAGGGGAAATGAAAAAGCTTCTCTCAGACCCGAGCCAGGAGAACAATGAAAAGGCGCTTTACAGCCTGCTGAATTTCAGGGATAGGAATTACGCCCCGGCAATGCAGAAAATCTCCGAGGAAAAGAGGTGGCTCGCGGGCTATGCCGAAGCAAGCACGCTTCTGGGGAAATCGGGCGTTTTCCTGGAGCGCCACTCCGCGACTGCAGAACTTTTCCTTGCAATGGGCCTCTCCGCGCTTTACCCACCAGCAGGCGCGCTTTATTTCGCAGCGATGGGCGGCAGGGGAGTGATGGAGGGCGTGCGCGCCGAAGACCCGGGCCAGATAATTTTCGGGCTTGCAATGATGGCAGGCTTTTCGGGCAGCAAATACCTTTCGCAGATTTCCCACGCAAGCATAAACGCAAGCGTAGGCATAGCAACAATAGGGATTATCCAGGGCGGGGCAGGCACTGCTTTCACCACTTCGGATTGGGCAGAGATTGGGACAAACGCATACTTCCTGGCAGGCTATGCCAAAGTGCTTCGCAGCATGAGGGCGGAGCCGCAGATGCTGCCCGACCAAGGATTCGGGCAGGCAAAAACAAAGGCTTGGGCGGAAAAAGAGCCAACGCTCCAGGAAAAAGCCCAGGAGGCCCATGTTGCGGATAAGGCTGCGGAAAAAACCGGCACGCGGAGCAAGGCGCAGAAGCTGACATCTGGCGCGGAGCCGAATGAGATTTCACCTGAAAGCAAGATGCGCGGGCCGCAGCAGGCGCCTCTTGGCACGCATGATGCGCTTGCCAAGGAAGCGGCAGAGGCTTCGGGAAAAGGAGACTATGTGCTTTCCGCAATAAAATATCTTCAAGCTGCAGAGTCGGCGACATCAGAGCTGCGCGATGGGTTGCGGAAGAGGGGCATTGCCGAATTGGAAAAGCTTGCCCAAGGCTTGGAAGCGGCCGGCCCTGGCAAGGCGTTCAAGGGGCTCATTGATGCCAAAAACGAGCTTGGCAATTCCCTGGACGCGGTCCCGAAAGATGCAGCGGAATTTCTTGCAGGCAGGATAGGGAAGATGGCAAGGGAATACTACCGTGAGAACGGCGGCACGCCCCAAGGCCAGGCCAAGGCTGCAAGGATGATGCAGGAGGCGTCGGGCTACTACCCGGACGTGAAGAGCGGCGACAGGATGGCTCTCCTTGCCAATGCTGCGGAGATTTTCGGGCGCAACAAGCTGCATGAAGAGGAAGCGCGCTGCTGCTTTGAGATAGGCACACCCGAGGCGCGCGAGAAGGGGCGGGATGCCTGCGACAAATGGAAGGGCGTGCTCATGGAAACTCCTGGGATAAAGGACAAGGTTGATGCTGTTGCGAAGTTCTATGCCGAGATGGCAAACATATCAGGGGCAAGCGACACCAGGGCGCTATTGTACAAGATGGCAAGCTACACATATGCGCGGGCAGGCAGGATGCCTGATGCGTTCGCCATGTTCGGCAATGCAATAAGCGCTGACCCAGGAATTATCTATTCTGATGTGCAGAAGGTGACGGCGGCCTTCGATAAGATGTACACTTATAGGCAAGGGATTGACTTTGACCTGGAAGGCCCGAAGAAAAAGTATGCTGCCAAAGAGGGCGGCTTCTATGCGCAGGAGCTGCTCATTGGCGACGGCTCCAAGCGCTTGGGAGAGGAGGCGTGGTGCTTCCTCCATGCCAAGAGGGCCGGGCTGCGGGCAGGCGAGGACACCCGCTCCAAAAGCGCATTCGAGGGAGCGCTTGACTTGATACCAAAAGGGAAGAGGCTGGAGTTCATTGAGGCGCTTCTTACCCAGATGCCTTCGTGGGAAGAAAAAGACTTGACAGGTGAGGCATACATTGCCAAGACCCTGTTTAGGATGCAGGCGCTGGAGGGGGCGGTGCCAGGCGGCGTGGAAAAGCTTTACTTGGAATACGGCATCCGCCATTTCAGCCGCTACACGCTCAACGAGCTGGTCGAGCTTTGCGGCAAGACAGATGCAGGGAGCCCGAAGCAGTTTGCCAGCATGAGCAGGCAGATGCTTGAAAAGCGTGAGAACACTGCGCTGGTTGGCAGGGAGGAGATAATCCTCCCGGAAAAAGTGCTTGCGGATGCGTTGCGGCTTGAGAACAAGCACGCCATGAATTTTGAGGCAGACAATGGCAAGGTCTACACAGTGGAGAGGGCAGGGAACTGGCTCAAGGTCTACCAGGCAGTATATCTCGTTTCCATGCCCTGCGAGGACCACAACGGGGCATTCAACCAGCAGCAGGTCGTCAGCAAGGAAATAGAGGGCAAATTCGACGTTGTGCGCGTGGAGGCAGGCAGCAAGAAAGAGCTTGCCCGCAAGGTCATTTCGGTTTCAGGCAAGCGCGGGAAAATCTCCGCCTACTCGTGGGGCGGGCACGGCTATTATGAGATGGCGGACGGCAAGGCAAGTGCCACAGTGGTTTTGAGGGCAGGGGAGGACGGGAAGGTCCGCCTGAGCGATTTCATGCAGGGAGGAGTGGTGGCACAGACGTCTTCAGGCAAGCTTTCGGCAGGGAAGGATGTGATGCTGCCGGGCAAGGACATGCTGGATGCGCGCGCGCTCCTGGCTTTCTCGGAAGACCCTTCGGCAACGCAGGCGGTCTTTGAAAGCAGCAAGGGCAAGCGCTACATTGCGGAAAAGGGCACGGATGGCGGCATTGCCATCCGCAAGGAAGGGTATCTCACAAAGTATTTCACTGACAATGTTTCGGTCATCATGCTTTCCTGCTCGCAGGGCGCGCCAGGCGCGTTCGCGCAGTCAGGCTCCATCAGGTTCCCAGGCGTGGATTTCCAGGGCCCGACAAAGCCCACCTCGCTTGTGGGGCTGGAATATGGCGGCATTGCCCAGGGCGGCAAGGTAATCCTGCGCCCAAAGTGGCGCGACACCGAGAACAAGACTTACAACGCTGGCGCGGACGTTTCAGGGCAGCAAAGCGCAAGGAAAGGCAGCACGGGCCAGGAAATGCCTGCTGGAAAATCGAAAGTGACATTGGGCGCTGATTATGCAGCCGGGCAGAAGCCCGAGGCGGGGTTTGCCTCGGTTGGCGAAATATACCGGGCAATGAACGATGCAGGCTATGGCGAGCTTTTCATAAGCGAGGGAAGGATAGGCAACATACCCAAAAGCGAGCTTGGCAGAGTGGTTACGCTGATGAAGCATTACGAGGGCAGGTACCCCGACCTGGAAATCATGATCAGGGGGAAACCAGTGTATGACAAGGGAATCGCCGGGATAAATGGGAGCTACAAAGTATGGGAGGCTGCAGAGGGCGGGAATTTTGCGGATTTCATGGAGATGCTGGAGGCGACCAAGCTTCCGCACCAGCTGAGCTGCAGGTCGAGCTACATGAGCATGGCAATGCTTGAGAATTTCGGGACAGACTATGCGTTCGGCAAATCCTCAATCAGGTTCGCAGGCACTGCGAGCGTGTTTGAAGTGCCGTGCGCAGACGGCAGGCACCTGATTGCAAAGGTGGATGACGTTTCACAGGAAATGTTCGCCCACAAGATGCACAGGATGTTCGGCATCGACCCCGGCTATTCCATCGGGGGGAACAGCCTAGTAGGAGTCATGGAAATCGTGGACGGAATGACGCTTTACAACTTCAAGCAAAGCAATGGCATGCCTGGCCTGGCACTCGAGCAGCTTATGCCTGGCGCAAATGGCAGCCCGCGCATTGAATTCCTGGGAAGCATTATGGAATCCTCAGCGCGCCAGCTCATGTTCAGGATGGACGACACGCATGCAGGCAACTACATGGTGCTTCCAAGCGGCAAGGCGGTGAGGATAGACTTCATGGACTTTGCTTACCAGAATGCGGAGGGAATCCACCTGCTGGATGTGCGCACGGACAACACGATAGGCTTTGGGAAAGATGCGGCTGAAAGCGCACTGATGAAAGGCGCGTTCATGAAGGAGTGGCAGCGCATGCAGGAATACTTCCCCCAGAACAAGGAGGCGGTGAGGGCAGCCTACCTTGGGAATGATTGGAACGGAATTGCCGCAAGCATGGCAGAGAAGAATTTCGGGTTTGATGGAAAGAGGGCGGAAGTTGGCGCGCATATGTTTTCCATGCTTGAGGAAAACATGCGCCTGACGCCCGAGCAGGCATGGCAGGTGTTTAGCACCAAGCCAGAGGTGAAGAGATGAGCGCAAGCAACATATCGCAGCAGACTGTGCACGAGTACGTGCGCAATTTCCCGGGCATCACGAACAGGAGCGGTGCATTGAACAAGGCGGCAAAGCTTGCGGTGGAAATTGCAGCAGGAAGGCTGCTGCTCAGCGTGCTTGAGTCCCAGCCTGTGAGGGGCCTGCCGACGCGCGAGATGGAGAGCAGGAAGCTTGCCAGCGTGAGCGTGAAAAGGCAGCTCTCTGCGCTGCAGGGGGCGCTGGGGCTTGAGGTGAAAGTGGGCTCGCAAAGCAGGCTGGATGAGAAGGACGGCGCGCTTTACCTTTCGCCCGAAGGCGCGCTTGCCGCTGCAGTGTTTGTGCGCGCCCTGGGCAAGAAGGCGGTTGGGAAAGAGATGCTGGCTGACGCGATGGACCTGAAAGATGTGCCGAAAAAGGCAAGCGCAGAGGAAATCGCATCCGCGCTTTTCTTCCTGCACATCTGCGAGAAGGGGATGGAAGGCGCGCTTGAGGACCTTACGCTTGGAAGCCGCGTGCTGGACTGGCTGGCAGGAAATGGAAGGGGCGCGCAATCAGGAGAGGTGCGCTTCGCGCTTTATGCCGTGCAGCTCAAATTTGCCCAAGCGCTGCTGTAATTCCTGCGCCTTGCGCTTTTCGTCAGAGCCTGAGAAATCATTATAAACCATTACCTTGAAATAGCGTCTGCTTTTTTCGACCTAGAAATAATTTGGGCAGGTGAATCAAATGGCAAAAGGTTCAGAAGGCATTAAAGGACACGAACATTCTGCTTCTCATGCTCATGCCCATCATTCCGAGCAGCAGCACCACGATGGCGAGTTCATCAAGGAGGTGCGCGCGCTCAAGGAGGCTGAGAGGTCGGCAGCCGCGCAGGTAGAGGACGCGCGCGCCGAGGCCGCGAAGGTGGAGGCAGCCGCGCGCGAGCAGGCTGTGGAAATCATCTCCCAGGCGCAGGAAAAGGCAGTCGAGGCGAAAAACTCCATACTTGCAAAGAAAAGGGGCGAGACGGACACTGAAATTGCCTCGATAATGGGCGCTGCAAAGAAGCAGGCAGGCTCCATCCGCGCAAAGAGGCTGTCGGACACGGATGTTGCCGAGATTTCGCAGGATATATAATATAGGGGTAATGCATGCTCAAGCCGGTAAAAATGACTAAAATTCGGGTGATTTGCCTCAAGGCAATCGCCCCCCAAGTGGTAAAGTCATTGCACAATCTTTCCGTCCTCCATATCACTGATTCCGCCCTCCCTGAGCTTGAGAGGGCAGGCCCGCTGCCGTCCTATGACGAGGTCGCAGGCAGGCTGGTGAAAATCCGGTCGCTTCGCGAGGCGCTGGGTTCTGCGCAAAACGGCGCCAAGCTTCCCAAGAAAAAGCAGGCGTATGAGGACCCGATTGCCTCGGCGGACGAGCTTCTCAAGAAATCCGACAATGTCTTCACGCTTTTTTCCGCAAAGGAGGCGCTTTCCAAGGAGCTGGACGCAAACATTGCCGCGCAAAAGTCGCTTGGCGAGATTGCGGGGCTGTCCGTTGATTTCTCCGAGCTTGACGCAGCGTCGCTTCAGTTCCTGCTTGTGAGGGTGCCCAAGGAAAAGATGAAGCTTGCGCGCGAGGTGCTTGCAGCAACGAAGAATTGCACTTATACGGCAGCAGAGGGGAAGGGCGGGGCGAGCATATTGATTGTGGCGCTCAAAAAAGAGCAGGATGCCAAGTTCCTGGAGGGCTTTGGCGCGGTTTCCCCGCTGCCGCAAATTTCCTCCACACCGAAAAAGGAAATCGCAGGGCTTGCCGAGAATGAGGCGGCGCTTCGCGAGAAGATCGGGGCGTCCGAAAACAAGTTCGCAAAAATCGCCAGCTCGCTTTACCCGCAGGCGCTTTCAGTTGAGGAGGCGCTGACTATCGAGGCTGACCGCGCGCAGGTTGCCACCTCGTTTGGCGCAAGCGCGTCATTGTATTTCATTGAAGGGTGGGCAGAGGCGTCGAAGTTCCCAGGCATAAGCGCGGAGCTTTCAAGGCAGTTCGGCAAGAAGCTGCACCTGTCGCATGCGCAGCACGCGCACGCAGATGTCCCGCCAACATTGCTTGACAACCCCGAGCGGGCAAAGCCTTTCGAGTACCTGGTGGGTTTTGTTTCCCTGCCGCAGTACAATGAAATCGACCCGTCAATCTTGCTTGCGCTTATCATACCGCTCATGTACGCGCTCATATTGGGCGATGCAGGCTATGCCGCGCTTTCATTCGTGCTCGCCTATTGGATGGTGAAGCACTCGGAAAAGGGCTCGCTCCTCAACCAGGTGGCGCTCATCTGGATGATTTCGGCAATACCGGCGTTCATCTTCGGCATTGCGTTTGACGAGTACTTCGGCTTCACGCACACGCACCTGGCTTCGGTGTTCGGGTTCGCGCACATGCAGCTCTACCAGGGATTCCACCGCGTGGAGGGAATCACCGTGCTCATGCAGATTTCGATAATAGTCGGCACACTGCACCTTGCGCTGGGGTTCATACTGGGCGCAATCAACGAGTGGCACCACAGCAAGAAGCACGCTGCGGCAAAATTGTTCTGGCTGGGGATATTGATTGCGGGATTCTTCACGATTGGCGGCTTCATGTACGGAATGTTCCCGCCCCTTACCATGCCCGCGGCAGTGCTGCTCGGGCTTTGCGTGGTGGGGCTGCTGTTCACCGAGGGCGTGCTTGCGCTGATTGAGATACCGAGCTTATTGGGGAATGTGATGTCCTACCTGCGTATCGCAGCGGTGGGAGTGGGAGGCGTGATCATCGCGGAGATGATAAACAGCCTGCTCATGCCCCACTTTGAGTTTTCGATTGTGGGCGTTTTGGCATTCATCCTGACAGCTGTACTTTACCTGACCATGCACTTCGCGGCATGCATACTGGTGATGTTCGAGGCGCTTGTGCACGGGGCCAGGTTGAGCGTGGTGGAGTTCTTCGGAAAGTTCTACCGGGGCGGCGGCGTGAAGTTTGCGCCGTTCACAGCCAGGAGGAATTATACTTCAGAGGCATGACTCTGACAATGAAAGAAACGAAGAGGTGTGTAAATGGTAGCAATAGAGAATGCAGGAGCATACGGCATTGCCGCGGCAATCGCCATCTTTGGCGGCGCTGTCGGTACAGGCATTGCCCAGGCGTCAGTCGGCGCAGCAATCATGGGTGTGGTTGCTGAGAGGCCAGAGGACACGTTCAAGCTCATCGTCTACATGGCGCTTCCTGAGCTGATATTGATCCTTGGGTTCGTGGTAGCCTTCCTGCTGCTCGGAAAGACCGAGACGGCAGTGGCTGCACCGGCTTAAGCAGGAGAAAAACACACGCTCTTTGGCGCGGATGGCGGGCTTTGTTTTTTGCCCGCCCTCAGGTGCGCTGACTGCGTGAGACAGCGGGCTGCCTTGGGCGGCAGGTGAATACATGGGATTTGAAGAACTCACAAGCGAACTCCACAAGGGCGCGGACGCCGAAGGGAAGAAGATAATCCATGCCGCGGAGAAAAACGCCGCAAGGATTGTGGAGGATGCCAAGGAAAAGGCAGCGGAGACGCTTTCTGCAGCGAAGAAAGAGGCGACGGAGTTTGCCAGGCAGGAATCGGCCGAGAGGATTACCTCGGCAAAGCTTGCCGCGAAGAAGATGGTGGACGAGGCGCGCGAGGAGGCGGTGGAAGCATCCATCGGCCAGGCGTGGCACAAGTTCAAGGCGGACTCCATGAAAAAGTCGTCCTATCCCGAGATGCTCAATGCGCTGGTGAAGGAAGGCATGGCAGAGCTTGGCGTAAGCCAATCAACGCTTTATGTTCGCGACGAGGACAGGCAATACCTCCAGGGCAGGGAGTTTAGGAAGCTCCCGCAGGAATACAGCGGCGGCGTGATAGTGGAAAGCCAGGGCGGCCGCGTGCGCGTGAACAAGACGCTCGAGGAGATTTTTGCGCAGAAAAAGCCTGCGCTCCGGAAGGACATTTACGACAGGCTATTCTAGGCAGGGGAGATTATGCTTCGGAAAAACACCGGCGACGGAGGCATTGTGGCAAGCATGGCAAGGCTGCTGCCGCTCAAGGCATTCGCCTACGGTTACTCCAACGCGCGCGTGCGCTCCATGAGGCCGCACCTGCTTTCGCGGCGGCAGGCAGAGGACTTGCTCAAGGTGAACACCAATGCCGCGGTGATAGAGTACCTGTCCCGCACCACGTACAGGAATGACTTTGAAGGCCTGCCTCCGAGGATGAAGGACGAGGAGAAAGTGGAGCTTGCAGTGGGCAAGAACTTTGCAAGGACGGCGCAGAAGCTGAGGCGCATCACGCCGAAGCAGAGCAGCAGCACGCTGGAAACTTTCCTCAACAGGTATGACATCCACAATATCAAAACAATACTGCTTG
>CAITKI010000083.1 GCA_903892905.1 uncultured Microcaldota archaeon | reverse complement strand
TTCGAGGACGAGGGCGAGCGCCGCTGGATATTCGCGCTGCTTGCAAAGACAAAGAGCGACAAGCGCGACTTGCACCGCCGCCGCGTGGCAATCTACCAGTACAACCAGGACGAGTACTACTCCTCCATGAAGCGCCTTGCTGAGCAGAAGACGTCGGTGCCCATCACGCTCACTGAGGGCATGGACTTCGAGTCGAAAGTGCCTGCAGTGCGCGCCAAAAGATAGGTGCTACCATGGCTGATGCTGAAGACGAATTCTCCGGAAAAGAAACAAAAAAACCCTATCCCAGCCTGCGCAAGCTCGCGCGCAAGTCAGATGTGGAGCACGCTAGGCGGGAAAGAAAAAAGAAATAAGTTGCCTGTTCAGACTTTTCTAACATAGCCTGCAGCGAACACGAGGCCCACCACAAGCATTATCATGGCAGCGGGCGCCTTGCACTCCGGAGGCTTCTCGCCGCATTCCAGCGCAGCCTTGTCCACGCACATGTCTGATATCGTGAAGCAGGTGCCTACTGAGCCTTCCGCGCAGTTTTCCTTGTCACTGCCCGTGCCCATCTGCGATTGGCATCTCTGGAGCTCGGACGCGCACGAGTCAATGCCCGGGCACTTGCCAGCAGCATAGGCCGCCGAGGCGATTGCATGCGACGCGCTCACACAGGCAATGCCGCCTGCCTTCTTCTGCTGGTAGCATGTCTGGTTCATCTTTCCGCTTGCGTCAAAGCCGCAGCCCGAGCACGAATTCCTGTATGCATCAGCCGCGCATGTCATGCCTGCAAATGCCGCGCCTGAAAAAAGCAGCAGTGCAACCACGGTTCCAAGGAGGATAGTTTTTGCCATGGGCTAAGTTCAATGGCAAATAATAAAAACAGTCAAGCCAGGTAGGGGAATCGAGCCCCTCTAACCCGCTCTGCAGGCGGGTGCATAGCCTCTCTGCCAACCTGGCATAATGCTGTCTATCATCCTCGGTTGGCAGGTATTTGCCTCTCAGGGCAAATCTGACTGCCAACCTGGCGGGTTGGATAAAATGATGTTAGACGGCTGACGTTTTTCCTGTGAAAAGATATATATAAGGCAATGGGCAATCTGCGTCCCATGCAAAAGCCGGCTCCGTTCCCATATCGCGCGATAATGCTGGGCGCGCTTCTCTCCGTGCTAGTCGCGCTCTACTCTGCCTACGCGGGCCTGAAGGTGGGCGGCGTGTACTGGCCCATGGTGACTACCGCGGTTGTCTCGCTTGCCATCATGCGCGTCTTGGGCGGAACTGACAAGAACGAGGCAAACGTGATGCAGACTGCGGCGTCGACAGGCGGGCTTCTGGCAGCTGGCGTGATATTCACCATTCCCGCGCTTTTCATGCTTGGCCTTCCTGTAAGCGCGACTGACATATTGCTCGTATCCCTTACAGGCGGGCTGCTCGGGCTTCTTTTCGTCTACCCATTGCGGCAGCGCATGGTGGTGGAGGAAAAGCTCCCCTATGCAGACGGCACTGCCGCAGCTTCCATAATCTCAGCTGGCGATGAAGGCGGCAAGCAGAGCAACGTGCTCCTCTCCTCGTTCGGCGTGGGCGCAGCATTTGCCGTGCTGAAAAATTCCTTCATGTCCACATTGCCCATTTCCCTCATCTCCATTGCCGGGGGCTTCCTGATAGGCACGCGCTTCACGCTTGCCTGGTTCGCAGGCGCGATTGCCACGCTATTTTTTGTAGCCCCCTATTTCGGCGCAGGCATGGCGCAGCCCCTGGGCGTGGGGATAGTGATAGGCGCAGCGCTTGCCTATTTCATAGTGTCAGGCATCCCGCTTTTCCTCAAGACCGCGCAATATTACGGAAAGGCGAAAATGGGCAAGTGGGGCGCTGCTGCCATTCTTTTCCTGTGCCTCGTGCTTGTCTATGCCTTTGACCTCTCGCTTCCGCTTGCCCTTCTTGCTGCCGCAGGCGCCTTCCTCATGGCATTCATCGGTGCGCGCATCACGGGCGAGATGAACGTGGACCCCATGGAAATATTCGCGCTCATCGTGCTTATTGCGGCAAAGTTCCTCTTCGGCTTTGGCGTGCTGCACCTTGTGCTTCTGGCAGCAGTTGTCTGCATTGCCGCAGGGATTGCGGGGGATGCCATGCAGGACTTCAAGACAGGCTTCCTGCTTGGCACGCCTCCTGAGCACCAGCTTTTCGCAGAGGCCGCAGGGATAATCACGGCATCCCTTGTGATGGGCATTCTCATGCTTTCCTTTGCGTCCGTGGGCTTTGGCACCTCGGAATTTCCCGCGCCGCAGGCAATCGCAGTGAAGGAAATTGTGCAGTCAGGCAGCATTTCCACTGCGCTTCTCGCAGGCGTGGCGCTTGGCTTCCTGTTCACGCTTGCGGCATGGAAGATGAAGCTTGGCGCAGTGGCAATTGCATTCGGCATAGGCCTTTACGTCCCGTTCTCCCTCTCGCTCCTGCTTTTCATCGGCGGCGTCGCGCGCCACTTCATCGACAAGGCAAAGAAAACGGAATACTGGCGCCTGGTCGCAGGCGGCGTAATCGCAGGCGAAGGATTGGTGGGTGCGATAATAGTTCTCGCTGCCGCTGCGAAATTTTTCGGTTTCTGAAAAGCAGAACGCGATTATCTCACAAGCTTAATCGTCTCAAGCACGCGCTCTATCATCGCCTTGGTGCCTGCCGCGGTCTCCTTGGAAATCGAGACGAACTTCTCGTTGAAGTGCTCCATCATGGCAACCGCGAGGGGCTTGTTCATGGCAATCGCAAGCTCGAAGTTCCCGCGCGCCTCCTTCTGCTTATTTGCCATTGCCTGGCAGATGCCAAGCGCGCATGTCGCCTCGGCGTTCTCTGGCTGGATTGCCTTCACATACTCAAGCGCCTGCTCAGCTTCCGCAAGCCTGTCTAGGGAAATGAGCGCATATCCCATCATGTGCCAGACCTGCGCATTCTCGCGGTCAATCTCCGCGGCTTTTGAGAAGCATGCAAGCGCCTCCTCGAACTGGAGGTCAATGTAATGCGCCTTGCCCTTCACGAACCACACAATGGCGTCCTTGGGGTCAAGCTCTGCAAGCTCGGTCGCCTCTGCAACCGCTTCCGGGCCCTTCTTCTGCTCAGTGAGCTCTTCCGCCTTTGCCACCATCTGGTCCTCAAGTTCGTCCGTCATGATTTGATAAACGCGGCAAGGCTTATAAGTTTAGCAGAAAAATACACCACCATGCCAATGATGAAACAGGTGCCCAATGTCCCATCCACGCGCGGGATAAACCAGAACGCGAAGGAGGAATTCAACGCGCTCAAGTCCAACCTGAGCGGCATCGCATCATGGGAAATGTCCCCCAATGGCTGGGACGCCATACAGATAGCATATCCCTTCTCCGCAAAAGAGAACCAGGCGCGCGCATTCCTGGCTGCCATCCAGCTGCCCACGCCTGAGATGTAGCTTTCCTGCCTGCTTTTATTTCACAAGGGCTTTCACTTCTTTCTCCAGAAGCGCGTGCGCTGCATCAAGCGCCTTCACGCGCGCCTCAAGCGCCTTTGCATGCGCAGATGCCGCTGGGATTTTGTAAGCAGCGGAAAACCGCGCCACCTTGTCCACAGACACGGCTTCCTTAAGCTCGGCATCAGTTATCTTCACGCCCGCCACAGCCGAAACTTCCGAAGCGGAAAGCGCGGAGAGGAACTTTTTCTTGGCAATGCACTCCTTCACAATGCCGCCTGCCACGCTGTGCGCAGAGCGGAAAGGCACTCCCTTTTTCGCAAGAAGGTCTGCAAGCTCGGTTGCGCACGCATATCCCTTCTCCAGCTCGAGCACAATCTCTTCCTTGTCAAATTTGAGGAGAGGCAGCGCGTGCGCCAGGATGGAGAATGATTGCTCTGCAGTTTTCACGCCCTGCAAAAGCGCGTACTTGCTCTCCTGCGAATCCAGGTTGTAGCCTGACGGCACGCTCTTGAGAAGCCCTGCCGCGTGCACATACAGCCCCAGCATCCGGCTGGCCTTTCCCCGCACAAGCTCGAACGGGTCGGGATTTTTCTTCTGCGGCATCATGGACGAGCCAGTGGAATATTCGTCAGGAAGCACGATAAGGCGCTTGTTCGCAAGCAATATCACGTCCGTGGCAATCTTGCTTGCGTGCGCCATGGCAAGGTAAAGGTGCGAAAGCAGCTCTGCCTCAAGCTCGCCCCGGCTGCCCACGCTGTCCATGGGGTTTGCAGTCGGCGCAGAAAAGCCAAGCAGCTTGGCAGTGTAGTTTCTGTCAATATTCCAGGTAGTGCCTGCCACTGCGCCGCTTCCAAGCGGGCATTCGTTCACCCGCGCATAAAGCTGCGACAGGCGCTCCAGGTCCCGCTCGATTTCACAGTGGTGCGCATGGCACCAAAACAAAAGCGAGGCTGGCTGCGCCACCTGGGTGTGCGTGTACGTCGGGAAAACGCAATCCTTTTTCGAAAGCTCCAAGAGGGACGCCTGGAGCTCCAGGAGCGCCGCGCTCACCTCGTTTATCGCCACCCGCATGTACATCCGCGTGTCAAGCGACACCTGGTCGTTGCGCGAGCGCGCAGTGTGCATCTTCTTCCCATTCGCGGTGATGGCAGTCACAGCCGCCTCAACATTTGTATGCACGTCTTCCAGAGCCGGGTCAAGCGAAAACTTTCCCTCGCCTGCCTTTTTCTGCACTGCAGCAAGGGCGGAAAGTATCTCCCCTGCCTCCTTTTTCGCGATTATCCCCTGCTTGGCAAGCATGCAAACATGGGCAAGGCTGCCCTCTATGTCGTACGCTATGAGCGCAGTGTCGAGCGCGACGTTTTCAGACGACAGAAACGAGTACATCTCCCCGTCCGCCGCCTTGTCAAAGCGCCCGCCCCACAGTTTGTTAGCCATCATTTTCACCTGTTCCATCGCAATAATTTCCAGTGGCATTCCTGCTCACCCCCTGCTTAAAAGAGTTTGCGGCGCCCCCTGACACCTTGCGCCGCGCAAGGCTATAAAACAGTATGTTTTATATGAAACAAGATGTTTCCTTTGCATAGTTCGCTTTTTGACGTGAAAATCCCGGTTAAATTAATAAAGGCTGATACGGCACAAAATTTCGGTGCATTGATGGCCCAGCCCATACCCTGGTTTTACAAATTCTACTGGAAGATGGAGAGCTGGCTCCAGTCAAAAGTCTACAAATCCCTCAACTCCGAGCGGGGGTTCCAAAGCTTCTACCGCCGGCACGATGGCGTTGCCAAAAAAGAGCCTGCGCGCGCGCCTGCCGATCACAGCCTTGCCTTTTCGCAGCACCACAAGCCGCTGTCGCACGACAAGCCGTTCTGATTGCTTTTCCCAACCCACCAGTCTCTTTAAATTTATTTGGCGCCAGAAAGCATGCGGGGTGTGAAGATGAGCGTGAAAACCGTTTCCAGGGCAGCGAAAATGGCGGCAGCCGGCCTTATTATCACCGGCTTTGCATTCGCCCCCAAGCTCCTCAAGTCCCAGGACCTGCAGGCAATCCCGTACAGCCAGATGCAGCCCTCCAAAAGCGTGCAGCCCGTATCCAGCAGGAACGACTCGAAAGACATCAACAATTACGCTGTCGATTGCTTCAGGTTCAATGGCAACCATGCCCTGGCGCTCACCTACTTCCAAAGGGCGCTTGAATGCGGCGGTGGCGCTGCCGTGGACTACAACATCGGGACGGCATACCTCCTTACCGGCAAAATCTGGAATGCCATCTCCGAGTTCAGGAAAGCCATCGACCTAAGCCCGTTTTTTGCGCACGCCCACTACAACCTGGCATGCGCGCTTTTCGCGAGCGGGGACATGGACGGCGCAATGGCGTCTTTCAAGAAGGCAATCTCGCTCGACCCCACAAACACCAAATACGCCGATGGCTACAAGGTCGCGCTTTTGGGCAGCGCGCCCGCCCCCCGCGCGTTTGTCAAGATCCAGTGACTTTCGGCAAGCAACGCTAAGCCAATTCAACAAGCTCAGAACTCAATCGACGCCGCAAGGCGGCGAGCAGTTGTGAGCACGAACGAAAGTGAGTGCTCAGAACTCAAGATCTTCATCACGTGCCCACCTTCGGGGCGGGCGTCAGCAATACCTCGAGATCATCACAGCACCACTGCTGTGGCTAGGAAAGAATAAAAAAGAGCGTAGCCACGCTCTTTTTTAGTTGTAGTGGAATTTCGATGCTGCGCATCTCATTCCACTGCGGACAAAGTCTGTCCGCAGACTTTGTCCACGCGGAGCCGCAGCTCCACGATGATAAAAACGAGCCCATCAGGCTCTAAAAAATAAAAAAGCAGGCTGCGCGCCCATGCCTAAAGCTCGCGCCCGCACTTGGTGCATTTGCTTGCCCACGGCCAGTTCATCGCCTCGCACTTCTTGTTCTTGCACTTCCTGCGCAGGAAAAGCGCGAGGAGCAGCAAGGCGACAAGGATGCCTATGGGGCAGAGCATCCACGCGTACTGGCCTGCAAGCCTGGCAAAGTCGATGCTGAACAGCGAGGCTGCGGCCGCAGGCGATGCGGCGGGCTGTGCTGAGGTTGGCGGCTTGATGTCAAGCCCGGGCGCCTGCGAAACAGGCACAGGCGTGAGGGGCGGCTTTGTCTCGTTCGTCCCATTCACCGCCTGCACGGCTGCGCACCTCTTGGCATTGAGGGTGGGCGGCCCGAAAGACTGTATCCTTGATGGCGGCACCCAGCGCGGCGCAGTGTAGGTCAGCGTCTTGGACTCGCCTGCTGCAAACGTGGTGAACATGAACACTATGTTCTGCCCGTAGCGCAGCGTATATGGCGTGCTGAATGACAGCTCGCCCACATCGGCGAAATTGCTTGGCAAGGTGTCGGAATATATGAAATCCTCAAGGTTGCATGCGCTCCCGCCCAAGTTCTCGATGGTCGTTGTCATGACCGAGCTTGCGTTCGTGCTTGCAATCGAGCGCGTGACCGTGATGTTGCACACCACGTTGCTGCATATCTCAACCGGGAACGTCTGGTAAGCCTCGGAGCTTGACGGGCTTCCGCCGCCTCCGCCGCCCGTGGAGCCGCCGCCTGAGCCGCCGCTTCCACCGCCCCCGCCGCCCCCTCCGCCGTTGTAGGTGAATGCGGCGTTGATGTTGCAGACGGCGCCAAACACGTATACTGTGGTGCTGCCTGATGCAGTACTGTTGATCGTGCAGTTGCCCGTGCGGCTCCAGCCCGAGAAGGTGTAGCCTGAGTTCGCAGTGGCACTTATGGGAAGCGTCGCAGGCACAGTTACATTGTACGCGGTGCCGCTCACGCTTCCGCCCGCCGATCCTGTCACTATCACATTCGCAATGATTATTGGGCCTAGGATAAGGGGCGCAGAGTCAACAGCCGCGCCTATCACTTTTGCGCTGGTGGCGTTGCTGTACGGGTAGCCGCTGCCAGTTGCGCCAAGGTAAAAGCCAGGGCCGTAAGCCGAGAAAGCGGTGCCGTTCACATTCACCGTCCCGTCAAGCACATCCGCCCACAGGTTGCCCTCGCCCTGCCCGAAAAGCGTTGTATTGTAGAAGTTCCCGCCGTTCGAGTCGTTCACGAGCAACCCGCTGGTGGCAGTGAAGTTGTTCCAGTAGAACAGGTTGCTGCCTGCATCCGCATCGAGCAGGGCCAAGCTGGTGGCGTTCATGAGCGTGTTGTTCACAAACGTGTTGCTTGAGGCGCTGTTCGACCCTTCAGACCTGAATGTAACTGCCTGCGCGCCTGCCATCCCGTTTATCGTGCTGTTCGCAACAGTGTTGCCGTGCGAGCTGCCGCGAAGCGAAAGCGCGCCATAGAAACCGCTATTCCCGCTGATCTGCGAGCTTGACAGCACGCTGTTGGCGGTATTGTAAAGCACCATGCCCGTGCCGTTGCTTGAGGCTCCGGTTGAGCCCCTTATCGTGGTGTAGGCGCTGCCAAAGACATACATGCCGCTGCCAACTCCCGCGCTTCCAGTTGTGTTCGTGATGGTGTTGTGCTCTGCGAAGTGCAGCTGCAAGGCATTGCTGATTGCGGATGTCAAGGTGGAATCAGAGACTGTATTATAGCTCGATCCAGTCCCAAGAAAAACTCCGGTGCCAGGGTACTGCGTGCTTCCTGCCGTCACGTTCTGTATCGTGCCGTTGGTTGCAGCGTCGAAGAAGACGCCGTGCTGGAAGCCGCTTATCTGGCAGTTCTTCACCGTGGTGTTGAACTGGCTGGTGTATATACCGTATGTGCCGCTTGCGTCAGAGCCTGCCAGGGAGCCCCCTGTGCAATCAACCAATAGGTTGTTTGAGCCTTGATTCTTGAGTGCCGTTCCGGCTGTGCCTGGAACGCTCAGCCCTGTGAAAACAAGGTTGTCAGAGTATCCAAGATAAGAGTACCCGTTGCTTGTCACATTATATGGCCCTATCACAATGGCGCCGGCTGCGCCCTTTGCGGATATGTTCGTGAACGTGTTGTACGAGGAATTCTCAAGCACCACAAGTGCCAGGCTGCCTCCCTCAAGCACGCTGTCCGAGATTGCATTGCCTGTGGAATTGCCCTCCAGCCTCATGGCAGCATCCCATGTTGACGAGTTGCCGCTTACATTTATCGTGTTCCTGCTGAATATGCCGTTCGAAGTTCCCTCAAGGAATATTCCCATGGTGCCTCCAAAGCCTCCATAGACTGCGGAAGTTGTGATGTTATTTCCTGTCATCACCGCGCCATTGCTTGCCAGCCTCGCGCCCATTGCAAATTCGTTGATGTTGCAGTTCAGCACGCTGGTGCTTGGCTGGTTGGAGTAAACGCCATAGCTCCATGCCGAGCCGTTGCCTGTTATGCTGTGCCCGTTGCACTGTATTGTCACGTTGGTTGCATTCACGGTGAAGCATGTCCCGTTGCTTGCAAGGTCGGTTGTAACATTGCACACGTAATTCGGCGTGGACAGCACTCCGCACGCGCAGGGCTGGGGCATCGGCCCGTACCAAAAGTTCGTCACTGCCCTGCATGTGCCGCCCGCCACGGTTATGCTGGTGGCCGGCGAGGACGAGTTCGCGTACGTGCAGTTCGGGTTGCCAATGCTGTCCCAGTTCATGAAGGTAAGGTTGGGGTCGCCCCAGGAGGCTGAAATCGGGAGCGTGGATGGAACCGTGAAATTGTACGCGCTGCCAGTGGTGTTCACGGTGCTGCACGGGTTTGGAGGTATCGTCGTGCTGCCCCATGCCTGGAATATGCCGCACTCGACCGTGAGGTTGCCAAGCTGCGGCGAGGTTGAGTTGTTGGAGTTTGCCGTGAGTGGCGCGTAGTCAATTGCAAAGCCTACCATGCCGCCTGCCGAGTCTGATGCATTGTAAGGCACCGCCCCGCCCGTGCCGATGTAAAGGCTGGAAAAGCCCGCGGATGGCGCGCTTCCATTCACCTGCACCGCCCCGCTCAGGACGTTCGCATAAATGTTGCCCTCCCCGTTGCCAGCTATTGTGGCATTGTAGAAGTTCCCGCCAACTGCGTCGTTTATGTACGAGCCGCTTGCCGCGGTGAAGTTGTTCCAGTAGAACGTGTTGTTGGTGCTGCCGCCAAGCAGCATTGTGTCCGTGAATGTGCTGTTCCTGATTACGTTGTTCGAGGAAATGGGCATGTAAAGCTGGCCGATGCTGCGGACATCATCAATTACATTGCCGTATGCCGCCTGCAGAAGCATTGCGCCTGCAGTCACGTGCGTAACGTTCGAATCATAGCAGACATTCAGGGTAAGCGCCCCGTCCATCCCTCCGTAGATGCCCGTGGCGCTTAGTTCATAGACGCTTCCGAGGTACGCAATCCTGCACGGCGTGGAAATGGTTGCATTTGTTATGCTGGCATGGCTGACATACTCGAAGAATATGCCCCCTGCCCCTGTGCAATACGCGCTGGATGTGCTGTTGACAGTGATATTGGAAACATCTCCGTAGCTTATCCCAGTGCCAGTGCCATTATAGTGCACTCCCGTCTGGAAGTTGTTGATATGGCAGTTCTTCACCGTGGTGCTGTTCTGGGTGGAGTAGACGCCGCTCGACCCCGTCGTGTTGGCGCCTGCCATGGTCTTGCCCTGGCAGTCCACTGTCATGTTGGCACCGTATGCATTGCGGATTCCGTCAAGCGCAGAAACAACCGACGTGTTCGTTATCTTGAGGTTGTCGCTTGTGCCGCCTAGCTGCTGGATTGTGATGCCCCTGCCCGTCCCTCCCTCTACGGTGCTGTTCGCGATTGTGATATCCTGGCTGCCATAGGCAATCAGGATTGCGCCATAAACGCTCGAGTTGCCGCTCACCAGCCCGTTGGCGAACGTCGAGGAGTTGGCAGTGCTCATGTACAGCCCGGCTGCAGATGTCGAGGTTGCCGTCGAGTTGATGAGCGTGTTGCCGGGCGCTTCAATCCTGATGCCAGTATAGCCAGGGTTTGTAGGGGAAATGAAGCTGCCCGTGGTGTTGATGAACAGGTTGTGGCTGCTGGATTGCATCACGTAAAGCGCGTCGCGGTATTCTGAGGTCGCCACCACGTTGGTGAAGTTGTTGTAGTTGCTTGAGAAGGTGAGCTGGATTCCGAACGAATTGCCCGGGCTCGCGCTTGCGCCGCGCGTGTCGGTGACCATGTTGTAGCTGGCGCCGCTGAAGTGGATGCCTTCCCCATTGCCAGTGGAGGTTGCGTTGGTGCCGGAAATCTCTCCGCTTGCCACTCCGTTGAAGTAAATCCCGCTTCCGTTCGCGCTGGTTATGCTGCAGTCCCTTACCTTGGTGTATGCCTGGTCCGAATAAATGGCCGCGCCGGCGGTTATGCTGTGACCGTTGCAGTCAAGCGTGACATTCGCGGCAACGAATGCGAAGCATGTGCCTGCGGATGAAACGTCTCCAGTGAGCGTGTAGGTTGTGTTTTCGGCCGACAGGCTTGCGCACGCGGAAATGTTCTGGTAATCGGCGGCAAAAGCAGCGCCTGAAACGGCAAGGAGCAAAAGCACAGGCAGATAGAAATTTACACCGCGAACAAGACCCATAAACCACACCTCACTAGGTGTAGTTTACGATAATATCTGTTTATATAACTTATTGCAACATTTCGTGGCTTTTCAGCCGAAGATAGCCCCGAAACCAACCTCTGCGTTGTTCTCCTCTTCCTCGATTACCTTGGCAACCGCGGCAACCACTTCGGGCTTGCTTTCAACCGCAAGCTCCTTGCCTTCGGCATCCACCAGCGTTTTGAGCTTCCCGCGCGCAAAAACCGCGAACTCGTCCGTCGCGCGCATGAAGACGTAGCACTTATCCTTGTCCTGGCCTATGTGCGCGCCGTCCTTCACCTTGTAGCCGTTCCTCGAAAAGCAGGGCTTGCCGTACGGATCAGCCTCCAAAAGCGCAACGAGCTTTGCCTTGGATGATGCTGGGACTTCAAAAACCATGTTCATAATACAACCTCGCAACTATTTCTTCAGCCACGGAAGAAGCATGAGAAAGCCAATCACAATTATCACAATGGGGCCCATGGGCACGTTGGTCCTTATCGCGCCTATTTCCTGCGCCAGCCAGATGCCGCCAAGCGCGCACACCAGCAGCCCGTAGAGCAGGCCTTCCCTCCTGTTCTCAGATGCGGGCGTGCCCTGCGCCTTTTTCATTCCGCTTTGCCTTGCCATGGCATTTTCAGGGCGTGCAGTGTTAAAAAGCATTCGGAAAGGTTCGCTTTCCGACGAACGTCTCGCTTTTATTCTTTCGTCCCTTATCTCCACCATGGCAATCAAGCTTGCAGGGCGCGTGGCGCGCATCTCATACGAAATCCGCGACATCGTCACGTTTGCGCGCAAGGTCGAGGCGACGGACAAGAAGATACATTGGTTCAACATAGGCGACCCCAACCAGTTCGGCTTCAAGCCGCCCAAGCAGGTGACAGACGCCATCATCGCGGCGCTCCGCGAGCCGAAATATTCCGCCTACTGCCCCTCGCAGGGCGACCCAGAGCTGCGCGCGGCAATCGCGAAGATAGAAGGCGTGCCCACAGAAAGCGTCTCCATCCACTCCGGGCTTTCCGAAGGCATTGACTTCCTCTTCCAGGCGCTCGTGGACCCTGGCGACAACATACTGCTCCCCTCGCCAAGCTACCCTCTTTACAACACCAAGCTCGCGGTCTGCGCGGGCGTGAACAACTACTATGCCACTGACGACGCCTTCCTCCCAGACTTGGAGGTGATGAGAAAGCAAATCAACGCAAGGACAAAGGCAATCGTGGTGATAAACCCCAACAACCCAACCGGCGTGACTTATTCCCGCCCTCTTCTCAAGAAAATCGCCGACCTCGCAGCCGAGCACAAGCTGCCCCTCATCGCCGATGAAATCTACGACAAGACCACGCTGGACGAGGAGCACTCCACAAACATGCGCGACGTGGTTTCCCCTGACCAGCAGCTGATTTCGGGCAACGGGATTTCCAAGAACTTCATCTACCCTGGCTCGCGCGTGGGGTACCTTGCGCTGCACGGCGAGGGGATGGACGGGCTTCACGACGCAATAGCAAAGCTTTGCAACCAGCGCTTGAGCGTGAACTGGGAGATGCAGCGCGGCGCGCTTGCGGCGTTCACCCTGCCCATGACCCACCTGTCCGAATTCAAAAAGCAGCTGCGCATCCGCCGCGACATTGTCTACAAGGAGCTAAATGAAATACCCGGCATGAGCTGCGCCAAGCCCACTGCGGCATTCTATGCTTTCCCGAAAATCGAGACCAAGAAATTCAAGGATGACCGCGCGTTCGTCTACTCCATGCTGGAAGACACCGGCGTGCTGGTGGTGCCAGGCATGGGCTTCTCGCCAGTGCTGAAGGGCAAGTACTTCAGGCTTGTTTACCTCGCCCCGCCGGAAGAGCTGCATGAGGCAATCGGCAAGATAGCCAATTTCGTAAAGGAAAAATGCTGACGCAGCCTCGGCGGAATACTTTTAAACCCTTGCAGACGAAATAGTGCCAACGCTTCAACATTCTGATGCTGGTTTTTTCGTGAGGTCAGCATATCAGATTAACCCAGGTGAATTGATATGGTGAGGAAAGAATTCGTCGTCGAAGAAGTCGTAGGCATGATGAACAAGGTGGAGAACATCCGCAACATCGCAATCGTTGCGCACGTGGACCACGGCAAGACGACCATGACAGACTCGTTGGTTGCGCGCGCAGGGCTCATCTCAAAGGAGCTTGCAGGCGAGCAGCGCATGATGGACTTCGACGAGCAGGAGCAGGCGCGCGGCATCACCATCAAGGCGGCGAACATCTCCCTCGCCTTCCATTACAACGAGCAGGACTACCTCATTAACCTCATCGACACGCCAGGGCACGTGGATTTCGGTGGCCACGTGACGCGCGCCATGCGCGCGGTCGACGGTGTCGTCCTCGTGGTGGACAGTGTGGAGGGCATCATGCCCCAGACAGAAACAGTTCTTCGCCAGGCCCTCAAGGAGAAGGCAAAGCCCACAATTTTCATCAACAAGATAGACAGGCTGATAAACGAGCTGCAGCTTGACGACAAGGCAATGCAGGCGCGCCTGATAAAAATCATCAACGGGCTCAACAAGATCATCGAGCAGTACGCGCCTGAGGACAAGCGCGCGGAATGGGCGATTGGCGTTGCAAAGGGCAACGTGGCATTCGGCTCGGCCTTCCACAAGTGGGCGGTCTCCGTCAAATCCATGACGAAATTCAACATCAAGTTCACGGACGTCTACAACTACTGCAAGCTGGGCGACCACAAGACGCTGGTGGAAAAGTCCCCGCTTGACGAGGTGCTTTTGGAGATGGTGGTGGACCACCTTCCCAACCCCAAGTACGCACAGCAGTACCGTATCCCTGTCATCTGGAAAGGCGACATCACCTCGCCTGAAGGCAAGGCCATGCTTGCATGCGACCCTGCAGGAAAGACCATCGGCGTGTGCTTTGGCGTGGTGAACGACCCGCACGCAGGAGAAGTGGCAATGGTGCGCATGTTTTCGGGCACCATCAAGAAAAGCGACATGCTGTTCCTCGCATCCCGCCTGACATCTGAAAAGGTGCAGCAGGCAGCCATTTACATGGGCCCTGACCGTGTCATGGTGGACAACGTGCTTGCAGGAAACATCGTGGGCCTTGTCGGTCTTCGCGATGTCTACGTAGGAGAAACAGTCTCCACAGACCAGATCCAGGCATTCGAGCAAATCAAGCACTATTCCGAGCCTGTGGTGACCAAGAGCATCGAGGCAAAGGACAGCAAGGACCTGGCAAAGCTCATCATGGCTCTCCGCCAAATCGGCAAGGAAGACCCCACTCTCAAGGTGGAGATCAACCACGAGACAGGCGAGCACTTAATCTCAGGAATGGGTGAATTGCACCTTGAAATCATCGAGTACAAGATAACCAAGGAGCGCGGGATTCCGATCGTGACCTCGCCTCCAATCGTGGTGTACCGCGAAATGATTTCCGGCAAGGCAGGCCCAATCGAAGGAAAATCCCCCAACAAGCACACCAAGCTCAAGATGATCGTGGAGCCTTTGGAGAAGTCCGTGTACGACGCCATGGTGGAAGGAAAGATCCCGGACGGCAAGCCCAAGGGCAAGTCGCTTGTGGAGACGCTGGTGGAGTGCGGCATGGACCGCGACGAGGCAAAGAGCGTGCTTGACATCCACAACAGGAACATCTTCCTCAACGACACGCGCGGCATACAGTACTTAAACGAGATAACCGAGCTGATGCTGCAGGGATTCGAGGAGGCAATGGACTCAGGCCCCCTTGCAAAGGAGAAAGTCGTGGGCGTGAAGGTGCGCATAACAGACGCCACCATCCACGAGGACCCGGTGCACAGAGGCCCTGCGCAAATCATCCCGGCAACCAAGCGCCCGATTTACGCGGCAATGATTTATGCCGGCGTGACGCTTCAGGAGCCCAAGCAGAAGGTTACCATCCTTTGCCCGCAGGAATATGTCGGCAACGTGATAACCCTCATCCAGGGCAGACGCGGCACTCTCATCGGCATGGAGCAGGAAGGCGAAGCCGCAACCGTGATTGTGAAGCTGCCTGTGGCCGAGATGTTCGGATTCGGGAACAACCTGCGCTCCGCAACTCAGGGCAGGGGAATACCCTACCAGGAGTACGCGGGCTACGAGCCCCTCCCCAAGGACTTGCTTCTCAAGATTGTCAAGCAAATCCGCACAAGGAAGGGCGACAAGCCGGACCCGCCGACCCCGTCGGACTTCCTGGACGCTTAAGCGTCCAGCCGCTTCTTTTTCAGCATCGAGCGACGCTTCGCTCGATGTCTGATGCATTTTGCACAGCAAAATGCACATTCTTTTCTTTTTCCCTTAGCGCAGGCGATGCTTGTGCGTATCATAATACTTTATAATACTTTATTACAAATCATAATACGGTGAGCACATGACTTCCGCAATCGTGAACCTGACCGAGGAAAACAACCGCTTCCTCAACATCATCAAGGCGCATTTCGGCATCAAGAACAAGTCCGATGCCATAAATTTCGTGGTGGAGAACTTCCCCAAGAAGGAGATTGAATTGGAAGTCCGACCCGAATACATCCGCAAACTGCAGAAGCTAAGGAAGCAGAAGGGCAAGGTGTACAATTCCGCCCAGGAGATGTTCAAGGAGTTCGAGAAAGATGTATAAATCCGAACCTGTTCCTGCCTTCGAGAGGAAAATGAGAAAACTTCGAAAAAAGGACAGGCTTCGGTATGAGCGGGTTGTCAAGAAGATCATCGAGATCTGCGATGAGCCGCACCATTACGAGCCGCTTGGCAACGCGATGGCAGGCATGTTCCACGTGCATATTGACCCCTACGTTCTCACGTTCGAGATAGACGAAGCAGGGAAAATAGTGCGTTTCCTCGACTTTGATCATCACGACAAGATTTACAAAAACTGAGCAAGGCTCGCGCTAATTTTGGAAAAAATAAATGTGCATTTTGCGCAGCAAAATGCATCAGACATCGAGCGATGCGTCGCTCGATGCTGAACAGAAAAGAAAAAAGTAGCCGTTTATCTCGAAGAGCGCGCCATCCAGTTGTCCTGCGGGACAACTGTCTGCCAAGATCCTCATCTGGAGGATCTTGCCATCCGTTCCGTCTCATCGCGCTTCTTTATCGCGTAGGACAGGTTGGAGTCGTTCTTCGCTGCAAGCTCGATTTCATCTGCAAGCGCGTCGGCAAGCGTCTTTTTCTTGTCAAAGCCGCCCATGATTGCAGCAAGCGCGATGTTGCGAAGCGCCATGTCCAGCCTTCGCGATGCTGAAACGTCGACCGCGACCTGGTAGGACACGCCTCCCATGGACACGCGGGTGAAGTCTTCGCGCGGGGCCGCATTCTGCGCAGCATCCACCAGGAGCTGGACAGGGTTCTTCTTGGTGCGCGTTGCCACTGTGTCAAGCGCCTGCTCCACAATGCCCATCACGCGCGACTTCTTGCCCTGCAGCCTTCCGTCAGTGCGGATGACCTTGCCGGACGTCTTCTCGCCCGTGCCGCCCCTCATGAGCTTGTTCGCAAGCCTTTCCGCGATGTTCACGGCCGACTTTCCGAACTGCTTCTTGGCATGCCGCCCGTGCGAGTGCGGCATGTTGACCGGGGACAAGTTGACATACGCCACGAATGACGGGTCAGTCACCTTGACTTCCTTCAGATCGTACTTTCCGAATAGCTTTTCATCCATGAAAATCACACCTTCTACTTACCTCTTGGGTTTCTCCTTCTTCTTCTGGACCAGCATCTGCAGGTCCACTCCGTTGACCTTTATCACCTTGTAACGAACGCCGGGGATGGAGCCCATCTGCCCTCTCTGCGAGCCGCCCAGGCCGTCAATGGTGACCTCGTCGTGCTCGTCGATGTAGTTGATTGCGCCACTGCGCGGTGCGAACGCGGTGACGAACTTGCCGTTCTTCACAAGCTGGATCTTGACGCACTTGATGAGACCCGAGTGGGGCTGCTTCTGCTCAAGCGCCTTTTTCTCAATCACAATGCCTTTTGCCATCGGGGAACCCTCGATAGGGTCGTACTTCTCCTTGAGGCGCAGCGACTTTCGTTTCCACGTCTTCTTGAGCCAGCGCTGGCGTTGCCTCTTGCGGCTGATTGACCTTCCCGACAATTCCCCTCTTCCCATAAACAACTCCTCCGTAAATATTACATGAGCTTACTTCGAAACCAGCCTCAGGTCGCAGCTGAATCTCCTCTGCAGGAGGGAGCGGCCGACCTTTATCCTGTCCCCGTTCCGGCCAATCGCGTTTCCGCGGTCCTGCTCGTCGACGGTGACATAGGCGATTTTGGAATCGCTTTTCTCATGAACGTTTATATTCTTCACTGCGATGCTGCCGAACAGGTTCCTTATGAACTGCTCCATGTCCGGTGAATCCTCGAATACCAGGACCTGGCGCGCGAACGCCTGGCGCACGCGCGTGATGTTGGCGCCCTTCTTGCCTATTGCGCGCCCCAAATCCCCCTGCTTTACTATGAACGCGACAGCCGCATCGCTTATGAGGCAGTCCACCACGGCCGCGCCGGTCTGGGACTCGAACTCCTCGATGCACTTCATGTCGTCCTTGGATAGCTCAATCATTTACTTGCTCCTTTTCGCTTCACTGCTTCGCATATTCCATGATGTTGGAGTTTCCAACGTCGTAAACCGTGAGCACCGACACCGGGTGCGGCCTTCCCACCACTGTGCCTAGCTCCACAGATGTCCCTTCGAACACCGCGGTGGGCACGCCTGAAAGCTTGCAGAAGCGCACCACGTCCTCGCGCACCTCTGATGGGCAGTTGTCGGAT
>CAITKI010000082.1 GCA_903892905.1 uncultured Microcaldota archaeon | reverse complement strand
GACGAGGTCTCGCGGCTGGAATCCGACGTGCTGGTGACGAATGCAAGCGCGGACTCGGTCTCAAAATACGCCGCAGCCCGCCAGGCAATAGACAAGATATCCGACGAGCTTTTTACAATCGCAGCCTCGCAGCAGAAGGCGTCCGCGATAAGCGGCAGCAACGACTTGAAAACCGAGGTGAGCGCGGCATACAAGCAGATAACAGACGGCTACTCATCAAGCCTTTCCTCCACCCTCTCCACGCTTGTGAACTATGACAGCGCCTCGTTCAACGAGGTGTCAGCTTCCCTTTCCGCAAAATTCATCGACCAGGCTTTCATGGTGGTCGTGTACTCCACCATACTTGTGAGCGTGGTAGTATTCATAATCTTCAGGACATTCGTGCCCAGCCTTGCGGTGCTTCTGGGCGCAGGGTGCGACGTGCTGATTGCGCTTGGCGCCATGGGGCTGTTCGGCATCCCCCTCACGCTTGCATCTTTCGCGGCGCTCATCATGCTGGTGGGCTTCTCGCTCGACACCGATGTGCTCCTCACCATGCGCGTGATAAAGCGCAAGGAAGGCTCTGCGCGCGACCGCGCTTACGACGCCATGAAGACAGGGATGACCATGAGCATGGCGCTCATGCTCGCATTCGTATGCCTTTTCATCCTCGCGTCCGTGACGCACATCAACACCTACTACGAGATTTCCACGGTTGCGCTTGCGGGCCTTCTTGGCGACCTTATCGCCACATGGCTCCTAAACGGCGTGATAGTGCTTTGGTACCTTGAGCACGGCGGGCAGACAGGCGACTCCCAGAAGCCGTTCCTCTCGTCAATATTCTCAAGCTAAGCGGGTAATGCAATGATATCTGTAAACGAAATAATCGCGGGCGCAAAGAAGCGCGAAGTAGTGGCAATCTTCCTCTTCGCCCTCATTGCATGCGCCGCCATGTTCCTTGACAAGGCGCACGGCGTGCCCATCTACGTCGCCTCCATAGTGGCAATCGCAATCGTCGCGGCCTTCATAAAAAGCGACAGCATCCGCGTGGCGGTCCTTATCGCAATCGTGCTCCTCTCGGCATTCTCCATTGCCTCAAACGGCGTGAAATTCGGCATCGACTTCTCGGGCGGAGTTCGCATCCCGGTGTTGCTGGAAAAGCCAGTGGACTCGGTCACCATGGAGACGATGGTGAATACCATCAAGACGCGCGCGGCGTCGTTCGGCCTTTCAGAAGTGAAAGTGCGCCCTGTTGGCGATTCTGAAATTTACGTTGAAATGCCCCAGAGCAGCCCGCAGCTGATTTCCGACGTGGAAAACCTCCTGTCGCGCCAGGGCGTGTACCGCGGCATAGTGGATGGCAAGGTGGCGGTGAAGGGCGAGGAAATATACTCCGGCACCATAATGCAGATCCCATCGCAGTACCTGCAGGGCGCTGACTGGGGCGTGAGCTTCACGGTCACCCAGGCGGGCGCGCAGCGCTTTGCGGACGTGGCAAAGGGCAAGGGCAACTACCCGCTTTTCATGTTCCTTGACAGGCCGTCCGACTCCATCATAATAATGACTGAAAAGCAGCTCATGGCAGACGCAACTTCCAAGACGCGCGTGGTGCCCATTGCAAAGGCGCGCGCGCTCCAGATCGCCACTTCCGCGCTTGCGCTGGACGGCGACAACATCTCGCTTTACCTTGAGGAAGACATCTCCCAGAACTTCTCGCTGACGCCTGCAGACAACAAGACGCGCGCAATAGTGTCTGCCAACAGCTCGCTCATAGCCAAGCTTCGCTCCGCAGGCTTCATCGTGGTGGAAAAGACGGACGCCGACATGACGCCCAAGTACATTGTTTCCCCTGAGAACCCTGCAAGCGACGCAGTCACGGTGTGGGCATCTGTAGGCCTCATGTCCGCTCCCCGCCTCGTGCCATCCGTCACCGAGGGCATACCCAATTTCTCCTACACCATAAACGGGCCTGCCGAGGGCGCGACAGCCGCGCTTCGCGCTGCGGATGCGCTGAAGAAGGAACGCGAGCTTGACTCGCTCCTCAAGGGCGGCGCGCTTCCCGTCCAGATATCCCTTGGCTCCAAAACCATCATACCTGCGCCGCTGGGCGAGGAATTCCTGAGGCTTTCGCTCATTGGGCTGGTTTTCGCTCTCCTTGCGATTTCGCTCATGGTCTCCCTCCGCTACCGCCACCTGCAGATAATCGTGCCCATGATATCCATCAGCCTTGCAGAGCTCATCATACTCCTGGCAATACTGGGCTCTTTCACAATCGACCTTGCAGGAATGGCGGGCATACTGGCCGCAATCGGCGTGGGCGTGGACGCGCAAATCGTGGTGACCGACGAGCTCCTCAAGAAGGAGGGCGAGATGCAAAAGAGGCTGGAAAAGGCATTCGCCATCATCACCACCTCGGTGACCGTGGCGGTCGTTGCAATGATACCCCTCATGTTCTTCTCAGGCCTGGTGGAAATCATCGGCTTTGCCACCGCGACGGTGCTTGGCTCGCTCCTTGGGCTTTTCATCTCGCGGCCCGCGTACGGCGTCATCGCGGAACACCTGTTTGAGTAAGCAAAATAAGGCAGCTGCTTTTCTCTTTTCTTCCCTTCCCCCATTCAATGCTTCTTCGCTTTCTTTCCTTTGCCCAGCTTTTCCTCCACAACCCCCCAAAGCGAGTTCAGCATGGGCACGATGTAGAAAGGAAGCGCAAAGCCCACAATCGCGCCTGTCACCTCGCGCAGTAAATTGCTGCTCTCGCGCCACCCGAAAAGCTGCGTGAAGCCGTCAATGGCAATCGGCACGCAGGCAGCGACGAGGAGCCATTTGTTGGGCCACGCATCGCTCTCCACGCGGCGCACGAACGGCAGGGCAAGCGCGCCTAGCAGCATGGCAAGATAGATTGCAACGTCGCGTGAGCACACGGGCAGCTTGTAGCCAAGCCCGCCATTCTGCTCCACCTCGTTCTCGCGCGTGTACGATAGAACATCTGACTGCAGGCAGTCGCTGAATGAATAGCTTCCATCCGCACTCGAGACAAACAAGCAGTTCGAGCGCGAAGTGAGCTGGTGGCAGGTGGGCCCGAACGCCGCGTACATCAAAGGCGCGCCAGCATCACCCTTCGACGCGGCGTAGGGGACATAGAAAACCGCGCCGTTTAGCAAAAGCATGAATGCGATGAAAAGCGCATACGGGAGTTTCGAGCCTGCCATGCTCGGCTTTCATGCCGCACTCTTTTAAAGATGATTTGCCCGAATTCCTCCCACGGGCTCGTAGCTCAGCTTGGATAGAGCGGCACTCTCCTAACCCTTTTTGCGCCTCCAGATGGGTACGGCGCAAAAAGCGTTAACGGAAAAACGAGTATTTACTTTTTCCGCGAATGTGCGGAGAAAGGTGAAGGTCGTGAGTTCAAATCTCACCGGGCCCGTTTCGTTTCACTCAGCGTGCCCTCCGGCAAACCGCTTGCGCGTTTTGCCGAGATGTCGCCTTTCAGGCGACAATTCGCCAGCTGCTTCGCAGCTGACGATCCCGGGCCCGCTTATTTTTTTCATTTGCACAGGCGCATTACCGCGCGCGGCACAGGTACGTTTTTTAAGGTGAGGCGCGAAGGATGGGCAGAAGGTAGTGAATATGCGGAAGGTTGAAGAAAAGCTTTCAGACTCAGAGATAACACGGCTCGCCGACCTGTTCGTGGACGGCGTGCGCAACAACTGCCAGGGCGAGGTCGCAATCCTCTTCTCGGGCGGCATTGACAGCACCGCCATTGCAACAGTGGCAAAGCGCTTCACCACGCCGTTACTCATCACGGCGGGCGTGGAGGGCAGCTCTGACTTGGAAGCAGCGAGGAAAATCGCGGCAGAGCTTGGATTGCCCCACAAGTCCGTGGTGCTCACTGAGCAGGAAATCATCTCCG
>CAITKI010000081.1 GCA_903892905.1 uncultured Microcaldota archaeon | reverse complement strand
GAACCAGATCGTGCAATCGAATTGTGCACGCGCGCCATGTTTTCAACAGACTTTAGTCTTGCGGAAGAGGCAAAAAAAATAATCTCGTCAGTTTCAAATAAGTATGGCACACTAATCCTAAAGCATTTAGAGCCGCTAATGTTCGATGATAAAATTGGCTGGCGTTTTGAGATAGACGACAGTTTTAGTGCAATATTCCATAATATTTCATTTGGAGATTTTAAATCGTGGATGGATAAAGGCGGCATAGTGACTGCAAAGAAAATTGCGCGTCATTTGCCTTCTCCATATCTAGACGCAAGTGATTCTCCGCAAGTACCAGAGCTAACACTCTATGTTCTTGAAAAGTTTGGGAATGACGATGACGTTTTTCATGCATTCTGTATTGGAAGACACAGTGGCCAGCTTTATAGTGGAGATATAGTCGCAGCTCATGAACGCGAAGTAGAGGTAGCAAAAAGGTTTTTTGCACACCCAGTAAAACGTATTCGTGATTGGGCTAAAGAAGAAGCTAGGACAGCGAGTAATGGTGCTGCATTCTGGCGACAACGTAATGAGGAAATGATTTTTGAAGATAGATAGTTATTGTAAACGCACATTCTTTTTCTTTCAAGCACAATAATGCCGAATTACGCACGAGCTATAATGAGACCCCTGCCAAAATAATAAGGGCATGGAAAAACAACATCTCGTTGTGATTGGCGACTCGCGCCACATGACCGAAGTACCGGACAACTCCGTGCAGCTGATAGTCACAAGCCCGCCCTATTTCGATGTCAAGGACTACGGGCTGGAGAACATAGGCTCGCTCGATGACTTCAATGATTATCTGCAGGAAATGCAGTCCGTTTTCCGCGAGTGCTACCGCGTGCTCGAGAAAGGCCGCTACATCTGCGTGAACATCTGCGACATAATCAGCCACAAGTACAAGTATCCGATTCCAGCTCATTACGTTATTCTTCTTCAAAGGGCTGGTTTCGAATATAGAGAAGATATCATCTGGCGCAAGCCGGATGGAGTTGGCGCAAAAAAAGGCAGCGGAGCGGCAAAACGCTTCGGCGTATTCATACAACACCCATATCCCATGTACTATTTCCCGAACAACATCTTCGAGCACATACTGGTTCTTCGCAAGGGAAGGTTCGACTACAAGAGCGTGAGCGGCGAGGAAAAGGAACGGGCAACAATCGACATCGAGGAGGCAAAGCTGCGCTGGAATTCCGACATCTGGGAGATGCACCCGGAAACGAAGAACCAGTACAGCCAGCTTTCGCACCCTGCGATGTTTCCGGAGGAATTGCCGGAGGCGCTCATCCGGCTTTACACTTACAAGGGGGAAACGGTGCTGGACCCTTTCCTTGGGAGCGGCACGACTTCAAAGGTAGCGGCTAGCCTAGACCGGAGATCAATAGGCTATGAGTTGAACCGCTCCTTCCTGCCGCTCATCAGGCAAAAGTCCGGCATCGCCCCACACGATCTGAAAATAACATACCAAAGGAGGCGATATGAATGAAGAGGAAAATTCTGCTGGCTGCAGCTGGCTTGCTTGCGCTGGCGGGCTTAGTGGCTGCTGATCTGGTTATTCCCGTAGACCAGCCGATTTGCAGGCTGTACGGGATAATTCAGGTATTGGGCACCATCGCGGGTGTCCTGATAGCGGCATACGGCGGGTTCGTCCTGGCAAGCAGCAACGACATAGCCGAGAGGAACACCGCAAAGGGGCTGCTTGGCGGGGTGGTAATCGGGCTGATTATCATCTGGGTGGCGCCGCTGTTGGTCAAGAACTTGGTGGGCGCGACGGACGTGTGCGGGTGGTAGGCATGGACCTGACCGAAATAGCCGCGGCAATACGCACCGTCGCGGTGTTTTTCAGCGTCATAGTCTGCGCATACGCAGGCCTCGTGCTGATGACCAGCAGGAACCCCATGCAGAGGGCGGAGTGGAAGGAGGTGCTCATCGGAGTGTTCGTTGGGATATCTGTGATTTTCCTCGCGCCCCTGGTCGCCACGTTGCTGAAAGGAGGAAGCTATTGTTAAGGTGATAAAATGCGTTTGAAAAACAGGAAAAAAATAAAGGAAGAGGATGATCCGTTTCATTTCTGCATCGGCACGGTGCTGCACGTCAATTGTTGGGGCAACGAACTCGGCGATGTGCGGACAGACCAGTTTTCCCTGATGCCGAGTGTAAAGTGGGCGGATTGCCACCGCTTGCCTTTCTTGGACAGGTCGTTCGACACTGCCATAATCGGCCATGTGCCGATAAACGACAAGCTGGTTGAGCGCCAAAAATGGATTAATGAACTTGCCCGGGTGGCAAGAAAGCGCGTGGTCATAGTCCATGATACGTTATACCAGATTCCGGGCTTCCACTTCAGTTTCTTCTATTGCGTAAAGGAAACCAGACATGTGATAATGACCGTCTATGACCGCGAGGAAACGGGGGGTGCCTCATCATGAAAAGGCTGCTTTTCCTCCTCCTGCTTCCCGCGCTAGCGCAAGCCATCCCAACCTGCCCGGCTTACCCTTACCATGATTTTACCTGGGCGAGCAGCTACGCGCCACCTGTCAGGCCTGCGGATTCGCTGATTGACAACTGCGAGAACCTTGACCTGGTGGATAATACTATTTGCGACCATCTCGGCAATCTTACGGATGAGCAAAAGAAGGTGCTGATAACCGACAACCTCATACGGAATAATGGCTTTCCGGATTTCAACGAGTCCAAGAACTGGAATTATGCGCTCCAGTTCACGAAATACGCGCCCGACAACACCACAATAGTAAACTCGAATAATATCAAGGGTGCGTGGGTGCGCATCCTCTCGCTTTCGCCTTCAGTTGTTGAGAATTCGAGCCTATTCGTAAATTCAACTGGCGAACTTTACTCCCAAGCCGCGCTAAGCTTCGTTATTGAGAAACAGACTTTTCCCAGCGACTGCAATACGCAGTACGTTGTCTGCGGCTACAACTTCGGAATACAAAACTACCTCAACGGACAACCAATCGGAACCGGCACGAAATCCAACTTCAGCGTTTCGCAAGTGCCGAATGTGTTTGCGTCCACCCTCAACGCGAATTCGCAATACCTCATCCACCACTCCCAACTGATTACGCACTGCTACACTTCGAACGGAGTCACTTATTGCTACACGAGTTGCGATTACATTGGCACGGACGACATCCACGACTCAGCGAGCGCGTCGGACAGCAAAAGCGCCTCTTACTATGCCTTCAATCACACGGAAAAGTCCATGGTTGATTCATTCAAGGATAATCTGCTTGATGGCTGGTTTTCCTATTCGTCCAACGCTGATTTCAGCAACTTCGGGCTTTCGGTTGGCAATTCTTTCCTGAAAGTGAAAAACAGGGAGTATGACCTGGCGTATGGCCTTGCGCCCTATAACATCCTGACACCCGCAGCGCACCCGAACAGGAAGGCGCAAATCTACAACATAGTGCCGCTAAGCAGGGAAATCAATGAAACAACCATTTACAGCGAAAAAACCCACTTCCAGGTTGGCACTGCTAGCCTGAACTGTACTTTTGAGGTCAATTCGCACTTTGGAAGTTGGCAAAACGGCACTTTTTGCCTGGAATTGAACCAAACGCCCATAATCGCGCTTAATTTAACGAACGGGACAAACTCAACCTTCCAACTGGAAGTGAAGTTTTACGATAACGTGACTAGCTCCCCGCTTGCACAGAAGCAAATTACCCTATACTATGCAGGCAAGAACCAATCAATAACAACAGATTCCCTTGGCGAGGCATACGCGCAATTCAATTACACGCCAGCAACAAGCACGGTTTACGCTGAATTCCTGACCGACTTTGAAACAAAGAGCGCGAGGGCAATATACATCATTCCAACCAAGGAGCCGGATTTCTTCTCCGCGCTTTGGTACATCGCAACCGCCCTTCTCATCGCATACCTGCTTTACCGGCTTGCAAGGAGGCTGCTAAAATGAAGCTTTTCCTATTTGGCATCCTTGCCCTGATGGCAATACAAAGCGCCTCAATGAATGTGACGCTGCCGCCAAGCTCGTGTGCAAACAACACCGATATACTAGCCGTGCTGAACAACCTTCCGGCCTGCATAACCGAGTCTTTCCTTACGACTTTGGCAACTGGCATGGTATACACAAGCCAGCAGTTCACCAACTCGGCAATAGGTTTCCTTACTGCCTCGCCAGATCCGCGCTGGTTCTGCGCACCTTACACGCAAGTAATGGCACTCTTGGAGAGCCTTTACTCAATCGCGCTCATGGGTGTGGGATTTTACTATATTCTTCAAGCGCCGGACGTGGAAGGCAGGGTAAGGGCAAAGATGATGCTCAAGGACGTTTTCTTCATGATAGTAATACTCACTTTCTCGTTTTACCTGTTCGATATGCTGCTTTCGCTCAACCAGTATATTTCGACCTCTTTAATCACCCAATCTGTGGCAAGCGTCTTCAATGCGAACATGTCCTTTGCTTCGCTGATATTCGCGCTTGTGATAATCGGAGGGCTGCTTTTCACGGCAGGGATTACCTTTTTCACGCTGCTTATCCGCTATTTGCTCATTCCGTTCCTGCTTCTCCTTTTCCCAATCTCAATATTCCTCTACTTCATGCCATTCGGCAAGGCGTGGGGAGGCGCATTTCTCAAAATAATCGCAATAATCGTGTTCATGACGGCAATAGACGCGGTTTTCATTGCCGGACTTGCCTCGCTGTTCAGCTCGCCGGATCCCAATCTGCTTGATTCATTCGTCAAGTCAATGGCTGTGATGCTCGGCTTCGGGCTGGTGGGCTTACTCAACCTTGCGCTTTTCGCAATCGCCATCCTTTCAGTTGTCGAGCCGGTTCTCCAAACGATGGGGCCTCTGAAGTGGATGGCTTTGCCGATGATTTACGCCGCGCTGTGATTGCCATGGGATACGATATACCAGACAGGATCCGCTACAAGGAAAAAATAGTCCTGAACCTGGACATCAAGCAGCTCGGCTATTTTACCCTGTCCATAGCGGCGGCAATCTTTCTGCTCAACCTGCCAATCGAGGGCGAACCGAAGTTTATTCTTCCGTCCATTTCAGTCTTGATAGGCGCGGGAATGGCCTTCCTGAACCTGGAGGAAAGGCTGCTTGACATGTATTCCTATTACCGTGGCATCCGCAAGGCGGTGCCAGAAGACCAGGAAGCGCAGGATTTCATGGGTGTAATGTCAATAGCCAACAACACAATACATCTGAAGAACCGCGAACTTCTGGCAGTGCTGCAGGTCTATCCTGTGAACTTCGAGCTTCTGGACGATGAGCGAAAAAAGTCCCTGATTGCCAATTATAGGGCGTTCCTCAACCATATCTCAACCCCCATCCAGATACTGATACGGACGACCGACGCCAGCCTTGAAAATTACTTCGAGGCGCAGGAGATGAAGTTCAGCGAATCGGCGAAGGAATTCAGCGCCCTTTACACCGACTTCCGCATTTTCGAGTCCGATTTTCTCACCAAGAACAAGGTGAAGGAACGTCACTATTACCTGATAATACGGCACATGCCGCGGAAACGCATCACAAAAACAGTGGCTAACAAGATTCTTCCTTCTGATGATGAGGAGATCCCGCTGCTTGAGCAGCATGTGCAAATTATAACGGAAAAGCTCGGCAGTTGCGGACTTTTCTCAAAAAGGCTCGACAACGCGGAACTTATCGACCTCCTGCTTGCGCACTCGGACGAAGAAGGCGAAGAGCCGCCAAAACCCCCTGCGCCAAAAAAGCATCTGATAAAGCTCCCGAACATATTCGGAAAAAAGAAGCGCGAGCTCAACTTTTTCCGGTTCATGCTCACCCCCTCGTTCGAAATAGCGCCGGATTATGCAAAGCTGAACGAGACGTACCATCGGATAGTAAAAGTGGATGGCTACCCACGAAACGTCGAGGACGGCTGGCTCCGCTCGTTCCTTGGGAAGAACGAGGGATATGACGTTTCAATCCACATCCATCCCTCCACAATAGCGTACACCCTCGTCGCACTGCACAACCAGATAATCCGCCAGTCCGCCGACCTGATGATGAGCACGGCAAAAGGCACCCCGAACCCCGCGCTTGAGATAAAGCGGACGGACACGATGAGGACATATGGGCAGCTCTACAAGGGCGAGGAAAAGCTGTTCCGCGTCTCAATCTACCTGGACAACAAGGAAACCAGCCTTGACAGGCTCAACCTCCTTTCCGAGAAATGCAACGCCAACCTCAACGCCCTGCTGATGGTCCCCAAAACAGCAACTTACCGCATGGCGGATGGAATCAAATCAACCTTGCCCCTGGCGCAGGACAAGCTCGAATTGCAGAGGGATTTTCTGACAAGCCCCCTCTGCGCGACCTTCCCATTCATATCTCCTGCAAGCACGAAAAGGGACGGGATAATGTTCGCCCATGAAGAGGAGACGCTCAACCCGCTGTTCGTGGATTTCAACAACATGAGCAACAAGCACTTTTTCGTGCTTGGCATTTCCGGTTCGGGCAAGAGCTACACCGCGAAGTACCTGACAATACAGCACCTCATGAACGACGACGCGAGGGTATTCATCATCGACCCGAACGCGGAGTACAGGGGGCTGACCAAAAACCTGGGCGGCGAGGTGGTTGAGCTTTCCAAGGACTCGAACTCGATAATAAACGTCTTCGACATGGGGAACGAGGACTTTGGCAGCAAGATGCTTTCTCTGATTTCGGTATTCGACATAATCTCCGGCGGGCTTACGGAAAGCCAGAAGGGCGTGCTGAACGAGGCGCTTCTGGAGGTATACAGAAGAAAGAACATCCACTTTGACAAGAAAGCCACATGGAAGAACACCCCTCCAACATTCAGCGATTTCAAGGTCGCGCTTGAAACCATCCTGAAAAAATCGGAGAGG
This sequence comes from uncultured Microcaldota archaeon, assembly GCA_903892905.1. Taxonomy (GTDB): domain Archaea; phylum Micrarchaeota; class Micrarchaeia; order Anstonellales; family Anstonellaceae; genus UBA10161. Next base: position 5,442 of record CAITKI010000081.1, on the reverse strand, counting down.
AGAAAATACTCATCGGATGACCGGAGCGCGGAAACCCTCATAAACAGGGTGCGGATGTACACGAAAAGCGGATTTTTCGGATTCCTTGACGAGCAGACGAAAATTGACCTGAAAGGCGACTTCCTGGACTTCGACCTGAGCAGGCTTCCCGCGCCGGTTAAGAAGCTCATGATGTTTGTCGTGCTAGACCTTATCTCAAGGGAGATGAAGAAGGACACCAAGCCCAAGGTCGTCCTGATAGACGAGGGCTGGTCTTTGCTGCGCAGCAAGGAGGCCGAGGGCTACATGCTGGATTTCATCAAGACCTCCCGCAAGTACAACACATCCATCGGCTTCATCACGCAGGAGATAGAGGATTTGCTGCGAAGCGAGGGAGGGAAAAGCATCCTTAATCTCACCTCCACGAAAATACTGCTCCGCCAGAACCCGAGCAACCTTGATCTGGTATCCCAGGGCCTTAAGCTCAACGACAGCGAGCGCGACTTCCTGCTGCGGGCGAACAGGGGACACGGCATCCTGATAACCGAGGAGGGGCATTACCGCTTCTTCGCAGTCGCCCCTCCGCGGATACACGCGCTCATCACCACCGACCCGAACGAGGAGAAAAAGGTAATTGAAAAAATGGAGGTGGAAATCGCAAAGAAAGGAATCAAGCTCAATCTCTCCAGGGGCTTCTACGCAAGAATGGATCTTTCCGAAAGCCAGCAAAAGGAACTGCGCCAGGCCGGGTACGTCCTGCACAAGGACAAGATAAAGGCGCACGAGGGCTCGGCATATTACTTTGTCAAGACTCAGGGCAACGAATCGCCAAGGCACGCCCTATTCTGCTGGCTCATCGCGGATCTGCTGCGTTCAAGGAAGCTCAAGCCAAAAGTGAACGCAAGCAGCGAGGCGGACGTGGTGGTGAAAATCGGCAAGGCAAGAATCGCGTTCGAAGTCGAGACCGGGGAGAACATGGCTGCGGACGCGGAAGGGCTCAAACAGCGGCTGGAGGACAAGCAAAGGGAATTCGACGATTTCGTGATTCTTGTTACGGACAGGCTGTTGAGGGACAAGTACGCAAAGATCGCGCGGACGATTACGCGCGCGGAACTAGACGAGGTAATAAGCGAGCTAGCAGACAAATACTCTCAGAAGGCGAAACGCTTAAAATCAAGGGAATTGGCAGCCAAAACGCGCGTTTAAGCGCGGATTAAGCGCGATTCGCACTGACTGTCAAGTTTTCGCAACTCGCAGAATATTTAAGCGCAGATTAAGCGCAATGAAACGGAGCCGCATCACAGGTCCAGCGGCATGACAGTAGTTCTTCCGTTCGTTTCAGCCCGCTTGCACGCCTTCCTCAGCGTCGCTTCAATCTCAGCGTCCAGCGCTTCGCATACGCCATTCGCCATCCTTTTCTTGTGCCCCTTCAGGAATATCTTTACACTGTTTTTTATTGCAAAATCCACATTCACACCCCCTCTTACAATTCACAAATCATGTTTCATTTCCGACTCCAATATTCAGCCTTATCTTTCTTGTTGAAAACCCTGAGCCGTTGTCCGGCACGGTTTCAATCCTGACCAGCTGTTTTATTTCGAGCCTGCTCAGGTAGTTCCGAATCGAGCGGCTGCTGCGCGTCATCTTTTTGCAAAACGCGGCATAAAGCTGCGAGGAGGTCTTTTCACCATTTTTGAGTATGCTGAGTATGAGCCGCTCTTCATCGGTCAGGCTTGCGTTCATGAACTCAAAGCCCAGATCCTCCACGCGCTTGGGTGCCTTTTCATCGTACAATGTCCTTTCAGCAGAAGCCTTGACATCTTCCAAGGTTATCTTGCTGCGGTTGCCCCTTTCCGCAATCTTCGCGGCTCTCCAGAGGAATTCGAAGCCCAGCCGCGCATTGCTTTCGCGGGCAAATGCCCTGGCAGCGCAGGCATCCAGGACATTCCGATTGTAGCTGCCATCCCTCAGGCTGATTTTCGCCCTCTCCTCCAAAATGTCCGCTATCTGCGCCGCATTGTAATGCTTGAATTCGAGGTCTTTGAGCCTGACCGAACTCTTTATCCTAATGTCTTTGTTCGCCAGGAGATTCTTATCCTTTGAAATGGCAATTACGCAAAACAGCGGCTTTTCGCTGTTGATGCGGGTAAGGTCGTACAAAAGCCACTCCTGGTGCTGGAAAAACAGGCCATCAAGCTCGTCAAGCACCATAAGCACCCTCACGTTTTCCTTCTCCATCGCCTCCGTTATCCGGTCAAGCCCCTCATCAATCGCCCAGCCGCGCCTTGGAAGCATGGTTTCGATTGCCAGGGCAATCTTGGAGTAGGCGGACATCCGCGTCAGGGACTGCCAGCAGTTGATGTAAACCGGCTTTACGTTGCCCGACTGCTCCTCAAGCTTCCTTGATACGTATTTTGCGCAGGTTGTCTTGCCGGTGCCTGAGTCGCCATGGATGAAGAGATTCTCTGGCTGCCTGCCATAAAGGAGCGGCTTGACCGCTTCCGCGATTTCCTTCAGCTCAGCCTCGCGGTGGAGAACGTCCGTTGAGTAGTATGCAGGCGTGAGCGCGTATTCCTTGAGTATTAACGCGCTTTCGACGCCATGCCTGTCTTCGAATAGCTCGCGCATAATCCCACCCCCAAACAAGCAGGGAAACGTGCATATAACTGTTCCTAGGGTAGGATGCCGGTGGATGCTACGAGGTGATTTCCGCGGAAATGAGGTGTTGAACCTTATGACTATGGCACAAAAATAATGTTTAAATCTTAGCTCCTGTTAAGAACCACATTCGTAACTTCGGATTGTGGTTTCTTGTTACTGACCTTAATAAGAAAATCAGCTATATTTTCGTTCTCTAGTACATCATATTGTTTTTCTACGCCAGTTTTTTTCATATTTTCAAGATGTGCCGTCAGATATTCTCTAATTTTTGGGTCGTTATCCACCAAAATACTGTGTCTGTCCTCCTCTATACAAACACGCCCAGTAGTTCCACTACCGGCAAAAAAATCTAAGACTATTGAACCGGGATAAGAAAGAGAACGGACTAGCCGCCTAACGAGTTCGACTGGCTTCTGAGTTGTATGACCAACGCGTTCTAACGAATTACCGTTTAGACGCCCAATTTGCCAGACATTCGTAGGATTCTTTCCCTTATCAATGCTTTCTGGGTTGAGTCGTTTATCCCGTTTATACATCTCTTTAGTCTTTTCATCAAAAGGTATTCTTACTGCATCTAATCCAAAGTAATACTTTTTTGTTTTTCCATACCAAGCAATTTCTTCGTGCCTATTTGCAAAAAATCTATGCGCACTCATACCATTTGGATAGTACCAAGTGATTAGATTAACAAAAAGAAGATCCGTGTTGTGCCGCAAATAGTGCATGATTTCTAACAAATCTCCAGATTTTTCACTCTGAAATTGAAAGCCTCCAAAAATTACGATGTTCCCATTATCAGATACAACTCTTTGAGCTTCGCTCAACCATGGTTTTGCCCATGAAATATAGTCGCTGTATTTGTCCCATTTATCTAGCTCTAGGTTATATGGTGGATCGAGTAACACTAGCTGTACAGAAGACGATGGGAGCTCTTTAAGAACATCTAAAGCATCGCGCACATATAGACCGTGACGGGTTTTCTGCGGTATTTCAAAATTGACATCTGAACTGTGGGCAATGTTGTTTTTGTTCAGCCAGTTCATCGCTCGGTGACCTGAATTGAAATGGGATTTGTTGTACATTTAGATCTTCTCCATAGGCAAAATCTCGTATTCCGGGAGGTAAAACTTGACATTTAAAAAGCTCGCCCCATACGCTTCTTTAAGCAGAGATTCGTCTTCAGCATTTATTTTCATTGGTTTATTTGATAGGAACTTCGATATTGCATTAATTCTATTAGATATAACCACGTCATTTTCTTTTGGCTGGAGCTGCATGGTTTCCTTACATATAAGAAATCTTTGAAGGGAAATATCGCTACGTGATTGACTTAGAACGCCTATTGCTTCTAGGATGTTTAATAAAAATGGACAGCGATGCTTTGCACTTTCATCTGTAGCAACCTCAATTCCATTTTGATCGCAGTATAACTTAACAAATGGTGCTTTGAAGAATCCAGAGTATATATCTGCCTTGGATATTTGCTTTTTACGTTCGATTCGATACAGATAATTTAACATTTGAGAGACAGAGGAAAAGTTTAAAAACAATCTACGAACATGGTCTCGATGAGTGGCGTTCCTCTGGATATAGCCCCAAATATTGCGATTAAACTCCTGTGTATCTACTTTCATATCCCACGATGGGACGTCCCCATCTCCTTTTGAAAAAGATAGATCAATCCCATCAATCATCGGTTTTAAGATTTCATATAATTTTTTACCCTCAGGTGTAAGGTCAAGGGTGTATTTCTCATCTGGACCATAATCTCTGTCGTCAACTACTAAACCTATTTCCATCATGGCTTGGAGCTTATATTTTGTCTGTCTCTGGAAAGCACCTAGCCGTCCATCGTCAAATTCTCCTCTTAACTTTACGTATTTATCTTCAAGATGAGTATGCTGTCTCTTAATCTCTCCAATCACTTTCAAAGCATACAAGATATGCCCGAGGTCGACACCCTGAGGGTAATGATAACTAGCTTCAGTAAATTCCCCAATTTCGCGTAAGAATTTTATCCATGAACCATAGATTGAGACGTATCGCGAAATCTTAAATTCTCCATCGTGGTTGATATCCTCTTGAGATGGCTTTCTTTCAAGTTTTTCTGCTAATTTATAGTAGGCATCAACTAAATCTTCCTTTGAAACGCCTCGCTCATACCTATCTTGACCATCTAAGATTTCCTCAACTTCTTCATCGAATATAACTTGGCACTTCGGGTCGTATTCGTAGACTAATTTTTCCACCCGTCCACTCTTAGGGTCTTTCTGTTCACTGAATTTTTTTGATAGGTAAGCCCTAATCTTATTCGCCTTTTTGTAGTTTCCGATAAAATCAAGTATAACTACTCTATCTTTGCCAGAGCATAATCTTAGGCCTCGACCAAGCTGTTGCATAAATACCGTCTTGGACTCGGTTGGGCGAACGAAGAGCAGCACCCGTACATCCGGAAAATCTATTCCTTCATTAAATAGATCAACAGTGAAGGCAACCGCATATTTGTTATCTCTAAAGTCCTGAATCTTTTGTTCACGGTCAACTGATTCAGACGTTATAGCCATGGCGGGGATTCCGTTTGCAACAAAGAAATCCGCCATTCTCAACGCATGAGTTATCGAGCAACAGAACCCAATTGCCTTGTTCCCATTCCCTTTCTTCAAATATTCTTCTAGAATCTTTTGATTACGTTTTTCAATGATTAAGTGCTTATCCAGATCTTGAACATTGTACTTCTGCCCATTGTATCTTATTTTCGAATAGTCAATGTTGTCTTTTAGACCATAATATGTGTAAGGAACT
>CAITKI010000080.1 GCA_903892905.1 uncultured Microcaldota archaeon | reverse complement strand
GCCGCGGTCTGGAAAAGTATGATGAGCAATATCACGTCCACGTTGTCGTCTTTCATCATGGCGTTTATCGCCACCTCGTACCTGTGCGAGTCTGCATCGCCAACGATGTCCAGCGGGTTCCTCACATTGGCATAGGCTGGCAGCGCCTGCCGAAGCGATGCGTTCGTCTCGTCCGAAAGCTTTGCAAGCTTGAGCTTCTCGTACTCCAGCGAGTCAGTGGCAAGCACGCCCATGCCGCCTCCGTTGGTGATTATTCCCACCTTCTTCCCTTTGGGAAGCGGAGTGTCGAATATCTTTGCGAATTCAAACAACTGGTCAAGCGTGGCTGCCTCTATGATGCGCGCCTGCCTAAATGCGGCGGTGTATGCCTCTGCTGCGCCTGCAAGCGCGCCGGTGTGCGATTTTGCAGCCTCGGCGCCAGCTGCGCTTTTCCCTGCCTTTATTACAACAATAGGCTTTTTCGGCGTGATTTTCCGCGCGACTTCCAAGAAGCGCCTGCCGTCCTTCACGCCCTCCAGGTAAACAACTATTATCTTGGTCTCAGGGTCGTTCGCAAGGTACTCCAGCAAATCGCACTCATTTATCACAGCCGCATTCCCGTATGAAACGAACTTGCTCATGCCTATGCCTGCGCGCGCAGCAAGGTCCACAATGCAGCCGCCCACTGCGCCTGACTGCGAGATGAATGCAATGTTCCCCACGCGCGGCCTCCCCAATTTGTAAATCGGCAGGAAAACCGAGTCCACGCGCGTGGCAGGCGTGAGCACCCCCATGCAGTTGGGGCCGATGAGCGCAATGTGGTACTTTTCCGCAATCTTTGCGATTTCCCTCTCGCCCTCAGTGTTCCCGACCTCTGAAAAGCCGCCGGTGATGAGCACCGCGCTTGGGATGCCCTTTTTCCCGCACTCCAGAAGTACGCCTGCAACCGCGGCGGCAGGCACTGCGATTACCGCCGTGTCCACCTTCTCGCGGATGTCTTGCACGCTCTTGTACGCCTTCAGTCCCAGTATGGAATCCGCGGTTGGGTTGATGGGGTACACTTTCCCGCCAAAGCCGCCGTCTATGAAATTCTTGACGATGACGTGCCCAATTTTATTGGGCTCGCGGCTCGCGCCGATGACCGCAATGCTGGAAGGATGGAATACTGCGCCCAGGTTCAAAGTTTTCCAGTTGGTTTTTGCCGCCATGCCTTACCTCAATAGCCTCATGTCCACGGCAAGGCATTCCTTGTCGTTCACCATGAGCGGGTTGATGTCAAACTCAGCCGGATCCTCCTTAAGCAGAAGCTTTGAGACTGCGAGTATGGTATCCACCAGCGCTTTCCTGTCCACCGGCTTCCTTCCGCGCGCGCCCTCGAGGATGGGGTGCCCGCGCAGCTCCTCAATCATCTCCTCGACGTCCCCTTTTGTCACCGGGCATATCCTGAATGTGTAGTCTCGCAGCACCTCGACATAGATGCCGCCCATGCCAAGCATAATCATCTGCCCGAACTGGGAGTCGCGCTTGCCGCCCACGATGAGCTCGAACGCGCCGTCCGCCACCCTTTTCTGCACCAGCACGCCGTCCACGCGCTTGCCCTTGAGCCGCTTCATCATCAGCTCGTAGCCCCACACGGCCTCGTCGTGGTCCCTGACGTTGAAAAGCACGCCGCCCGCGTCCGTCTTGTGCAGCACGTCCGGCGAGATTATCTTGACAACCACCGGGTAGCCTATCCTGTCAGCGGCCTTCACCGCATCTTCCATGGTGTTTGCGACCACGGACGCAGGGCATTTTATCCCGTATTTTGAAAGTAGCTTGAAGTCCATCATCAAATCACGCTGCCGCCGTCAGACTATCTTCGAGACCATGGAATAGACTGCGCCTGCGAATATCACCGCCGCAATCAATATCAGGGCTATCCATGCCCAGTATTCCTTGATGTAGTACTGCACCTTGGAAAGCGTCCTTTGCGTTTTCTCGCGCTTCTTCGCAGCCTCGGGGCTCAGCGGCACAGGCGGCTCATCGTGCTTCTCGTGCGCATGCTCCTTGTGATGCTCTGCATGCTCATGCTGATGGCTCTCCGCCGCCTTCTCGTGCGCGTGCTCGGGCGGCTTCTCCTCCTTTTCCCCGCCGCGCAGAATGTGGAATATGTCTTCCTTGTCCTTCTTTTCTTCCTTTTCTTTGTGTTCCTGTTTCTCCTCCTCTTTTTTCGCCTCGTGCTGCGCAGCAGGCTGCGCGCCAGCCTGGGCTGCGGGCGCGCCCTGTACTTTGACGCCGCCAGTGGAGTTGAACCCCTGCTCGGTGAGCATGAGGTTAACCTTGCTCGAGCGCACCTCGTAATCCATGAAGCTTTGCGCCACCATCTTGTTTATGTGGTAAGCGAGGTCCCCGCTCCTGATGTTAAGCGAAGACTGCAGCGCCTCGGGGTCCTTTGCCCCTCCTGCAAGCGCGTGCAGGAGCGCATTGTCCAATGGCTCAATGGGCTCTCCCGCCTTCTTTTCCGCAAGCGTAAGTATCCCCAAGCCCGCATCCGTGATCGTGACCTTGCTTATCCCGCCAATCGAGGTCTCGATGTTGACATATCCCTTGATTTTTGCAGTGCCGAGCAAATTGGCTGTCTCAAAAAAAGAGGTGTTTATCTGGCTGCCAAAATTCTCCACGGAGGAATTGGCATCGAGTTTCTTCAGGATGACCAGGTCCAGGAAAGTTAGTTCGTTCATGTAGCTCCCCTTCGCCGCTAACTTTTATATACTCTTCCCCGCCCTCCGACGCGCGCATGCCACGCATCACTTCATAAACATAGCCGCGCAATCTTCCCCTGCACGGTGATGAAATGTCTGGCAAGAACAAGCTTACATTCTTAGGCGCGGCAGGCGAGGTCGGCAGGAGCAGCGTATTGGTGTCCTCGAAAGACGAGATAATGCTGGACTGCGGGCTGAAGATACATTCCGAAACACCCTACCCGGTGGAGCCGCCTGCCCAGCCCGACTTTGTCATCCTGTCTCACGCGCACCTGGACCACTCGGGCTTCACGCCCGCGCTTTACCGCCACCACGCCCCCGAGATGATATGCACGCCTGCAACCGCGGCGATGGCAGAGATTATAATCGACGATTCCATGCGCCTGATGGAAAAGCGCGGCGAGTTCCCCTACCGCCCTGCGCAGATAAAGCAGCTGCACCAGAACACCACGCTCCTTTCCTACAAGAAATGGTATGAAATCGGCGACTCCAACGTGACACTCCACCAGGCAGGCCACATTCCCGGCGCGTCGTTCGTGGAAGTCGACACGGGCTCCGCGCGCATCGTATACACCGGCGACTTCAAGGGCGAGGAAACAAAGACCACGTTCGCATCCGAGCCGCCGCCTGCCAACCCCGATGCTCTCATAATCGAAAGCACATACGCCGACCACGACCACCCCAAACGCAAGGACCTGGAGATCCAGATGAAAGCGCTTATCGACGAGACGCTTGGCCAGGGCGGCACCGTGCTCCTTCCCGCATTCGCAATCGGCAGGACGCAGGAGCTCATCAGGATAGTGCGCTCCATCAACCGCGACTGCGACATCTGGCTGGACGGCATGGGCGCGCGCGTCTCCGAGGCGCTTTCGCACCACTCGCACTACGTGAAGGACTTCAAGCGCTTCAAGAACGACTACGACACCTGCAAGCTCATCCACCACCCGAGCGAGCGCGGAAAGGTGCTCAAGCGCCCGGGCGTGATAATCGCCACCGCAGGCATGCTGCAGGGCGGGCCTGCTCTTGGCTACCTCCTCAAGATGGGGCCCGAGTCGCGCGCAATCTTCACAGGCTACTGCGTGGAGGACACCAACGGCTACAACCTCATCAACAAGGGCTACGTGGAATACGACGGCGTGAAAATCAAGCCGAAAGCCCCCTGGAGCTACCTGGACTTCTCCGCGCACGCAGGCCGCACAGAATTGTTCGACCTGGTGGCAAAGCTCAAGCCGAAAAAAGTTTTCTGCATGCACGGCGACCACTGCGAAAAGTTCGCGGACGAGCTCGCGCTCGAAGGCTATGACTCTGTCGCGCCGAAACTGGGCGAGACGTTCGAAATTTAGCCTGTGCGCTCAATTCGGGTTCACGGGTATGAGCAGCCATGCCACCAGGTAGATAATTATCCCGACTAAGCCCATGAACAACAGCAGCACGAAAAGCAGGCGCACCAGGACGGGGTCTACCTCGAAGTATTCCGCAATGCCGCCGCAGACGCCTGCAAGCATCTTGTTGTTCCTGGAGCGGTAAACGCGCTTGATTTCCTTGTTTTCTTCCTTTGCCATGTTCCCACCGCGGAAAAAATCTCGCGCAGACTTAATAATGCTTACATTTATCGAATTACTGTGCCCGGGTAGTTCAATGGATAGAATGGGAGCCTCCGGAGCTTCGGATCCGAGTTCGAATCTCGGCCTGGGCGATTTTTATCTTTTCTTCCTGAAGTGCAATATTCCCGCCATCTTTCGGATGAGCGCGCGCTTCTTTGGCGAATCGACAAGCGCGTACTGCAGCACTTCCACGAAGTTGTCCACGGGCACGATCTTTATCTTCCCGCGCAGGCCGTTGGAAAGATGGATGTCCTCTGCATTGCTGCGCGGAACCACCACTGCCTTCAGGCCAGCCTCGATTGCAGCCTCTGTCTTTCCAGTGACGCCGCCCACTGGCAGCACCTCGCCGCGGACTGAAAGCGAGCCAGTCATTGCAATGTCCTGCCGCACAGGCACGTTCTCCATTGCGGAAATGATGGCGACCGCGATTGAAATGGAAGCGGAGTCCCCCTCCACGCCTTCGTAAGTCTGCAGGAACTGCACGTGCATGTCGTACTGGGAAACATCCTTGCCGATGTGCTTCTTTATGATGGCAGAGACGTTCTCCACAGCCTCCTTTGCAATTTTCCCAAGCTTTCCAGTGGCAATGAGCTTCCCTTCAGCTTTGGATGACGCGGGCGTGACCTCTGCCACAATCGGCATTATCAGGCCTGCCATGGACTCGCCAAGCACAGCCAGGCCATTCACCTTGCCCACGCTTGAGCCCTCGGTGGCAAACACAGGGTAGTCCTTCCTGCTTTCCACAAAGCGGCGGCTCACCTGCTGCTCGATTGTCTGCGCCAGGCCGCGCGCCCTATTGACATGCTTCTCATCAACGTGCTTCGCTTTTTCCTCATTCGCAATGTCGCCTGCTGCCCTCACCAGGCCGCCAAGCTCGCGCAGGTTCAGGGACAACCTTTTCTTCCTTCCAGCCTTCCTTCTCGCCTCGTCGATGATTTCCTCGACCGCTGCGCGGGTGAAATGCGGGATTTTCCCGTCCTTCCTCACCTCCTGTGCCACGAACTGGACGTACCTGTCCTCGTTCTCAGGCGTGTCAGGCATGTTGTCCTGCACATAAATCTCATAGCCATTGCCCCTTATCCTCGAGCGGAGCGCCGGGTGCATTCCCTGCATGTCCATGTAGTTGCCTGCGGCAACCAGCACAAAGTCGCAAGGCACCGGCTCAGTCTTCACAATGGCGCCGGACGAGTTCTCGCTCTGGCCCGTGATGGAATACTTCTTCTCCTGCATGGCAGTGAGAAGCTCCTGCTGGCTCCGGATTTTCAGCGATGCAACCTCGTCAATGAAAAGCACCCCCTTGTTCGCGCGGTGTATCGCCCCGCTCTCCACGCGCAGGTGCGCGGGCGTGCCCATGCCGCCCGACTGCAGCGGGTCGTGCTTCACGTCTCCCAGAAGCGCGCCAGCCCGCGTGCCAGTGGCGTCCACGAACGGCGCATTCTTCTTGCCCGAGTTGTCCACAATGAGCTTGGGGTCGTTGTAGTCGAACATGCCCATCCCCATTCTCTTGCCGAACGTGCTTGTGAAGCGGTAAAGCAGGTACATCACGCCGATTGCCACGAGCACCGCGAGCACGAACCATTTGTTGTCGTTGTTCAGCGAGCCTGTGGCGTAAAAGAAAATTATCGCGGCAATCATGATGAAAAGGAACATCATGCCGCCATTGCCCCCTCTCGCCTGCGCGGCATTCTCGCGGTTCCTCATTGCCTGCTGCAGCATCCTGCCCTGCCCCATTTCCTCCTCTTCCCTCTCCTTCTTGCTCATAACCTTCTCGCCTGAAAGCTTGGCAAACGCCTGCCTCATCTGGCGGAAGGACGAATACAGCTGGAAAAGCCCGGGGTCCTTCTTTATTTCGTCCTCGCTCGGGTACGTTTTCACCGTCTTCACGATTGGGCGGTTTTCGTCGTTAGGGTTGGGGTAGACCAGCACGTCTTCCAGCGCGGTTGCCGGCATGAGCTCAGCCATTGCCTGCGCAAGCATGGATTTGCCAGTGCCTGGCGTGCCTATCATGAGCACGTTCCTCTTCTGCGTGGCGGCTTTCTTGACAAGCTTCACTGCCTCGTCCTGGCCGATGACCTGGTCAATGAGCTTTACCGGAATGGGAATCTCTTCAGTGGTTGAAAATTTGCGCATGTCATTCACCTTATCCGTGTTTCGGCTACTGCCATGCTCCCACAATTGCAGCTGCCTCGAGCTTGAGCGCTGTTATCTTGCCGTCAATATACGGGATGAAATCTGCCTTCGCACCCTCGCAGCTGGTAATGCCCTGGCAGTTTTTCACGCCTTGCCAGAGCGACCTAAGCGCGCTGTCGTTGAGCGAATTCACCTGCGTGTCGATTTTCTTTATCCGTGCGGTGTTGGGCACCTTGCCTGGCCCATATGCTTCCAGGTAATATGCCGTTGTCAGGTTGTACTGCCCTGCAAGGCCCATCTTCGCCCTTGCGGATGCAAGCACGGCCGCCTCTGCGCCCAGTGCCGCATTTTCCTGCTCCCTCACGGTCAGCAGCGACTCAAGCGATTGTTTTTCCTCGGTGCACACAGAGAGCTGGCTGCTTGCCGCGCCCGTTTTTGCAATCTGGGCGGAAAGCAATGCCGCGGAATCGTTGCCCGCCTTGCTGCACGAAGCGGCGAGAGCGTCGTACTTCTCCTGCGGCACGCTGCTTCCAATGCACCCGAACAGGAGGGCGAGCGACACTATCGCTATGAGGACAATATTGGCATTCATGTTTGGCATTTCAGCCGTCTCCTTTTTATAGCAATATTGTTTGAGGCTGGTTAAGGCGTGAGGCATTTCATCATCAATGGCTTGCTGCCGACCTCGCGCTTGGTGACTTGCTGCCCATCTATGTATACTATATACTCAAAGCCGAAATTATTTATCTGAAAAACACCCGGGTTGGTCGTGGAGTTCTGGCAGATTGACGCTGCTGCTTTAAACGCGCAGGTTCCGCTCCCGGTCGCATCTATAGATACATCTATTCCGTGATCTCCCGCCGCACCACCGCCATAATAGCCCACATAACCAAACTCCGCCTCCTCGCCCGGCGCCATGTAAAAATGGTCCGATATGTTTCCGCCAACTCCGCAAAGCGTGGTGGTCTCCCGTCCAGTCCCCCCAATAATTTTTGTTATCCGTATGGGGTACATGCCTGAATTCCTGATGCGCATATATGGAAGATTAATGGCGGTGTTCGCTGAATACACTTTTGAAACAACATCCGTCACCGCAATCGGGCTCGCGCTCGACCAATATGTCTTACTCTGCGTCATCTGCGCGTCGGATGCCATCCCCGGGAAGAAGCCTAGAAGTGCGACGGAAACAAGCGCAACGATTAGCACGATTGCCAATAGAACCAAGTACTCTGTGGCGCCTTGACCTTTCAAAGTGCCTGCAGTTGGCGCAGACGCCAACTCAATTGCATCCTGCTCAAGAATTTTCATAAATTCAACTCATCTCGGTTCGCGGCATTTTATGATTAAGTCCTTGCCCATCTGCCGCTTGGTGATTGATTGTCCTTCAATATACGTAATGTACTCAAAGCCAAACGTCTTGTAGTAAAGCGTTCCCGGCGAGATTGTTGAGTTTTGGCAGACTGAGGATGCGCCGCCAATATAAACCCCTGATGATCCGCTCGTTCTTGAGACAATCTCCCAATCGCATGTAACCCCATACCACGGCGTTCCGCCAACCGCAAAATATTTCTCTTCGCCCGGTCCCAGGTAAAAATAATCACTGATATTGACATAGCCTCCGGGCGCGCCGCAGTTGCTTCCGGAAAACTGAGTTATTTTTGTTCCATCTCCCCCAACCAACCCAGTTATCCTTATCGGATAGGTGCCCGTATTCCTAAGCCGTATATATGGATATGTCTGCCCGCTACTAGCTTCTGCCCTCGCCACACTCTCCACAATGGAAATCGGGTTAGTGCTTCTCCAGTACATCTGCGACTGCGTCACCTGCGCGTCGGATGCCATCCCGGGGAAAAAGCCGAGCAGCGCAACAGAAACAAGCGCAACGATTAGCACGATTGCAAGTAAGACTAGATATTCCGTTGCCCCTTGGCCGACCAAGGGGCAATAAGTCGAGTAGCGAAGCGAACTCGACTGTGTCGCCCCTTGCCCTTTCAAGAATCCCATAACTACGTTAACGGGGCGGGGGAATATATCATTTTCTGTTGCAGGCGCGAAGAAGTGCGAGCTCCTCAAGTACGCGCACTCAAGCCAAGTGACTGGCGAGACTGGGGAAGGAGTGGCGTATGCTGCGCTTGCGATGAATAAGTAGTTATCCTAGCGTGCCTGCACACTTGGCAATGAACGGCTTTGCGCCAATCTCGCGCTTGGTTATCTGCTGCCCTTCGATATACACGATATATTCAAAGCCAAAATCCTTCAATGTGGCGGTTCCTCTCCCAGTGCTGTCGCATGTCTGATCAACAGCTGCAAGTGTGAAATGCCCAATCACGGTTGGATTAAATTCCACGCCTATGTTGCACAGGCTGCCTGGCGGCACGCGATAGTCTGATATGCAAATTTCCTCGCCCGGCGCAAGGTAAATGTCCGTCAAGTTCCTCTCACCTGCAGGCGAACCACGGTAGTATTCAGATATGCTGTCCCCCTTTCCCAATATTTTGCTAAGCCTTATTGGGTAATTGCCTGTGTTCCTGAGGCGAAGGTACATCCAGATGTAAGTCCCTGAACTGTAGCGGTAAGCGGGCGAGCTGTCCACAATGGCAATCGGCGTCATGCTTTTCCAATACATTTGCGATTGCGTTATCTGCGCGTCGGATGCCATCCCCGGGAAGAAGCCGAGCAGCGCAACAGAAACAAGCGCAACGATTAGCACGACGGCTAGCAGAACTAAATATTCTGTGGCACCTTGGGCTTTTTGCATATCGTCTCCTCAATTGTAGTTGTCCTTGCATTTGGCAATGATTGGCTTCGTGCCAATCTGCCTCTTTGTTATCGTCTGCCCCTCTATTGATAAGGTATATTCAAAGCCAAAATTCTCAATTATGAAATACCCATAGGGCGCTGCGCGGTCGCAGTAGCTTTTGGCAGCGCCAGGTGGCTGGAAGTTTGAACTCCAGGCTGCGCTGCCCGAGGTGTTTCCATCTGGGTTCACAAACGTGACAAAATGCCTGTTGCCAATCCCGAGGTCAGTCCCGCCATAGATTGCTGGTTCGAGGAAGTCGCTCTCCTCGCCAGGCGCCAGCGTGTAGCGCGTGTTCATTGCCACTACTGGCCCCCAATTCCCTGTCCAAATGGTGGACACGCTCGTATTGCCTGCCAGCATTTTTGTAAGGGTTATGGGGTAGCTCCCGACATTCCTTACGCGGAAGTAGGGTATAGTCATGCTCCCCGCCGCGCTTTGATTGAAATATCTCGCGCCTGCGTCTATAACCGCAATCGGGCTCGCGCTCGACCAATATGTCTTACTCTGCGTCACCTGCGCATCCGATGCCATCCCTGGGAAAAAGCCGAGCAAAGCCACCGAGACGAGTGCGACGATTAATACTACTGCCAGCAAAACCAAGTATTCGGTTGCCCCTTGGCCGACCAAGGGGCAATAAGTCCGACTTGCGCTGCGGCGCAAGTGGAGCACTTGGCGGAGCACCGCCAAGTCGCTCGAGTAGCGAAGCGAACTCGACTGTGTCGCACCTTGCCCAAAGAACCGCATGCAATCGAAATCACGTCAACCTTTTTATTCATTCCTAGCGCCGTGCCTGCATTGTGTGTCAATATCTTCCTAACAGTGTCAACATCATATTAACATTTATTAACCTTTGTTAATAAGAAGTTAACAGTTCAGGATGCGAGGATGATGGCATGGCGCAAAAACCAAAAGCAGAGCTGATGTCTGCCAAGAAAGAGGCAAACCCCAACGAGGAGCTTGTCGAGCTTTGCAGGAAGATGCGCCTGATGTCCGAGCGCGACACCGACGCCACCCTTCCTCAGGTGCTGCGCGTCATGATGGTGCACTCGCGCGGCCAGCCCGTGGGAGGATCGGAGCTTTCCGAGCTTTCAGGCATCAATAGAATTACTATAATACATCACATGAAGCGCCTTGAGGGCGCAGGCTTTGTGAGGCGCGAGGAAGGCAAGTATGTGCTTCGCGTACGCTCTGCCGAGGACATGATACTGGAGTTCCGCAAGGAAATGGAGCGCAACTTCGCCGAGATGGACGAGATGGCTCGCGAGTTTGACGAGCAGTTCGCGTCCATGTCGCGCGAATTCGACGAGCAGTTCAAGCGGCGCAGAAGGCTGCCCTGAACGTGATTTTTATGGACAAAGACAAACCCCCACACACAGAGCCCTCTGCAAAACCCGAGGTGCCTGAGAAAAAGCACGAGAAGCCGCAAACGCAGGTGGGCGAAAGCCCTTCCGAGCAAAAGCCGGGCGCGCCATCTGAAATGACTCAAGCTGAAATCGAGCAGGCGTTCTCCGAGCTGACCGAGCGGCTTCTGCGCCTCACTGCGGAGTTTGACAATTACAAGAAGAGGACGGCAAAGGAAAAGGAGGCGCTTGCAGCGCAGTCCGAGGGGCGCATGATGGTCCGTTTCCTTCCCATTTACGAGGAAATCGGGTTTGCAGAGCAGGGCGTGGCAAAGATTGCGGACAAGCACGTCCGCGATGGCGCGCTTTTGGTGCTTGGCAAGCTGCGCAAGGGATTTGAAAGCGAGGGCCTGCAGCCCATGAAGCTTGAGGGCGAAAAGTATGACCCATTCAGGCATGAAGTCGCGCTCCGCGAGGAATCCGGCGCGCCCGAAGGCACCATCGTTCGCGTGATAAAGCAAGGCTACCTGTACAAGGGTGCGGTGCTGCAGCACGCGATAGTTTCCGTTTCATCAGGGAAGAAAAAAGATGAAAAGGAAGCGGAAAAGCCAGGTGAAAAGCAAGAGGCAATCAAAGGCAACAAAGAGGTGGGAGAATGAACAGATACGCCATAATGCATCTTGAGGCAGACCAGCCGGCTGCCGCAGACAACGTGCTGCAAAGCTTCAACGAGTACATGAACACGCGCACGCATGCGCTGTCATTCGTGACCGAGCGCGACGGGTATTTCCGCGTGGAGTGCAGCGACAAAGCCGCGGCAAGCTCCACGGCAATCGAGACATTCGGAAACTTCCTGGTCTCATCCGGCTACTGGATAAGCGGGATGTCTCCCGCGCAAACAGCGGATGGCGCGCAAGGAACTGAGGTGCGCTTCTCGCGCGAGACAGGAAAGGAAGAGAGCGTGGTGCTTTCCACGCTTAATGTATATTGATAGGTGAAAAACAGATTGATGATTGAAAAGGTGAGAAATATCCAGGAGCCATCTGGCTCCTGTCTGTTTTTCACTGAGGTGAATAACATGGCAAAAATTATCGGAATTGACCTGGGAACGAGCAACTCCGCAGCGGCAGTGATGGAAGGCGGCCGCGCGGCAATACTGCCTTCGGCAGAAGGCGCCACGCAATACGGCAAGGCATTCCCCTCCTATGTGGCATTCACAAAAGAGGGCTTGAAGCTCGTGGGCGAGCCTGCGCGCAGGCAGGCGATTGCCAACACTGACGGCACATTCTCCGCATTCAAGCGCAAGATGGGCACGGACTTCAAGTACAATGCATTCGGCAAGGAGTGCCGCCCGCAGGAGCTCTCCGCGTTCCTTCTCCAGAAAATAAAGCACGACGCGGAAATGTTCCTTGGCGACAAGGTGGAGAAAGCAGTCATCACAGTGCCTGCTTACTTTGACGACAACCAGCGCCAGGCTACAAAGGACGCAGGCGCAATTGCAGGGTTGGAAGTCGTTCGCATAATCAATGAGCCAACGGCAGCAGCGCTTGCCTATGGGCTTGACAAGGCTGGCAAGGACCAAAAGATAGTGGTCTTTGACCTGGGCGGCGGCACGCTGGATGTTACCATCATGGACTTCGGCAAGGGCGTATTCGAGGTGAAAAGCACATCTGGCGACACGCAGCTTGGCGGAACCGACATGGACAATGCAATCGTCGACCACCTTGCAGGCGTATTCCTTCGCGAGAGCGGCATTGACGTGCAGACCGACAAGCAGGCAATGCAACGCTTGCGCGATGCAGGCGAAAAGGCAAAGATTGAGCTTTCCACCCTGCTTGAAAGCGACATCAACCTTCCCTTCCTGTCTGCGGAAAAATCCAAGCACTTTGCGTACAAGCTCACAAGGGCAAAGCTCGAGGAGATCGTGGAGCCCATCGTGAACAGGTGCAGGGTGCCTGTGCAGCGCGCGCTTTCCGACTCCAAGCTGTCGCCTGCGCAAATTGACAAGCTCATCATGGTGGGCGGCCCCACGCGCATGCCAATCGTGCAGCGCTTCGTGGAAG
>CAITKI010000079.1 GCA_903892905.1 uncultured Microcaldota archaeon | reverse complement strand
CCAGGCGCTTCCTCATGCCTCCCGAATATTCCTTTATCTTTGCGTTCTGGCGGGCAGTGAGCCCGACAAGCGAAATCATGTCGTCTATCCGCTCCTTCCTTCCTTTTGCAGGAACGTTGTAAAGCATGGCATGCATTTCCAAATTCTCGCGCCCGGAGAGCAAATCATCAACCGAGGGCTGCTGGAACACCACTCCTATCTGCTGCCTCACTTTCAGCGGCTCCTTCTCGACATCAAACCCCGCCACCATCGCGCGCCCAGATGTTGGCTTGAGAAGGCCTGTGAGCATGGAAATGGTGGTGGTCTTGCCCGCGCCGTTGGGGCCAAGGAGCGCGAACACTTCCCCCTCGCGCACGGACAGGCTTATGCTGTCCACCGCCTTGATGCCGACGAACTGCTTTGTCAGTTTCTCTATGCTAATCGCTAGTTTTTCTTCCATAAAAGCACGTAACGGTTTGCCCCATCACAATTTATAAACTGCGCTTGGGCGCGCGCGGGTTGGCAAATCATTTTATGGCTGCAATCATCTTCCTTCCAATGCAGTGCAAGGGCGCGCCGCCCATCATTTCCGAAATAGACTTGCCCATCTCCTCGAATTCCGCAAACATGAATCCGCTTCTCTCAGCTATTTTTGCCTGAAGGGGAAAATCGACAAAATGCGTCAAGTCAACTTCATACGGCTCTAAAAGCGCCCCGCACTGCCCATTCCCCTGATTGGTGGCCATGAAGTCTGTGGAATAATCCGCGCTCAGCCTAAGCCCGCCTGGCACAAGTATGCGATGCGATTCCTTCCAGTAAGCCCCATAATCTTCCGACCAGTTGCAATCGCCCCTCATGCCTCCGATGCCCTTTAAGTGCCGCTCATAAAACCGTATGCCTTCGCCATCTTCCACCCTATCATAAAAGACCCCGAAGCCCCCGTTTTCTGCCTTCACAAAAGCCTCATAGTGTATCCTGCCGTCATTTTTGTCGAATTTTGCTATCCTGAAAGGCAGGCAATCAATCACTTCGTCGTCAAAAAGAACGTCCACGCTCCTGTCCGGAAGGCCTGTGCGCTGGGCAGTGCCTTCCACCACCTTCCCTGCAAACGACTGCGATGCACGGTGGTTTGGGTTTGGGTCTATTGAAATGTATTCTATATTGCGGTTCAGCCCTTCGTTGTTGTAAAATTCCCAATGCTCCAAAAATGCCTTCTTGAAGCTTCCGCTCCCTCCGCCAATTTCTGCAAAAACGACCGGCTTACCCTTCTGGATGCCCTGGCTCCGTGTCATCACCACACTGGATACAAAAAGCGAGAAGGGCACTGCATACTCTTCCAGCCTGCTCGGAGTAACGACCTGCGCAGGGTTTCTGGCAATGTCCGCCCTCCTGCTGTAGAAACCGCATTCAGGGTTCATAAGGTGCTCGCGCGCAAACTTGTCAAACCTGACCCTGCCACCGTTATCTTGTATGAATTCCCTCATTCTCTGCCGGCTGTCCATGGTGCCATTTCTGTATATATGTGTTTAAAAACTATTGTCTGCCCCGGGGCGCGCGCGGGTTGGAAACAATTGCAGCTGAAATGCTTCAGTATTATAAACACTTCTT
>CAITKI010000078.1 GCA_903892905.1 uncultured Microcaldota archaeon | reverse complement strand
ATGGGCCCGGGCGGCAGGTCATCCAGCACAAGCAGCGATGCTATAGGCATAGTGCCCATGGCAATAGGGCTGGTAATCGTGCTGGCAGTTGCATACGTGCTTTACCGCAAGTACATCGCGAAGAAGCCCATTGCTTTCAGCATCCCGTTCATCGGGAAGAAGGAAGGGCACCCCAAGGCAAAGTGAACGCAAGGCAACTAAGGTAATGAGCGCAATGCAAATGAGGTAAGCGCATGAACGATTTGGAACTTTTGGAGCTTGCGATGAACTCGCTTTCGCACCGCAGCCTGCGGAGCTGGCTTGCCATACTCGGCATCGTGATAGGCGTAGCCTCGATAGTCTCGCTCATCTCGATAAGCACAGGCATGAACCAGAACATACAGAAAAGCCTGGGAGGGCTTGGCGCGAATGTGATCACCATAACCGCAGGCGCGTCCAGGGCGGGCAGCATGGGCTTTGGGGGCGGCGGGGCGCCACAGGATTTCGGCAGGGCCACCACAAGCACGGCGAAAATCACCTTCAACGAGGCGGATGCGCTCAAAACCGTGGCGGGCGTGAGCAAGGTGGACGCGCGCGTGCAGGGAAGCGGCAAGATAACCTATGCGAACAAGAACACCAGCGCGACCGTGATTGGCGTGGACCCTTCCGCATTCCCGGCAAGCTCGGTTTCCACAATATACTTGGGCAGGACGCTGGGCACAGGCGACCTCACGTCCGTGGTCATTGGCTACTCGGTGATGACCGACACGTTCAACGACAGCGGCATACTCAACAAGCAGATAAAGATAAACGGCCAGCCTTTCCGCGTGATTGGCGTGCTGAACCAGTCCAGCACCACGTTTGGCGGTCCTGACAGGAACCTTTTCATAACGCAGAAGGCTGCGAAGACACTTTTCAACCAGACGGACAAGGTGAGCTCGGTGGTGGTGATAGCGCAGAACGGGACCGACCCCGCCACGGTTGCAGCTGCGCTTTCCGCAAAGCTGCAGGCATTGCACCGCGTCACCAATTCCACGCAGGACTTCACGGTGACCACCGCGGCATCCACTGCCTCCACCATATCGAGTGTGACTGACACGCTGGGGATTTTCCTGGGCGGCATTGCCTCGATATCGCTCATAGTGGGAGGCATTGGAGTGGCGAACGCAATGTTCACATCCGTCCTGGAGCAGACGCGCTACATAGGGCTTCTCAAGGCGCTTGGCGCGCGCAATGGCACCATACTCAAGCTCTTCCTTTACGAGGCGTGCATGGTGGGCATGATAGGCGGGGTGCTGGGAATCGCGCTTTCCTACCTTGCCTCCTCCGCGCTTGCAAGCTTTGGCCTGCCCTCGGCGATAACGCTTGACCTGGTGCTCCTTGGCATGGGCTTTTCAGTGATTGTGGGCGCGGTCGCAGGCGTCATCCCCGCGCGCAATGCATCGTCCGTCGCACCTGTGGAAGCGTTGCGGTACGAATAACTAGATTGGAGGCTTGTTTTCAGGCGCTACGGGTTGAGAAACAGGCGCGGCAGGTTTTGGTTTTTCCTTTTGAGTCGCGCCAAGGCGCGACTGCTCGCCACCTGCTCTTGCAGGTGACGATGGCAGATACTGCTTGAAGTAGGGTATGTGCCAGAGTGCGTGGAAGACACCTATGAGCACGAACGCGAGCCCGAATTCTATGTGCCAGAAAGAGACGTCTATCTGCTGTGGCACGATGTCCAGGTTGTAGTCCAGCATGAGAAGGTAGAAGATGGCGCTAAGCGCGGTCAGCACGAACGTGATGACGAGAAGCGCGTTCCAGATCTTGCGGTGCAGCGCGACAGTCAGGTACTTGCCCTGGCGCGACAGGAACAGGGAAACGAGATAGATTGCGATAAGCGCGACTGTGATGAGCGGTGTGTTGTAGGTTGCCATGGGAGTAATTGGCCATGAAAGCGTTTTATTCTTTCCTACGCCATCTTTGCATATGGCATTGGGCTTGTACCTTGCGCTTGTCGCGTCCGTCCTCATTGCATATATCGTGTTCCACGTCACGCGCAAGTTCGGCACGCTCATATTCCATGGGATTTTCGGGCTTGTTGTCTTCTGGCTGCTGAACTATTTCAACGTGCTGAAAGTCCCGCTTGATTTTGTCACGTTCATCATTGCAGCTTTTGGCGGCGTGCTGGGCGTGGCGCTGGTTGTCTTATTCTCTGCGCTCGGGATTCCGCTTTAAATTATAAATGTAGCGGCAGAATATCGCCTGGAGAGGTGTCTTTATGGCGTTTGAAGTTTGCTTACCCATAGCAGTGGTCGGTGCAATCATACTTATCCCGATGACGGTGCGCGTCATCTACCAGTACCAGCGCGGCGTGATGTTCCAGCTTGGAAAATACGTTGGCATGCGCGAGCCGGGCCTTGTGATAGTCATACCCATACTGCAGGACATGCGCACAGTGGACGTGAGGATTCTCACAATTGACATTCCCAAGCAGTCAGTGATGACCAAGGACAATGTGCCGGTGTCGGTCAACGGAGTGGTTTACTTCAAGGTGGTCCGCCCAGAGGACGCCACCATCAAGATACAGAACTATGAATACGCCATGAGCCAGTACGCGCAGACCGCGCTTAGAGACGTGGTGGGCGCAATGTCGCTGGACGAAGTGCTTTCCGAAAGGACAATGATAGGCAACAAGATACGCGACACAGTGGACAGCGGCACCAAGGACTGGGGGCTGGATGTGACGGACATCAAGCTACAGGACGTGGAAGTGCCTGACGACCTCAAGAAGATGATGAGCAGGCAGGCATCCGCGGAGAGGGAGAAGCGCGCCACCATCATCAAGGCGGAAGGCGACAAGATGGCTTCGCAGAACCTTGCGGACGCCGCGCGCACCATGAACAGTGTGCCTGGCGGAATGCAGCTTCGCGCGCTGCAGACCATCGACGGCTTGGGCCCCACGGCGTCAAACACCGTGATAATCCCGCTGCCCCTCGAAATACTGGACGGCTTTGCCGCTCTCGCGCACAAGATGGCCCAGATGAAGGACTATGAGAAGAGCGAGAAAAAGGCTGCAAAGAGGGGCAAGAAGAAGATAGAGCCGGCAGTGTAAGCGCCGTTCTTTCTACTTTTTTATTTTTTCTTTCTTTTTCTGTTTTTTATTCATTCAGCTCAGCTGTGCCTTTCGTGCCATCCACTGACACGCGCATTCCGTCCTTTATTTTCGCGTAAGCCCCGCCTTCCAATTTGTCCACCATAGGAATGCGCGCGATGATGGCGCCCACCACGATGATGGGCTCGGCTTCCTCGTTGATTATCGCGCAGGGCGCGCAGTTGTTTTTCGCAAGCTGGAGAAGCACGTAACTGCCCACTGTGGAGCCTTTGCCGCGCGGGAAGACGAGCACCTTGCCTGCGATGCACTTGCCTTCGAGCGCGTGCCCCTTGTCAATTACTATGCCTGTTTTGGGGTCCACTCCGCCGAAAAAGGAGATGGCGTCCTTGCTGACCATTGCCTCGCCTTCAGCAGTTCCCTTTGCAATTGCGCGCGCGTTTATTCGCATATAATATCCTCTACATCTCCGTAAACCACTTTCTTCTTGAACATGTTTGTGAGATACTTCGCAGCCTTGCCAGAGTTGCAGGCTGCGTGCGCCATGCCCATTTCCTCAAGCGGGCAGACCACCATGCAGGTGTCTGCCACCACGTTTCCGCCTGCCTGCTCGATTTCGCGCGTGAAGCCTGCATTGTCTGCTGCTTCCAGTGTCTGTCGCGCGGTGCATACCCAGAGTTTTGTCTGCAGCTTCTTGCCGCGCACGCGCGCAGCCACCTCTTCTATCTCTTGCAGAGAGGCGTGCGGGCAGCCGATTGCGATGATGTCTGGCTTTCCTTCGCCGCCCATTTTCTCGCGCGTTGCTGCAAGCTCGGCAGCACCGAATGTAAGTTCTTCTGCTCCCTTCACCACATTCCATTCAGGTGTCACGCCTTTCATGAAATAAATGGCAGTGGAGCCCCAGGCTGCCATGGAGGCGCCCAGTGATTTTAGCCTGTCCTCGGACGCTGCTTTCACACCTACAAAAGCAGGCGTCTTGCCTTTTGCTGCCTCGCCGACAAATGCACCCATTGCGCCAAAGTCAGACGTGCCTTTGAGAGGCGTTTCCACTTTCACCAGCAAGTTCGCTATTCTGTTCTCGTCAAGGTGCAGCCCGTAATTGGGCGTGCAGCCGCACACGGCTGCGGCAAGCGCAGATGGGCCGCCCTCGCGGTTGGTGCGCGCGCCCAGCACGGAGTTTGCAAATGAGATGGCGGAGCTTTCAGACCAAGCTATATGCTCTCCAAGCTTGGGGCGGATGCCGACGAGGTAAGGCGTGCAGGTGCAGGTGGAGGAAATGCCCATCTTTGAAAATGCACTAAGTATTTCCAGCTGCTTTTTTGCAAATGCAGCGGGCACTTTAAGTTTCTGCCATTGCTCGCGGTCCATGCCAGCAGGGTTGAGAAATGTTGGGATGCGCACGCACGCGCCTGCTGCGGCAAAGTCCTGCAAGTATTCCAAGCCAGCCTCGCCAATTGTCTTGTAGGACACGCCTGCCACCTGCGCGGAGGTGATGGAAACCATGTCCTTCGCGCCATATATTTTGCCAAGCGCGGCTAGTATTTCCATGGATTGGCGCGCTGCTTCCCCGCACTCGCCGTTGAGCATGAGTTGCTGGTCATTCGTAAGCTGCATAAACTCCACTGGAATTCTACCCTGCTCAAATTTATTAACCGCCATGCAGCCCGTTATGCGGCATGGTTTTATGGATGCCTCAAAAGAGTTATATATCTATCCCCTGATAAATATATCAGGTGGTTGCATGGCAAATGCAGAGGTGCTTCATTATCCTACCCTCAAGACAGTGATGGCAATAGAGGGTGTTGTCAGGAACGCGGAAACAGCGGTCAGCAGGAACAAGATACTGGAAAGCCTTCCAACATCAGTAATGCGCTCCACGCTCAATGTGGCGCTTGATTATCTTGAAAAGCGCGGCATGGTGCTTGAAACCAAGAAAGGCTTCATCTGGACGTTCAACCCCAATGCAACGCTTGCAAAAGCCGAGAGAGAAGGGCTAAGGGTGTAAACATGGCCGCTAAGCGCGTCACCATCACGCTGGTCGGCGATGCAAAAGAGGAATATCTTAAGCTGAAGAAAATAGTGGAAGAAGAGCGCAAAAAAGGAACGGCATCATCTTTCCACCAGACTCTGTTGCGTTCCATTGACTCGAAAATCTCAGTGCTGAAGGAACGTTGCGACTATGGCACGCAAATACCTAAGAGTCAGGTGCCTGCTAAGTACCTTGCATACGATGTCACCAATTTGTGGAAAATCGATTTGTCAGGCTACTGGCGCATGATTTATACGCTGCACCAGCCGCAGCGCAAAGGCGCGGAAATAGAGATAATGGAGATATTCCTGGACGTGCTGGACATTGTGGACCATCCGGCTTATGACAAGATATTCGGCTATAGGAAAAAGTAGCAATTTTTAGACGTAGTCCTCTTTCCTCACTTTCATCCATTCCGCTTTCTCGAAATTCTTCCCGTGCGCGACAAGAGGGCGCGTGGCGTCAATGCCCATCTTTGAAGTCGCGCATGTGTGCGGGTCTGCGGAGGGGTCAAGCGAGGAGCCTTTCTGCCCGCTTAAGATGACCACACCCTTGTCAGCCTGCAATCGCGTGGCAATTGCCCATTCCACGGACGCAGGGTTGTAGATGTCAATGTCGTCATCCACTATCACCACGTGCTTGAGGGACTTGTGGCCTGCGAATGCCGCGGCGATCGCGCGCTTGCCGTCGTTCGCGTGCTTTTTCTTTATGCCCACGACTGCGTGAAGCCAGGAGCAGCCGCCAGGCGTGATATTGACGCCAGTGCAGGGCGCGACGTTGCTCACCTCGTTGAAGATGGTGGGCTCGCGCGGCATGCCCATCAGTATCTTGTGCTCCAGCGCGCCAGGCAGGAGAACATGCCAAATCGGGTCGCGTCGGTGGCGGATGCGCGTGATTTTCATCACCTGCTGCTTGCGCACAATGTCGTAAGTCTCAGTGAGGTCGACAAACATTCCCTCGTCTGCCAACTCGCGCGTAATCTTGCCTTCGAACACGAATTCTGCGTCTGCTGGCACTTCGATGCCGCTTTCTAGGCGCACTACCCTAAGCTGCGCAAGGGAGTTTGCGATTGTGGTCTCGTCCTTGCCAAGCTCCACTGAGCATGCAGAGGCAAGTAGGAAGTTTATTGGCGCGCCTACTACGAAAGCGACATCCAGTTCCCCACCGGCGCGCTTGATGAATTCTTCTAAGTGGCGGTGAAGTATGCGGACGACAACACGGTCTTTACCGATGACCATCATCCTGTGGAATGAGCAGTTTTGCCCCAGCTCCTTGTCCTTGGCAATCACCACTGCGGAAGAAAAGTAGGGACCGCCGTCCTTTTCTGCGTGGAAGGGAATGGGAAGCTTGGAGAGGTCGACCGGCGCGTCCACCTCGAGCACAGGCGCGTCTTTTGCGTCAACCAGCTCGGGCTCGGATGGGTGGTTTATTGCCGAGGCGATTTTTGGAATGAGCTCGTCGCGCGTAATCCCCAAATACTCGCAGATGAGCTCGCGCGTGCAGAAAACATTGCCTGCGACGCGCGCGCCAGGAGTTTCCTTCACGCGCTCGGTGTAAACAGGCTGTCCGTCAAAGGCAGCCATCACGCCCGCAAGCTCGAGCTTGAGAGACGTTGGTTTTTTCAGCTCAACCATTTTGCCCTCTGCCCTGATATTTGCAATGAAATCGCGGAAAGTTGCGCCTTGCTTCTTCACTTGCCCCACCTCTTGAAAAGCTTGTTCGGTATGCCTGCAGCGTCCAGTGTTTTGCCAACTATGTAGTCCACGAGGTCAGAAATAGTTTCAGGGTGGTGGTAAAAGCCCGGCGAGGCAGGAAGCACGATGGCGCCGGAGAGAGTCACAAGCTCCATGTTCTTGATTGCAATAAGCGAGTATGGCGTTTCGCGCACCACGAGCACGAGCTTTTTCCTCTCCTTCATTGCCACTTCCGCCGCGCGCGTGATGAGGCTGTTGCCCACGCCGTTCGCGATTTCGCCCAATGTCTTTAGCGAGCAGGGGCAGATTATCATGGCATCTGCCGCGCTCGAGCCCGAGGCGAATGGCGCGGAAAAGTCGAATTCTTCATAGTCTGCGGCAGGAAGGTGCGCGCCTTCTGCTTTCGCCACCTTTTTGGCGCCGTTTGAGATGACGACGGACACTTTCTGCTTTGATGCGCGCAGCGCTTCCACTAGCCGCTTGCCATATATTATGCCGGACGCGCCGGTGATTGCAACGAGGATGCGCATGTGAAAATTCATCCAATAACCCTTTTAAATAGGCTTTGCCAATCCCTTCCCATGCAAATACTGAAGCTCGGCGGCAGCGTGCTGACGAAGAAGCACGGGTTCATGGAAGCGGACACTGCCAGCATTGCAAAGCTTGCTGCAGTCGTGGGCAGGGCATACAAGGCAGGCGTGCGCGACCTCATCATTGTGCACGGCGCGGGCTCTTTTGGCCATGCGCCTGTGCTGAAGTACAAGCTCAACGAAGGCGTGAGGACGAAAAAGCAGACCTGGGCATGCGCACTCACGCATTCGGCCTGCTCGCACTTCTCCTCGCACGTCACTGACGCGCTCATAAAAGCAGGCGTGCCCGCGCGCTCCATGCCGCCTGCCGACATTGCCAAGTCAAAAAACAGGAGGATTGTCTCCATTGACGAGAAAGTGGTGCTCAAGTGTCTCAAGGACGGCTATGTGCCCGTTCTTTTCGGCGACATGGTGCCAGATTCCGTGCTGGGCTGCTCGGTGTGCTCAGGCGACCAAATCGTTGCCTATTTCGCGCGCCACGCCAAGCGCGTGGTGATGGCTTCAGACGTGGACGGCGTGCTGGTGCATGGGAAAGTGGTGCCCTGCATCACGCGCAAGAATTTCGCGGAAGTAAAGCGCCACCTGCGCTGCTCCGGCGCGCCTGATGTGACAGGGGGCATGGAAGGAAAAATACGAGAGCTCATGAAAGTGCGCGCGCCCGCTTACATTGTGAACGCGAAAAAGCCAGCGCGCGTGCTGGCCCTGCTTTTGGGGAAGAAAACGATTTCTACTAGGATAAATTGACGGTAGGATGTCGCCATTAGTGGTTGTTACACCGGCATCCTACCCTCTCCGCCTCTTTATATATCAGCGAAAGCCCGTTCTAGTTGCCAGGGCACGGATGCTCGGCAAGGTGACCAAAATGAAATTCAACATAGACGAGCTGTCGTATGAGGAGATAAAGGACGTGGTGGACCGCCTGCGCGCCATGAAAATAGAGAGCAAGTTCGCGCGCCGCGGGGAAAGCGTGGTGCTGCAGACCGAGCAGGGGCCCATGGTGGTCGCGCGCAGCGAGGCGGTGGAGCTTTTCGGCATCCCGGCGGTTTTCTAGCGAGGTGGCTATCATGCAATACGAAACTGCGAAGATTGGGCACGGCGCTATGAAGCTCCGCCTGGACAGGTACATTGCGCTCCAGGCGGCGTTTGAAAGAAGGCGGCTCGGATGACGTGCTCCTGATGGCGCTGGTTATATAAACGTATATGTATACATATACATCATGAGCAGGCTGATAAACGTGTCCGACGCAATATATGAGGAATTGACCTTGCTGAAGAAGGCGAGGGAAATGAGCTATAGCGAAGCAATAGCCTTGCTCCTGCACGGCAAGCCTGAAGCAAAAACAGGGAGCCTGAAGGAATTGGGGGAATGGGCGCTTGAACGGAGCAAAAGCTACAAGGGCAAGCGCGAAAAGACGGACCACAACCTAGTTGCGTATGGTGTTTCATATGATAGTGGCTGACACCTCGTTTCTTGTGCCGCTTTTCAAGAAAGACGACGCGCATAGCGTGAAAGCCGCAGAAACGCTGATTTCCTTGAATGACCGCATGCTTGTGCCCGACACCGTTCTTTTTGAAACCCTGACAGTATTGAATGGGAAGTGCGGCTTTGCCATGGCAAAGGAGGCGCACGGAAAGCTTGCGGAAAATCCGCAAATCAGCGTGGTGAATCTGGAGGCAGGCGAAAGGGAAGCCGCCCTGGGCGTATTTCTTTCCAATGCCGGGAAAATAAGCACTGTGGATGCATCGGTAATCTATCTTTCACGGAAAAAGGGCTGCAAAATACTCTCATACGACGATGACTTGAACAGGGCGGCAGCAAAAAGAATCTGACTTGCGGCAGGAATGCCCATGAGGCTTTGGTCCCTTCACCCCCGGCACCTTGACGCGCGCGGCCTGGTCGCGCTGTGGCGCGAGGCGCTGCTCGCGCAGGCTGTTTTGGCAGGAAAGACGCGCGGCTATACAAAGCACCCCCAGCTGGAGCGCTTCAGGCAGCAACAGCAGCCGCTGCACGCAATCGGGGCTTATCTTTCGGAAGTATATGCGGAAGCAGCCAGGCGCGGCTACAAGTTTGACAAAAGCAAAATACTTTTCCCGAAAGCGCGCTGCGCGCGCATGCCAGTCACCGACGGGCAGCTAAGGCATGAGTGGCTGCACCTGAAGAAAAAGCTGATGAAGCGCGACAAGTTGAAAATGAAGGAGAATGCGCGCGCGAAAAGAAGCGCGCATCCGGCTTTTGCCGTGAAGAAAGGGAAGAAAGAGAAATGGGAAAAAAGCTAGCGCTGCATTTAAAAAAAATAAGAAATAAATAAAAAATAAAGAAACTGGCTGAAAAATCAGCCAATTAACTTAACCAAAGAGCGATGCGAGTCCCTCTGCCGCTGCAGCCTCCTGCTTGGCCGGGTCCTCCTTCTTCTCTTCCTTCTTGTGCTCGCCTGCAGGCGCTGCTGCCGGGGCCGCTGCCACCGGTGCCACTGCTGCCTTGAGGAGCTCCTCGAAGTTCACGCCTTTCACTGCCTCGACAAGCACGGATGCCTTCGCCTCGTTGGCGTCGGCGCCTGCTGCCTTGAGCACTGAGAGGAGCGAGTCCTTGGTTATTTCCTTGCCTGCTCCCTGAAGGAGAAGGGCTGCGTGCAGATACGGGTCAATTTTCGTCATATTATTACCTCCTACATTCTCACTGTTTTCCAGCTGGCGCAGCCGCGGTAGAAGCGTCCGCGGGTGCGTTTGACTGCGAGTCTAGATTCCCAACTTTGCCTGAGAGCGTGCTCCCAAGGCGCACGGCCTGCGTCAGAAGCAACTCGGTCGATGCGGCCGAGTACACGCCGCCGTTTATCGCCATGTTCCTGCTCTGCGCGTATGCGTTTGACAGGAGCGCGTCGATGTTCTGCGATGTCGGGAAAGATGCGTTGTATGACACGTTGAAGCTCTGCGCCAATGAGTCGATGAGGTCAGCGCGGAGCTGGTGCTCGTCGATGTCAAGGATGGAGCCCGTGTAGGTGAACTTGCCGTCGTAGGCAGCCACCATGTTCACCATTGCCTCGAAAGGCAAGATGTTGAGCTTCTGCAATGCCTTGCAGACGTTGTCGGTGATCTTTGCGCCCTTCTTGGCAACCACCGAGTCCTTTGCGATTATGATTTTTCCGCCCTTTATCTGCGCGTTTATCCCCGCGCCCTTAAGCTCGGAAAGCGCTGGGCCCGGCATGAGGTCGGTTTCGCCCTCAGGCACAATGATGTCGAAAGGCGCAAGCATGCCTGGCTTCGCAGCCACCTGCGTCTTGTTGTCCTTGAAGAACTTGAACAGCTGGTAAGGCGACATGCTGGTGAAGACCAGCGCGGTCGGGAAATCAATGTGCCCTGAAAGCTCCTTGCCCTTCTTCGACGCGTCAAGCGCGCGGATGATGGTGGAGTTCCTTGCCACCACGAAGTCCGCCTTGCCGCGCAGCTGCTTCTTGCTCTTCTGCAATATGCGGTCAGGCAGGTTCCTGATGTTCAGGAGCGCGACGTTGGGGTACTTGCCCGCGACCTTGGTGATTGCAATCACGTTTGCCTTCTTTCCCGCGATGGCGATGCTTTCCTTCTTCTCGCGGACTGCTTTCATTTTTTTCTTTGTCATCATAAACACCCTTATGCGACCTTGATGGGCGCGCCCATTGTAAGCTTCACATATATCGACTTGATGTTAGGCTCGGTTGCCTTTGCCTGCACCTTGTCGTACACTGCGTTGAAGTTCTCCAGGAGGTCTGCCACAGGCATTGCCTCGCTGCCAATCAGGCATTGTGCAACAGGAAGGTATTTGCCTTTTGACACCATGCGCACACGGCTCTTTGCCGCCGAGACAGCGTCCTTGACGTTGCCCACCACGGGGCGGGGGAGCCTTCCGCGCGCGCCGAGCACCTGGCCCAGCGACTTTCCGACCTGAATCATCAGGCTTGGCTGGGCGATGAATTCGCATGATTTTGACATGATTGCAAGCTTGCCCTTGTCGGCTGCGAGCTTGGCAATGCCTGATGCATCGATGACCTCGGACGCGCCTGCGTTCTTGGCGTCAAGGGCCATCTGCCCGTCGGCGAAAACAATCACTTTCTGCTCCTTGCCCTTGCCTTTCGGCAATATGATGTCAAGGTTAAGGCGGTTTTCTGCCTTGGTGAAGTCTATGCCGCGGAAGTTCACTATCATCTCTAGGGATTGCGTGAACTTGCGCTTGCCTTTTGCTTCCAAGGCTTTGTTTATTGCTTCGGTTATCGTCTTCTTGTCCATTTAAGTCCCTCCCAATCCATCCGGATTGGTATATGCGCGTTTTGCCGGGCAAAACGCATCGCCATCGCAAGGGCGATGACGACGGCGGGTAAGCCGTTACATCTCTGTGGTTCTCCTTAAACATGGAAATGGTTAAAAAGGTTGCTAAGGCGCGCTGTGCCTTGCGATCCATTGCGGCGAGTTGAGGGTGCCAGTCGCCCGGTGGTTTTCCAGGGCGGCCTTGCGTGCCTTCTCATAAATGGCTGAACGAGCGGCTATCAGCTCTGCATCGTTGGCAAGCCCGTATCCGTCATTTATGATATATTCGACTTTGTCGCATAAAATCATGGCGCAGCCTGCTTGCCCGTTCTCCAGGTGCCGTTCTGCAAGCAACAGCATCTTGGCGCAGAATTCCCTTGCAAATTCAACCAAGCCATAATGAGTTAGACCTGCTGCTTTTGCAAGCACCTGCACATTTGAAACCAAGCGGGGCGTGCTCATTGCCCCTCTCATCTTTATTTCGACAAAATGCCGGTTGATAATGCCATCGGCAATCATGGCTTGGAGAGCCGGATAAGAGTCTGAGTGCAGCGCCCGGGTCACCTTTACCTGGATTCTTCTAGGAACTGACAAAGTGCCACCTTGCTCAGCGCTTTTTCCTGCCTTTGGCTTTCGCCGGCTTTTTTGCCTTCTTGCGGGAAATAAACTTTGCTTTGGCCGTCTTGTTTTTTTTCGCCAGGGCCTTGCGCGCTTTCTTTGCCATTTTCATTTTTGCCGCCTTCCTCTTTTTCGCCCGCGCAATTATTTTCGTGATGCCAATGGGCTCGGGCGCTTCCGCCCTCCTCTCGGTGGCTGAAATGCGCGCGTGCGTCGGGAGGTTCTCGCTCCTGCCGCCTATCACCTGGGCAATCATCTGCGCGACCTGCGAGCGGTTGGACGAGAGGTCGGATATCGCGGCGAATGTCTCTGCGCGCTTTTCGAATTTCTCGGGGTTCTCAGGCGCACGGCTCTGCGTCTCGAAGAGGTAGGAAATCTTCTTGCCTTCCTCGAACAGGTGCTCGAGCTTCTTGCGCTCCTCGGCGATGCGCGCGTCTATGCCGCCCTCCATCCTCTTTGCCTGGCCGAATTCGAACGAGTAGCTCTCGGTGAGGCTGCGGAGCTCGCGGAGGTAGCGGCGCACGAAATTCGCCTCGACGGATTCGCGCAGCGTCTCGAACTCGCGGTTGCCGTTCTTGATGTAATCGTCAATCTCAACCATCCTTGCGTCGTAGTCCTTGCGGATGTTGTTGGTGTAATCCTCTATCTGGCGCATTTGCCCCATCTGGCGCTCGAGGTCGGAAAGCACGCGCTTTGCTGATGCCACCTCGCGCTTCATTTCTAGAATGCTTTCGCCAATTTCTGCGCGGAGCTCGCGGAGGCCGTTGGCATGGCTCTCGGCGGTCGCCAGCCTCTCTGCCTGCTCGGCAAGCGCTGCGCGCGCGGCAGACACCCGGCTTGCGGCCTCGCTTTCCATTTCCTCTATGCGCGAAACCGTGCTGGAAAGCTCGCCTGACATTGCTGAGTGGCGCGAAAGCTCCTCGCGGCTCTGGTCAAGTATGATTTCCATTTTCTCGCGCTCTTCAGCAAGCTGCTTCCCTGATTCCTCAAGAAGCGCGCAGGCTTCGTCGTAGGCGCGGCGCATCTCGCCGTGCGCCTTGATGCTGGAAATCTGGACCTTTTCAACCGAGCTTATCCTTGCGGGCAGGTCTGCCGCGTTTTTCTGCATGGCAGCGACCTTGCTTTGCACGTGGAGCACGCGGTCAGATATTGTCTCAAGCTCGGACTCGAGCCTGTGCTGGAGAGGGAGGTAGTGGTCGTTGAGGAGCTTTTCCTTCTCGCTCCTGAGGTCGTCGATTTCGCGCGCCTGGCGCTCTATTCTTTTCATCTGGCGCTCGATGCGCTCGGAGAATTGCAAAGTGACGCCGGTAATCTCAAGCGGGGCCGGCTTTTTTATCTTCTCAAGCTTGACAGGCTTCATGCCTGCGTAGCGGAACTTGGGGCGGATGGTGCCTTTTGCCATGCGGATGCGCCCGTGCGCTTCCTCCTCGCGCATGCTTTTGCGCTCAGGCGCTTCGCCTTCGCGATCTTCCCCCTGCTCCTCTTTCCATGTTGCGCGGTCTTGCTCCTTCGCCTCATGCTCCTGCTCGGCTTTCCATTGCTCGCGGGCATGGAAATCAGGCACAAGCTTGCGCGCCTCTTCCTCGATCTCGTGCACGCGCTCCTTGCGCGCTTCCTTTTCAGCATCAAGCGGGCTTTCTTTTGCATCCTCTTGCTTTTCCTCGAGGGGCTCGCGCTCGAATGAGGGCTTTGGAGAAAATTCGGTTGCGATTGTTTCCTCGGATTCCACGGCCTCGCGCCTTGCAGCTTCAAGGATGTTCTCTTCCTTCCTCGCCTTGAGCTCGTGTATCATCCTGTCCACGCGCGCCAATCGCGCGTCGGAAACGTCAACTGCGGATGAGACCGGCACGTCGCTTTTGGCAATGGGCATCGCAATTTTTTTCTTGGCAGAGGCTGCGCCGGAAGCGACATCGTCCTCGCGCTGGTGCGCAATCTTGAGGTCGGATTCAAAGCCGGACTGCGCGCCGACCTCGATGGCGGTTGAGGAAACTGTCGGGAGGCTTTTCTTCTCTTCTTCCTCCGAGCCTATCCATGAAACGTAGATCCCGTTGAAGCGGTTCTCGATTTTGACCTGCCCGGATTTCTCAAGCACATGCAGCCACTTCACCACGTCGTGCTCGCGCATGCCGCAAATCGAGGCTATCCTGCCTGCGCTAAGGGGCTTGCTAGCATCCTTCAGGGTCGAGAGAAGAACGTCAAAATGCGTTTCTATGAAATGCTCCTCTCCCATAAGACCCCCTAAGATGACCGTGATTTATACGGAGATTGGCGTATCGTGAAGCTGCCGCACATCTTGAGCTTGGCGCGCCTGAATGCGTCCATCAGGAACGGCACGTTCGCCTTTGCGATGTCGACGGTGAATACTTCCTGGCCCTTGTGTATCCTCGCAGCGCGGTCGGTTGCCCTGCCGTATG
The DNA here is from genome assembly GCA_903892905.1 of uncultured Microcaldota archaeon. Lineage (GTDB taxonomy): Archaea > Micrarchaeota > Micrarchaeia > Anstonellales > Anstonellaceae > UBA10161. Next base: position 2,433 of record CAITKI010000078.1, on the reverse strand, counting down.
CCTTCCTCATCCCTTTTTGCAGACGGTCGGCGCCTGCGCCGGCAATCATTTTGTTCTCGCGTATCACGTTGTGCGGGTACACGCGCACCTTGAAGAAGTATTGGTTCAGGATGGTTTTCTCCAGGTACTTGTTTGCAGCCTGGCGCCCGGCCTCAAGCGAGTTGTCGCGCAGCTGCACGTCGTAGTCTGCCACCATGTCGTAGGTGTAGTCGTACTTGCCCTTGCGGTCCCCCATCTCGTAGACGAGGAGCGACAGGTGCGGCATTGCCTTGACGAAGGATTTGCGGGGCTTTCTCTTCGAGTAGCGCGCCCACGGCTTCTTTTCAAGCGTCCTGCATGTTTTTGCTGGTCTAAGTCCCATAATGACACCTCAGTGAACTCCATCAGGAGTTCAGTGCCCATTTGCCGCAGCAAATTGGGCAGGAACTCCGTAGCGCTGCGTGTGCGGCGCCTTATGTAAGTAGGAGTGGCTGAGATATTCCCGAACTGTTTAATAACTTTGCTCCCACGCGGGCTGAAATGTGTATGGAAGTGTATTTAAATGCTGTAGCCGGCTTTTTGATTATTTTTCCCACAAGCGGGGAAAACAGGCCGACTCAGAAGGGGCTGCATCCGGATTAAAATGGTTTGGAAGCAGAATCAAGATGTGGCGGAGTGGATGAAGCAGATGGAACGCTTGTCAGTCCCTGACAAGGCGGGCTTGGAAGCCAACAAGCTTACGAGATTGCTTATGGGGAGCCTGGGCCTTAGCATGGGCAAGGGCGCCATTTGCAATTCAGGCATGTTCATAGTCAGGTACACTGTGCTGAATACAATGCACACTCTCATATTTTTCGTCAAGGAAAGGAGCGTCAGCGAGATTACATTCTGGCTTGATAAAAGCGGGGACAGGGTAACGGCTGTTTCCATCCCGCAGAATGCAGAGAGCATGCAGAAGATGCCCAGGCAGGCGATCAATTACCTGGAAAGCATAAGAAGGATTGCTGGAAAGCACCTGGAAGCTTCATTCATGAAAGGCCCGGGCGCGTGGAAAAACCAAACCCGGGCACGCCTGCATTAGGATTTTTTTTCACTTTTCAGGAGCCTTTCTTTTTTCCTTACCCCGCCCCTTGCAGAGTAGCCGCCAAGCGCACCATCGCTTCTCAGCACGCGGTGGCAGGGAATGAGCGGCGCGAGGGGGTTGATGGCAAGCGCATTGCCCACTGCACGCGCTGCTCGCGGCTTGCCAATCCTTTTTGCAAGCTGTGCGTATGTGACAGTCTGCCCTCGCGGTATCTTCGCACACTCGAGAAGCACGCGCTGCTGGAAAGGAGTGAGCGCGGCAAGCTTTGCTTTTTGGTTTGCGGTAAAATGCATAAGTTCACCCCTCTATCCTCAAGTGGTAAAATCCGTCGTCTTCCTCTATCCCGTCATTTTCCTTTTTGGGCGCGTAGTCCAGCTTGCCGCCCTCGTCGCTGAATGCCAGGGGCATGCCAAGCGCGCGCTCGCAGTAGCCTTTTTGCTGTTCCACCAGCGCGGAAAAGCCCTGCGCGGCAATGGCGGAGGAAAGCTGCAGGAAGTTGAGGTCCACAGTTATCTGCGTGCCATATGTGCGCGCGACCAGCCTGTTCCATTCATCAACGGGCATTGAGAAGATGTCATCTGCCGTGTAAAAGCCATAGTCGAAAATGTCAGCGCGGAAGCCTTCTTTTCCGCATCCGCAAAGCGCGGACAGGAATTCCTGCGCGACAAATGAGAACGGGATTTGCCTTTCGCGCTCAATCCGCTCCAGGAACTTGGCTGCGAAGAGCGGCGGGTGGGGCACTGCCTTGCCATCAGGGGCGAATATGCCGCCGTTCCGCCGCATGTAAATTTCCGCAGGCAGGTCTGAGAGAAGCTCGTTTATCCTGCAGTAGTCAAACGGCATTGAAGGCAGCTCCTGCGCGGCGTCGAAAATGCAAAACTCGCAGATGCTAGTGTGAGTGGCGAGATTTTTCTTCGCATCCGAAATCATTTTTTCGGAAATGTCGAACAAGTGGTAGCGCGTGCGCGCATAAAGCTCTGGCGAGCGGCTGGAAAGCTCGCCCAGGAAAACGCGGGCGAAGTTCCCGTTGCCTATGCCGTATTCGCAGACGATGATTTCGTTGCCTGTGCCTTCAAAATCACTTACGAACCCGATTGCATTTGCAGTGGCAAGCGCGCTGCCTTGCGCGAATGTGGAAAAGTCGGAGTAGATTGCCTTGCCCTTGGAGGAGTAGTATTTTGCATTCACTGCGGCAATGTCTCCAAGGTTCTTGCCAGCCATAACAAAACTCGCCCTTTGTTTTTCCGCTTGCCGCCTTCTCAGAGCACGTCCTTCTTCACTTTCTCGATGCCGATTGCCTCCACGAGCTTGCCAAGCTTGGGCCCGCGCGGCTTGCCAAGAAGGCAGAGGTAGCATTCCTCGAACATTTT
>CAITKI010000077.1 GCA_903892905.1 uncultured Microcaldota archaeon | reverse complement strand
TATGGGCAGCGCCAATGAAGCACAACAAGCGCGGCAAGAAGAAGAAGGTCGGCTCTGAGAAGATCTCAAAGCAGGGCGGCTTCATGTACTACCTCGGCAAGGACGGCTACGTCTACAAGGCGAAGCTAAAGAATGCTTAAGTAGTCTGAACGTTTTTGTTTTTACAGGCGCGCGGCTCGCGCAAGCGGGCCGCGTGACGATTTTTTGAAAATAACTTTTTCTAGAGAGCGCATACGCTAAATTTCCACAGGCATTGCAAAATCAGCAGATTTTGGAAGGTGGTGGAGCCACAGCTCCACCGGCATCCCACCCTATGAAGGTTTATAAAAGACGGATGAAACAATTTAATACAGGAAAACGCATATTGAATGGAGATGAGTAGAATGGCGCGGGAAATCAAGACCCTCATAAGCCTCAATGCGAGGCAGACCGGCGAGTTTTTAGCTAGCCTCGGCAATAATAAGAACGCAAAAAACAGGGCCAAGATGTTTGCAATGGCAAAGAAGATGCGGCTCAATGTCCTCTGAGGTGCAGCCGTGCCAAAAGCCAGGTTTGAAGAGTCAGAGGTCGAGATAGAAAAGCTTCGGCCAGAGCATGCCCCTCTTTTTGACAGGTTCATATCAGACAGTGTGGATGAAAACTCTTTCCTCAGAGATGACGCGCTTGCGGGCCAAATGTTCAGGCTGAGCGACACTTATCTCCTTGTCGAGAAGAAAACCAGGCGGATTGTGAGCTATATCTCGCTTTACATCGGCTCATTCAAGCTTTCAAGGAAAAGGACATTCCATAAGGTGAAAATCAAGGACAAGCCGTACAGCGTAAAGCGCCTTCGCCACATGCCATGCCTGATAATAGGGCGGCTGGCAACCAACAAGGAGGATGAGGGGAAGGGCGCGGCAACTTTGCTCATTGCATCCGCCATCAAGCAGGCACACAGGATAAATGAATTGATTTCATTCCCTTTCCTGGTGGTCCACGCCTACAAGGAGAAAATCCCCTTTTATGAAAAAAAGGGGTTCAAAATCGCTTTCACGCCATCAAGGAAGGCAAGAGTCCACACGATGTACGTGCATCTTTTCGAGTGAGACGACAGGGTTAAAAGATTCTCCCCCCCCCCCGCAATAGGCATGCAACTCCGCGGGCAGGGCGCCACTGAATACTTGGTTCTTCTTGCAGTCGTGCTCATTGTGGCGCTCGTTTCCGTCGCGCTGCTCGGTTTCTTTCCAGGAATGGCGTCCGACGCGCAAATTACGCAGAGCAAAGCATATTGGTCGTCTGCCAGCCCGATTTCGATTGTGGAAGTTGGAGCGAGGTATTTATACGATGGTGGAGGCGGAGGCGTGAACCACACTGTCATTTACCTAAGGATACGGAACAATGGACCCTACAGGATTTCAATCACCAAGATATATGCAAACGGAGCAGAGCTATCCAGGGTTGCCACTGATAGTTGGGGCCCGGATTTATCACTATCAGGAAGGGCGGTTCTTTCGCCAGGGGAGGAATTTTACTTCGGGGATTATACAAATTATTTCCCAGGGCTGCCAGACAGGGGAGGAGGGAGACGCAATTTCTTCTTCTTTTGCATGGACACCTGCTGGGATACAGGGACCTATGCATTTCCCAGCAGCTCTGCAAAGAGTTTTTGCTCGCGCACCGCGCCCTATGGCAATCTTGTTGTGAATGGCTTTGGCTTTGAGTATATCGCATACATTGACAATCAGCCTATAACAAAAAAGCAAATCGGGACAAAGCCGCTCGTCGTGGAGTGCATGAGCAACTACAACTGAAATAGATACGAATTAAAAGCTCGCGCGCGAATTGCTGCTCATGGGATGCAGACCAAGCTACCAAGGCACGCGCCTCATCATGGACTGCCCTACCTGCGGGCTCGGGCTGGCAACGCCGCAGTGCATAAACTCGCACCTCAGGGTGACCTCGGCGCTTCCCAAGCTTTGGAAGACCATGAGATACGAAGAGGAAATCATGGTGGAGCTCAACGAGGACAAAACGGCCATCATCTATGAATATGACGCGCTCATCCGGCAAGTGGAAGGGATAATGCTCAACCAGAAGACATATGGCAAGCCCGAGGACGAGCATTATTTGCAGAGGAAGAAGCTGCTCAAGGACTTTTACGAATACATGTTCATGAACCCCATGGTGGCGGAGCAGGTGCTGCGCGGCTACAACGAGCCCTATCCGCAGAAGGCGGTGTTCGTGGAAGGCTAC
>CAITKI010000076.1 GCA_903892905.1 uncultured Microcaldota archaeon | reverse complement strand
CACCCGTGGGGCAAGCTTTATCGCGATCACGGGGCGCGCTATCACCGCGACCTGCTGCTCAACGTGCTGCGTCGACTGCATACGAAGCCGACCGTGCAGGCCGCGCTGCCATCGGCAGGAACAGCAGGCAAAGCACCCAGTTTGCAGCAGGGCCTGCAAGCGAGATGATGCCGTTCTCCTTGATGGAAATGGGGCGCATGGCGTAGATGTAGACTGCGCCAGGGGCTATGAAGAAAATGCCTGCGCCAGGCCCCCAGATTATCTGCGGCACCACCACAAGGGCAAGGGCGAGCGCCAAGCCTGCGGGCCATGCCACAAAGCGCGCCCGCGCGCCGTACTTTATAGCATAGTACTTGTGCGAAAGCTCATGGAGCACAAATCCCGAGCCAAGCGTAATCACCGCGGCTGCCATGTAGAAAATGAAGGTGGATGGCTCGAGCTTAAGCCCCAGCTGGTAGAATGTGAAAACCAGGGCAATGGCAAGCACCGACACCACAATGTCAAATGCCTCCTGCCTGTCAACTTTCATCCTGTTCAAATTAATCATTGGAATGCACCGTTTCCATCTGCCTGCGCCTGCCTACCTGTACATGGAGTTGGAGTCGCCCTTGGCGAATTTCTTTATCTTCTCCACATAGGACTTGGTGACCGAGGGCTTCACGACGGAGAGCGCCTCTTCGAAGTCCTTCTCTTCCACCTTGTCAACATTGGTGCCGCGCCGAATGGCTGCCATGCCTGCCTCGCGGCACACGTTCTCGATGTCCGCGCCGGTATAGCCGTCCGTCTTCTTGGCAAATTCCGCTACGTCCACGCCCTTGGCAATTGGCATGGACTTGGTGTGAAGCCGGAATATCTCCACGCGCGTCTTCTCCTCAGGCACGGGTATCTCGATAATCCTGTCAAACCTGCCGCCGCGCATGAGCGCCATGTCGAGTAGCTCAGGCCTGTTTGTAGCGGCAATCACCACCACGTTCTTCAGGCCGGTCAAGCCATCCATCTCGGTGAGCAGCGTGTCCACCACTCTCTCCGAGACGCGGTTGCCCTCGTCCCCGCCTCCGCGGTGCGGGGCGATGGAATCTATCTCGTCAATGAAAATGACGCAGGGTGTAGCCATGCGCGCCTTCCTGAAAGTCTCGCGCACTGCCTTTTCCGATTCGCCCACCCATTTGCTGAGCACTTCGGGCCCCTTGATGGAGATGAAGTTCGCCTCAGTCTCAGTTGCCACTGCCTTTGCAAACATCGTCTTTCCCGTGCCTGGCAGGCCCACAAGCAAAATTCCCTTCACCGGGCGTATTCCCATGCGCGTGAAAACCTCAGGGCTCTTGAGCGGCAGCTCCACTGCTTCTTTGAGCTCCTTTTTCACGTTTTCCAATCCTCCGATGTCGCCCCACTTCACATTGGGCCTCTCGATGAAAACCTCGCGCAGCGCACTTGGGCGGACCTCGCGCAACGCATTCATGAAGTCCTCGCGCGTCACCTTGAGGTTGTCCAGTATCTCGGGCGGGATGAACTCCTGCGTAAGGTCAATCTTTGGCAATATCCTTCTCAGCACCTTCATCGCAGCTTCCTTGGTAAGCGCCGAGACGTCCGCGCCGGTGTAGCCATGCGTGATTGCGGCAAGCTCGTCAATGCTGACATCTTCCGAGAGCGGCATGGAGCGCGTGTGTATCTGCAATATCTCTTTCCTTCCCTGCCTGTCAGGCACGCCCAGCTCGATTTCGCGGTCAAACCTTCCCGGCCTGCGAAGCGCAGGGTCTATGCTGTTGGGGCGGTTGGTCGCGCCGATGACTATCACTTGCCCGCGCGCCTTCAGCCCGTCCATCATGGTAAGCAACTGGCTCACCATCCTTCTCTCCACTTCGCCTTGCGCCTCCTCGCGCTTGGGCGCAATGGCGTCAATCTCATCCATGAAAATGATGGAGGGCGCATTGTCCTGCGCGTCCTTGAACAGCTGGCGCAGCCGCTCCTCGGATTCGCCCACGAATTTGGAGACAAGCTCAGGCCCTCCTATATGCACAAAGTTCGCCTCGGACTCTGACGCGACTGCGCGCGCGAGAAGCGTCTTTCCCGTGCCTGGCGGCCCGTAGATAAGCACTCCTTTGGGCGCCTCAATGCCCAGCCTCTCGAAAAGCTCGGGGTGGCGAAGCGGCAGCTCCACCATCTCGCGGATTTTCTGCACCTCGTCCTTCAGGCCGCCCACGTCTTCATAAGTAATGGAAGCAATCTGCGCCGTCTCCTTTTCAGGCGCTTCTTTCAGCACAAGCTCCGTGCTCTCGTTTATCATGACAATGCCCGTGGGCTGCACAAGCGCAGCCACCAGCGGGAATGATGTGCCGAAAACGCCGATAAACACGGTGTCTCCCCTGTTTATCGCGCGGCCCACCATCTTCTTCTTCACGAATTGGTCAAAGCCAGGCGAGTACTTCATGGGCTGCGTGGGGGCAAGCACCACCTTCTTCGCCTCCTTAAGCTCAGCCTTTTTCAGCGTAATCTTGTCTCCCAGGCCAACGCCCGTATTCTGCCTCAGGTAGCCGTCCATGCGCACGATGTTGAGCCCCTCGTCCTGCGGGTGCGCCTGCCACACAAGCGCGGCGGTGCTGCGCTTTCCCTTGAGTTCCACTATATCCCCAGTGTTAACATCCAAGTCCTTGCGCGCCTTGGAGTCCATGCGCACCAATCCCCTGCCCACGTCGTTCTGGAGCGCCTCTGCAACCTTAAGCTCGATTGATTTTGCCATAAATATCACCACAGTCCCATGCCTGAAGGCAAGGCTAAGTCTGCCGACAGACTTTGCCTGCATTCGTAAGCATCAGCTTACGAATCCAAGGCGAAAAAGGGGCTAAAAAGCTTATTAAGGCGCTAGGTTTTGGGAAGCGTGCCCGCGCTTTGTGTGGCATTCCCCGCACATTTGTGCTTTTAAGCGCTTTGCCCATAATTTTGCCGGTGGTAGGATGTCTGATGTCCAGAAAATGCAGAAGCAAACGCCTGCACGGGCTTTTTTCCGCGCGCTAAGCCCGGCTTCCTGGTTCGGCAGGAAAAAGGAGGAAAAGGCATCTCCTGCGCCGAAGCTTGACCCTGAATTCGAGATGAGAGTCGATAACATGTACATCGGCGCCATGATAGGCGGGCTAATACCCACTTCCCGCAAATATGGATTTGGCAAAAACGGCGAGGCCCGCAAGAAAATCGACATCGCCGGTGTGCTCGTCTTGCATGCAAAGGACTCCTTTGGAGCCATGGAACGCACAAGCAAGGCATCAAACCCTGCGCTGGCTCGGATGTACTCCCAATATTATCACAACGCAACCGAAAACCTCAAGGACGCTGTGAAGATTTATTCCTATGCCGCCGCGCTTTTGGCCGACGGTTCGGAGCTCAAGCGCCAGGCCAATGAAAAAATTGCGGATTGCATTTCGCTTGCGGCAAGCATCGACCAATACCACAACGCTTCTTCTGGCAGGCGGGAAAAGTAAACCCCGGTCTGCAAATGGCATCGGTCCTGCTTCTTCCCTTGGCGCGCCTCCGCTGCGCCTAAGTTTTTAAACTCTAACCGAGTATTTTGCGCGTGAGTGGTATCCAAAGCATCCGGTCCAGCCAGCCATATGGCAATATCGGCGACCCATATATCCCTGCGGCAAAAAAGCCCGACCAAAAGCCCCTGAGCAGGGCTGAGATACAGGCAGCCATCTCAAAAATAAAGGATGGGATCTCAAGCGCGGGCATCTCGAAAAAGCCCCTTCTTATCGCGCAATTGACGACCGACGAGCGCATTTCAGAGGCAAAGCGGCTCACCGAGCGCATGCTCGAAGGGCTCAACGGCTTTGCAAGCAAGACCGCCGAGGCTTCTGGCGTAAAAATCTCCCCCTCCGACTGCCCGCGCCTCAGTGGCGCATACGATTCCTATGTCGAGATAGTGGGCCTCTACAAGGATGCCCTCAAGGAGCTCTGGCCCGACTCGCCCGAGGCAATGCAAGTGCGGCAGCTGCTCATAGGGGTGCACGAGCTCGGGATAATCACAATCGAACGCAACATCGAGGCGGTGGATTTCGCCCCGAAAGAAAAGCGGCACAAGCTCTACTTCCACTGGGAAGGGTGCATAACAGAGGCAATACGGGAACTTTTTGAGCTCCGCCGCTGAAGTGGCGCGCGGAAGGAATAGCATCATTTCTGCGGATAGTCGAATTTCTGGCTGAAGTCAAATCCCTTAAGGTAGCCGCCTTGCCTATCCTGCTCCAGTGCCTTCATTGCAGCTTCATAATCTGCCGTCTTAAGGAAAGTGCTTGCGCGCTCGCCTTTGTGGATGTCAAACTTGCTTTCGGACAATAGATTGTATATCTGCAGCACGCTTGCGGAATACTGGTTGGCATCATTAGTGCTCTTCTCCGTCTTTGCCATATACCCATTTCCCTCAAAGCTGCCTGCACCCGCAGTCCCACGGTTATATCCAAGAACCTGTATTGGCGCCCTGCCCGGGTATGCCTTCAAGTTGGCTGCGATGTATTTTGTGCCCCGATCAACATTTATAACGGGGGTTATTGCCTCTTTAATTGTAATGCCTTGCTTGGTTGGTATGAGCTGCATCAGGCCCCAACTCTGTTCCTCATCGGGCTTCTCCTGTTTCTGCTTCTGCCCGCTGGCATCGGTCACATATTCATACTCTTTGGATGGCTTGTCCGGCACGCCCCGGGATTCCACGAAGACATAGGCAATAATCAGCTTCGGGTCGACATTGTATTTCTTCCCTTTCTCGTAGGCAATGTCGATTATAGATTTCCCGCCATACGTCTTCTCACTTGCTTTTCTTATGAACGTTTCCCAATCCCCCCTGAAGTTTGCGGTTTCTTTGAAAACAGGACGGCTTTCCAGCACATCCAAGTGCTGCTCATATGTGCGGGGCGACTGTTTCATCTTTTTCGGAATCTGCTTGAGCGTGCTTTTCCCGGCGTCAGGCTTCTTGGTTTCCATGAATGCATTCTGCTCAGGCTGCTTTGCTGGCTTTTCATCTTTCCTGCCTGCAAACGAGAACTCGAAATTATTAAGGTCCAACCCGAGCCTTTGCTTCCACCTTTCCTTGGTTGTCCAGGCAGACTCGTTCGCAGGATTGGCGTTCATCTTGGAATCGAAGACCTTGCCGTCCGCCCTTTCAAGTATGGCGCGGTTGTATATTTTTTCCTTGCCGCCCGCAGTTGTCATATAGGTTGCGACTATCTCGTGCGGCTTTTGCGTGTCTGCAGCTTTTACTGCGGTCTGGAAAAGGAACATATATGGCTTATTCTCGGAAATGAATAAAAACTAGAACTCGCCCAGTGTCTTCTGCCCGACCTCGCGCTCCTTCTCGTCCTTCCCGAAAATTATTATGTGCCCGTATTCGCCGTCGTAGCCTGCAACTTTTTTCACGCGCCCCTCTTCCACGCGGCGCACTGCCTCCGCTATTCTGTCGCCAGCCGCCTTCTTCAGCTTTGCAGCAGGCGCATGGAGCACTGCGAACTCATTGCCGAACACTTTTATGAGCTTGAAATATTCACCATCCACTGCCTTGCTTGCCGCAGGTTTTCCCATTGCCTCGCCAAGCACTTCTTTCAGCGGCACCAAGCTTTCAAACGGCGCCGCGCCTTTTGGCTTGAAGCCATCAGGCCTGTCTGCCAGCGCATCCACCCTGTTCATCACGCCGATGGTAAGGGGCTTTTTGCACACCGGGCAGATGCCATGGTGCTTCTTCGTCTCCTCGGGCGCAAAGCTCACATTGCAAAGCCTGTGCCCGTCATAGTGGTACTTGCCCTCCTCAGGGTAGAATTCGTATGTGCACGCCAGCTTGCCTTTCTCCTTGTACCTTATTGCCTCGTACATCTCCTCATAAGTAAGATGGTCAAGCTCGAACACGTTCGCCTCCCTGCCGATTTTTTCAGGCGAGTGCGAGTCGGAGTTGGAAAGCAACTGCACCCTGTCAAGCTCCGAGAGGCGCCAGTTCATTGCAGGGTCGGATGACAAGCCCGTCTCGATCGCGTAGATGTCGCGCGCCTTCTCGCCAAAGCATTCCTTTAGCGAGTCGAATCCCGACATGGAGCCAAAAACCGAGAACCACGGCGTCCAGATGTGCGCAGGAATCACGATGTTCTTGTCGGAAATGTTCAGCACAATCTCCGCCAGCTCAAGCGCGCTTGCGCCTATGATTGGGCGCCCGTCCGACTTCAGGTTGAAGCGCTTGCCAAGCGCCTCGTTTATCTGCGCCACTACCTCCAGCGATGGCGAAAGAACCACCACGTGCACGCGCCTTCCCCTGCCGCCTTGAGAGTAGATGCATGAAATTTCCGATGACAGGCAGAAGTTCACCCCGCCATACTGCAGGAAGCCCGCATCCGTCTCAATTGCCTTCTTCTCAAGCTCCTTGTACCATTCAGGGTGCGTGAAGTCGCCAGTTCCCACTATGTCAATGCCCTTTATCTTCGCCCACTTGCTCAAAGTCTCAAGCTCCATGCCAGGCGACGTGGCGCGCGAGTACTTTGAGTGGATGTGCAGGTCTGCTACTGCTAACATAATCCTCCCGCCAAAATACCGCAGGCGGGAATAAAAAAGCAATCGGTTTGCTTTTTTAGCAGATGGAAATCCCGCAGGATTTACATCTCCAATTAAAAAACTCCCTGCCGCTTTCTCCATCATGAAGATTCGGAAGATGTCCCGCGCGGACCTGCCTGCGCTTGCGAAGCTTAACGCGAAGATATTCCATGACATCACTGCCAAGCAGGCATTGCGGGTCTTCCGCCATTCGTTTTCCAAGCGCGTGGACGGCGCCTGCCTGGTGGCAGAGGAGGATGGAAAGCTTGCAGGCGCGATTTTCTGCCAGAAAAAGCTCACGCAATACGCGCACTCAGCCTACATAGCGGCGTTTTTTGTTTCCAAGAGGCAGCAGAGCAAGGGCATGGGCAAGGCGCTCATGGCGGCTTGCCTTGCTGCAATGAAAAAGAAGGGCATCACCAACGTCTCGCTCACAGTGAGCGAGAAAAACAAGCGCGCGCGCTTGATGTACAAAAAGGCAGGTTTCAAGCCCTTCAGGCTGATGCTTCTGAGGAGATTCTGATGGCGGGCACCAACATTTTCAGAACAGCGCGCGGGGAAAACAAAATATTCCGCGAAGAAAATGCGCTTCTGCCTGACTACTTGCCAGGCGAGTTGCCAGGCAGGGAGCATGAGCTGAAAGAGCTGGTCTACTGCCTTCAGCCTGCCTCGGAAAACAGGCAGCCTGAGCATGCGCTTCTCTACGGGCCGCCAGGCACCGGAAAGACAACATGCGCGCGCTACGTGCTCAAGCAGCTCTCGGAATATTCCGCGCGCCCGCTTCCCATCTACATAAACTGCTGGGAGTCGCCCAGCCGCTTCTCCATCCTCTCAGAAATCGCTGACGCGCTTGGCGAAATGCTTCCCAGAAGGGGCATTGCTGCAGACGAGATACTTTCGCGCGTGTTCGAGATTGCAAAAAAGGACGAGCGCATCCCCATTGTGGTGCTGGACGAGGCTGACAGGCTGGAAGCGTCAGCTGACGGCGTGCAGATACTTTACGACCTGTGCAGGGCAGGGGAGCTGCACTCGCTGAAAACCGCAGTCATTGCCATTACAAACGACGAGGAATTCCACACGCGCTTAGACGCGCGCGTGCGCTCCTCTTTCGTGCAGCACACGCACAAGTTCGCTCCATACTCGGTACCGCAGCTCAAGGAAATACTGCAGCAGCGCGCTTCCAAGGCATTTTTCGAAGGCGCGCTCGACGCCGAGGTCGTGCCGCTTTGCGCGGCAGTCGCCGTCAACCGGGGAGGGGACGCGAGAGTGGCATTCGCACTGCTTCGCGCAGCAGGAAAAGCAGCTGAGCGCGAAAACGCCGCGCAAGTTGGCGTAAAACATGTGCGCGCCACGCAGGAGGAGGCGCTTGCAGCGTCAGGCAGCAAGGTGGAGCGGAAACTTGGAACGCTTGATGAATTGGACCAGAAAATCATGGCGGCAGTGAAAGGCGCGGGCAAAGACGGCATAGAAAGCGGCAAGCTCTACCTGTCCCTCAAGAAAATGCTTGGCGACCGCGCGCTTCGGCAGAGGATTGACAGGCTGGAAAAAACCGGCATGCTGGAGACTGAGTTTGTGCAAATAGGGCAGGGGAGAAGCAGAATGATCAGGCTGAAGCTCTCTTAGCCGCCTCTTCTATCGTTATCATTTCTTCCTTCCCGCTTTCCAAGTCGCGCAGCGTCACTTTGCCCTCCTTTTTCTCGCGCTCGCCCACAACAGCAATGTAGCGGCAGCAGCCTGCGGCATAATCCATCTGCTTCTTCAGGTTGCGCGCGTTGAGGTCGGTCTGCACTTCGCAACCAGCCGCGCGAAGCTTTGCAGCAACGGAAAGCGCATAGGAATAGAACTCGTCTTTCACTGCTGCGACAAACACGCCGCGCTTTTCTGCTGCGCGCTCGCCCATGAGCACCATCAGCCTTTCAAAGCCAAGCGAAATGCCAACTGCGGTGTCAGCTTGCCCGTACATGGAAAGAAGATTGTCATACCTTCCTCCACCTGCCACGCTGCCCATTTCCTTTCCAAGAGAAATTTCAAATATCGCGCCAGTGTAATAGCCCAATCCCCGCACAAGGGACAGGTCAATTGCAACGTCGATTTTCCCATATTCCTTTACAAGCTTGAGTATTTCCTTCAGGCTTTCGGCAGCTTCGGGTGAATATTTGGAAGCGAGCGCGAGGCGCGCCTCGTTCTTGCCTGCCGCAGTCAGGCTTTCCACCAGCTTCTGCGCGTCCTTTTGCTTTGCGCCTGCAGCCACCAGCATTTCCACAGTTGCAGCATCGCCAATTTTCTCGCGCTTGTCCAGTATGCGAAGCACTTCCCCCTCTTTTCCAGAAAGCAGCTCGCTTGCAATTGCGGAAATCACGCGCCTGTCGTTCAAGCGCACCACTGCTCCTGAAAAGCCAAGCTCAGAAATCGCCGCGCAGGCGCAGGCAATAAGCTCAGCTTCCGCGCGGACAGTGGGGCAGCCTATTATGTCAGCATCGGCTTGGTAAAATTCACGGAACCTTCCCTTCTGCGGCTCCTCGCGGCGCCACACAGGGGCAATGCAGTAGCGCTTGAAAGGCTTCTTGAATGTGTTTGAGGAAGCCACGCGCGAAAGCGGCACGGTAAGGTCAAAGCGCAACGCAGTCCTTCCGTCATCTATCCTGAAAAGCTGGCCCTTTATCTCCTCGCCGCACTTCCTTTCCAGCACTTCCACGGTCTCCAAAGCAGGCGTGTCCATGGGCGCAAAGCCGAACTTCCTGTAGGCGCGCTTGATTGCGTCAACCGCCCACTCCCGCTTTGCTGCCTCGTCAGGGAGGAAGTCCCTCATTCCCTTTGGTGCGGTGTAGTCAGCCATTTTCCCACTTATCCTTTGATGCTGGAGCTAATCCACTCCTTAAGCGCGTCCTTGTTCGCCGCGCCCACGCGGTTGGCAATGATCTTGCCATCCTTGAAGAGAAGAAGCGTTGGAACGGAAGCCACCTCGAATTTCTCAGACAGGTCAGGCTGCTCATCCACGTTTACCTTGCCCACTTTCAGCGAGCCTTTCATCTCATCGGAAAGCTGTTCCACAACTGGGCCCAGCATCCTGCACGGGCCGCACCACGGCGCCCAGAAATCCACCAGCACCGTTCCCTTTTTCACTTCCGAATCGAAGTTTGCGTCTGTCAGCGTAAGTACGTTTGCACCTGCCATAAGATTACCTCCCTTTCTCATTGCCTCAAAAGCAATTTAAATGCGCCTACGCCTTCTCAACAGTCCTGTAGGAAATCATTGTTATCGATTCGCCAATTCCCCTGTGCATTCTGAGGTTTGCCAGCACTATTTTTCGCAGCTCCTCCATGTCGCCCGCCCTTGCCTTGAGCATGAGGTCAAAGTCGCCTGTCACCATTGCAACCTCGCACACCTGCGGAATTTTGGAGATGTATTCCAAAAGCTCGTTCTGGTCCGCCTGGTTGACTGCCTTGAGAAGCACGTATGCGGTCAGCGGCTGCCCAAGCTTCGCATAATTCAGCCTCACGGTGTAGCCCTCGATAATTCCTTGCTCGCGCATTTTTTTCGCGCGGTTGTGCACCGTGGTCATGGGTATGCCTGTCTTCTTGGCAATCTTCTGCTCCGACAGGCGCGAGTTCTGCCGCAGCATCCCAAGTATCTGCAGGTCCTTGTCATCAAGCTTCTCCGTCATATGTACCACCAATAATGGAGTATTTATTCCGAAAATCTTTTAAAAGTACCTATTTTTTGTGCAAATACTTTGATTTTTTGGAAAAATAATTAAATAAAACAGTTTTCAGAAGCGAACAAGCGTAAACGCCGCGAGCGTGAGCGCGAGGTGAATCCCATGCGCAGCAAAACCATGCAAAAAGTGATAGTGCCCTTTGCTTTAGCGGCAGCGCTCACCTGCACACCGTTCAACCGCGCGGGGGATGCGACGCGTCTTATGGGCAGCAAAACGCACATTGAAATGGCAGCGGCAAAACCTGCCGCCCTGACGGAAAAGGGCCGGGCACAGGCCGGGCCGATTCGCCCCAAGCAGCCAGCGCAAGCGCTGGAACGGCTGCAGCCAGCCCGTCAAGAGGGCAAGCACAAGGCACCTTGGTGGCTGGCGGCACTTGCCACAATGTCAGCCTTTGTGAACATGTGCCTATTCTATGGCGCCAGCGTCAGGAAGGTCTGGAAAACCAAGGACACTGAAAGCTTTTCCAAGACATCCAGGCTCATGGTGCTGGCAGGCTCATTTCTATGGGTGGGCTATGGGTTGCTCATCAAGGACTGGGTGCTTGCAGCCATGACTGGCTTTGCGCTTCCGGGCAGCATCTACATCATATATTGGAAGCTGAAGAATAATGACAAGCCCAAGCAGCTTGAGCCGAGGGAAAGGAATATCTCTCGGATCACGACCGGGGCGGCAGCCATGGCAGTCGGTGCGCTTGCGGCGACAGAATTCCTGCTCGGCAACGTCAGCGCAGGCATTATGGCCACTGCCATGGGCGGGGCGGCGGTATTCCTGCGGAACCTCAGCCCATGGACTCAGGCAATCAAGACAATGATTGACAAGTCCACCATTAGCTTCAGCCGTTTGCCCTACCTATTGGACCCCCCGTCATCGGCAATCTGGGTGTTTTACGGCTTGGCACAAGGCGAGATGCTGCTTGCGGCATCGAACCTGCTGTCGCTTGCAGTGGGGACCATCATGGCAGCCCTAGTGCTGAAAAACTGGAAAAAAGATACGGAATGCCACGGCAGTGCTACTGCTGCCCAAAGTATGCCTTGAATTTTGCGGTCGTGGAAACCGATTTTGTCCTTCCCGCGCGCTTGGTGGTGACAAACCCTCGCTCCACAAGCTCATTCACGTCATCGTATATGCCCCCGCCGAGCTTGAGGAAGAGCGCGTGCTTTGTCACGCCTTCATTTTTGGCAACATAGGCAAGCGTCTTGAGCGCATGGGGAGAGATTTCCGCGGCAGAGGCAAAGCTCTTCACGAACGGCACATACTGCTGGCGCACGCGCATGTAGAATTTCCCGTCCTCCTCGGCGATTTCCACCGCCCCCCCTTTCCCATTGTAGGCATCCTGCACCGCGCGCACCCTCTGGCTCACAAAGCCGGGCGCGGCAACGCCAATGAGCTTTCCCAGCTCCGATAAGGAGAGCGGGCGGCTGCTCATGAAAAGCGCGGCTTCAATGATGTGCTGTGCCTCGATGTCTTCCATAAATATCAACTCACGATGGGGCAGCAGCCCCCGTTGTTTCCTTCACCCTTATGAATATTTCCCCGAACGTCTTCTCCTGGAAAATGGACACGCGCCTGTCCTGCACGAGGTGCAATAACGGCAGCAGCGTGGCTATCATCTCAACTGGCGTCCTCTCGTCCAAAAGCGCGGAGAACGTGGCAAGCCCCTCGGTGTCCTTCTCTTTCAATATCTTCCCGTACACCTTCTCCATCCTCTCCTCGATGTTGAACTCGGGCATCTGGATGTTAATCACGGTCGGAATCTCAATCTTGTGCGCCTTTTCCTCGCGCTTCTTCTGGTCATCGAACACCTTTTCCATGGCGGACAGAAGCTCGTCCAGCGTCACCATTCTCGTGGGTGGTATTCTTGCCTGCAGCTCCAGCACCGGTATCACCGAAGCTTCGGCATCCTCCTCCACATAGGTCTGCTCCTCCACCACCTGGACCTCTTCCTCGAAGCGGAGTGCCTGGGACTTGAAGCGAAGCAGTATGGCAGCTGCAAGTATGAGGTTCGCAGGCACGCGCAGGTCCAGCATCTCCATCTTTTTTATCTTGTCCAAGTAGCCCGTGGCAATCTCCACGATGTCAATGTTCCACGGGTCAAGCTTCTTTGTCGCCACCAAATCAAGCAGCATCTCGCGCCAGGTGGGAAGCGCAACTATCTTCTCAAGTTTCATGTCCTCTGGAAGCTCTGCAGCCGCCGCGCGCCGCTCTTCTGAGTCGTCGATTTCGGCATCCTCGTCATCAGTTGCATGCTTCCGGTGATGCCTGCCTTCTTTTTGCGGCATCTCTTTCCTTCT
>CAITKI010000075.1 GCA_903892905.1 uncultured Microcaldota archaeon | reverse complement strand
TATAACCGCTACACTCGTTGTTGTAGCTGAAGTTCTTGCTTCCGCTATGCTCGTACTTGGTATTGCAACACGACTATCTGCTTTGATTTTTTCAATCAATATGGCTGTTGCATTTTTTGGTGTTCACCATGCTTCTCTTGCTTTCGTGCGCCATGCACATCGGGCCTTCATGCCTTGCCATCTTCTCCTTCTTCAGCTTCTCCGAAACAAGGTATAGGTAAGTGGAAAATTCCTTCAGGTCGATGTCGTGCTCCTCCATCGCCTCCTCGCATCGCTGCAGGAGCCTGACAACATCCACGAGCAATCTCGGATCGATCCTTCCCTCGCGCGTGCCCTTGCTGACGCGCTCCATCAGTATGAGCCTGGACATCTGCAGCTCCTTGATGAGCTTTCGAACCTTCGCCCTCTTTTCGCCCGTTTTCACCTGGAAGTCGGTGGAAAGCTGCACCACGGATTCCCATGAGACGTCGCCAAGGTTCTCGCTCACCTGCGCAGGGAGCGCGTAGCGCGCGGAAAACGGGAGCTCGTTTGCTGCTGGCATGCATGACAATTCTCGGCTCCTGTTTAAAAGGTATAATGCGGAAAAAACAGCATGGCAGAAGACGAAGTGGGAACAGTGGTCTCCACATTGGAGGGGCCGACAACAATCGCATTCTCATTCGTAATACTGTCCTCAAAAGTGCGCAAGGGGCAGTTTGTCAAAGTCCCCTCTCCGTCCGGATTTGTGCTGGCATCGGTCACAGAAATCACGCGCGCAAACCGCTATTTCGAGCGCGCGGAATCGGTTGCAGAGTATGAGCGCAACCTGCCGCTCTCGCAATCATTCCCGACAGGCGAATGGGAATACTCGGTGGCAAACGCGCGCGTGCATGGTGTGTTCGAGGGCGAGAACATCGCGCGCTCCACCTTCCCTGTTGCGCCTGGCAGCAAGGTGGTGATTGCTGAAGACGCGCTTCTCAAGAAATTCCTGCTGCTTGATGACAACGGGCTTAACCTGGGGCACCTGCAGCACCATTCCCTTCCTGCAAAAATCTCCATGGGCAGGCTGCTCCAGAAGCACCTTGCCATACTGGCAATGTCCGGAAGCGGGAAATCGTATTTCACATCCGTCCTTATCGAGGAGCTTCTGGACAGGAAAGCCTCTGACGGGCGCATGGCGGTTGTCGTGCTGGACAGCCACGGGGAATATGTAGGCTTCAAGTCCACGCAGTATTCCAAGAGCACTAACGTTGTGGGCGCGAAAAAATTCAGGATAGCTTTCAGGAAAATCACGCCGCAGATGCTTGCAGAGTGGGCGCCTGAGATGTCCTCCACGCAAATGCGAGAGCTTGCGCCCATAATGGAGGCATTGCGGAAGGAAAGCAAGGAAAAGCACGAGGCATACACGCTTGAGGACCTCATTGCGCGAGTGGAAACCGAGATGGCTGACAAGAAAAAGGACAATGTGAAGCGCCCGCTTTTGGCCTGGCTTTCCGAGCTGCGCTCGCTTCGCCTGTTTGGCGCAACTGACGTTCCCAAGCTGGAGGAAGTGATATCTCCCGGCATGCTCACGGTGTTTGACCTGTCTGAAATCGACCATGCAAAGAAAAAGCAGCTCATTGTTTCGTACTTGTGCAGGCGCCTGTTCAAGCTTCGCAAAAAGGAGAAAATCCCGCCTTTTGCCCTGGTGGTGGAGGAGGCGCACAACTATGCGCCCGAGAAGGCGGAAAAGCGCCATGCGCTTGCCAAGGGGCCCATCACCACCATTGCGCGCGAGGGAAGGAAATTCGGCGCGTGCCTCTGCCTCATCTCCCAGCGGCCTGTGCAGCTTGCCACCACAGCGCTTGCGCAGTGCAACACCAACATAATCCTGCGGATAACCAACCCGTTTGACATCGACCACGTGGGCGAATCATGCGAGGGAATTGACAAGGCAATGCTGGATTCCATCACCACGCTGCGCGTGGGCGAGGCATTGTTCGTGGGCGAGGCAGTGGGCTCGCCGGTGTTTGTGAAAATAAGGAAGCGCAAGACGACTTTCTCTGCCAAAGGAAAAGACCTTGAGTTGATTGCGCGCAAGTTCGAGGAGGACAACGCGAAGAAGAAGGAGGACGTGGAAGCGTTCCTGTAAGCGCGGGGCAAAGAGAAGGGGGGCGCGGAAGAGTTCCTGTGGATTTGAGGTGTTCGGATGGCAAAATCAGTCAACGAGGTCCGCAAGGACGTCATCGGCCGGAAAGTGGTGATAACTGCGGTGCGCGGCTCAAGGCCGCACGACTTGCCTGTCTGCCCTCGCGCGCAAAAGATCACGCCTCCTGAAAAATGCTTCTTCTGCCCTGGCAATGAAAATCTCACGCCCCCGGAAATTGAGCGCATCGAAAAGGGCGGCAAGTGGGAAATCCGCTGCTTCCCAAACAAGTTCCCTGCATTTTCCGCAGAAAGCAGGAAGGCGTACGGAAGGCACGAGATAATCGTGGAGACGCCTGAGCACCAAAAGTCCCTGTCGGAGCTCTCCGAGGAAAACCTGTACGATTACCTGTCCATGATAAAGCGCAGGATGGAGGCCGCAGCTGCCGACCCGAAACTCGCCTACACCATTGCCTTCAAGAACGAGGGCAAGGAGGCTGGCGCGTCGCTTGAGCACTCTCATTCCCAGGTTGTTTCCATGGATTTTGTCCCTGATTATGTGAAAAAGCTTGCCAAAAAAGCCGGCAAGGTGGCAAGCGCGAAGAAAAAGCCGATGAAAAACGTGTTTGCGCAAAACGCGCATTTTTTTGCCATGTGCCCCAAAGCGCCGCGCTACCACTTCGAGACCTGGATCGCCCCGAAGGAGGATGCCAATTCCCTTGTTGCGCTGTCAGACGAGCAGCTGCGCGCGCTTGCATCCATCCTCAAGTCCGTGCTCACTGCGTTTGACGCCGCAACCGGCTTTGGCCCGTACAATATAATCTTCCATTCCGCGCCCCACGCGGGTGGCGCGTTCCCTTTCCACCTCGAAGTTGCCTCGCGGGCTTCCACTTGGGCAGGCTTTGAGCTTGGCACCGAAGTGGTGATGGTTTCCGAGCTGCCCGAGGTCTCGGCAAAGGTATTGGGCGGCAAGCTTGCGGAAATCAAGGACAAAAACGCAATTTCCTGACGTTTTTCGTAATTTTCTCTGCACAGAAATGTGCACAGGCGCCTTGTTTTTTAAACTGTTCCCTAATGTAAAGAAGCGGGAGGCTTGACATGGTGTCAAACTGGAACAAATGCAATGTTTTGGATTGCCATATGCCTAGCCCTATTTTTGGAAAGTTTATTCTTCCATCTTGAAGTCTGGCCTTTGTGACCTTGGCAAATTGCAGGGGCCTCTGGAAAAAGCCGGGGCAGCAAGTTTTTCGGGCTGAGCCTGGCTTGATGTTGAAAATACCGATTAGAAATCAGATTGGAAAAATGGTGAAAAAAATGTCAAAAGCACAAGCATTTGCAAACAATGTCAGGAAGGGCGTGCAGGAATTCTTCAGGGCCAAGACCCGCAAGGAGGACTTCAATTATCTTCCGAGGAACTCTCGCCTGCCGCTTGCCCGCGTCCGCGAGGTGGAAGTTTCCAAAGTGGTATTGGCAGGCAAGTCATTCCCGAGGTATGCATATGAACAGGAACAGGTACGCGGTGCTCGCGCCTGGGTTTGAGCACCTAAGCTACCCTCTGGACAGGCATGATGCCGCAGAAGGGGCTTCGTTTGCCGAGCGAAGCGACCGGTTCAGCTTCTCCCGCGCGCAGTCCGAGCCGCACGCGCAGATGGCGCTTGTTTCCTCTGAGGGGCTGTCCGAGCACACTTCAGAGCCCGTGGGCTATGTGTGCGGGGAGGCTGGCGAAATATTCGTGGTGTGCCGCTCCTCGGGCAGGAAAGCAAGGGAAATTGCGCAGGATGAGCGCAAGGCATTCTCCACTGCCGTGATGAAACGGCTTGCAGCGCTTCACACCCAGGGCTTTGGCTGCGGAGGGCTGTCGCCCGAGGCGGTGGAGTTTTCCGGCAGGGAAGCAAAGCTTCTCAACCCCTCTCAGCTGTTCGCGCTCCATGAAGGCGAGACCACGTTCTACGAGGCAGTTTCCACCTTGCGCGCGCTGGTTTCGTCAGGCGTGGCGCGCGAAGGGGACTTGCCGCGCCTCGCATCAGCCTACTTGTCGCACTCTCCGGTGTGCAGGCACGAGATAATACAGCACCTGCAAAAGAAGGGAAAGCGCGGCACGGCAAAAGACGAGCTTGTGAAGTCGGCAGAGAAAATAATACCTTTCTTCTAGTGCCAGCCCAAGGTAGGGCAGCAATGAAAATATCTCTTTCCCGTAGCTTCGGCAAAATCAGATTTTCTCCACTCTCGTGTCCTCGCCCTTGCTCTTGTCACGCTCCAGGCGGAAGACCGAGCCCTCTGCGCTTTCGCCAAGCGCGGGGTCGTGCGTTATCACGAATGTCTGCTCCACAATGGAAGGGATTTTCTGGTTTATCGCTTCAGCCAGCAGGGACACTGCCTCGGCGTCGAGGTTGTGCGTGGGCTCGTCCAGTATGAGCCAGCCGATGTCAGGCGTGAGCACAGTGGCAAACGCAATGCGAAGCGACAGGCACAGGCACGCGCGCTCGCCGCCTGATGCCACGCTGTCCACTTCGCGCCAGGCGTCCTTGTGCATGAGCAGCCTGTAATCCTTCTCGTCAGCCTCCAGCTTCACTGCGTCATAATCTGCGTAGGGGTAAATCGCAGGCCAGACCTCTGATAGCGCCTCGTTTATCTCCTCCACAAGCGTGTTGCGAAGCTCGGACTGCGCGGATGCGAGGCTGTTCCTGTAAATCGCCATTTCCTGCGCTGCATCTGCGTACTTCTGGGCAAGCGATGCCTTGCCTTTCATTGCCGCAAGCTCGGTTTCCAGCACTTCGCGGAGGTTGGATACAAGCTCCAGCCTCCTTTCCTCGCCCAGGAAGTCGGACTCGGCGCGCGCAAGCGCCACTGCCATTTCCTCCGCGCCTTTCCGTGCTGCTTCATATTTTTCCTCGTCAAACAAAAGCGCGGAAAGCAGTGCCTGCGCCTCGGCCTGCTTTTTCTTCACGGACTCAAGCTCGGAAAACAGCTTCAGCGTGCGCATTGCTTCCTCGTGCAATGTTTTTGCATCCTCAAGCGCTTTCTCAGTGCGCGCAAGCTCGCCCTCCCCTGACTTTGCAGAGGCTTCCAGCTTTGCAGATTGCTCCTGC
>CAITKI010000074.1 GCA_903892905.1 uncultured Microcaldota archaeon | reverse complement strand
TAATTTTCACCCTATCAAAAGTATCAAACCTCGTCACAGCCGAATTCCTTACCGACTTTGAAACGAAAAGTGCCAAGGCATATGCCGTGATGCCAGCACAAGCCCCGGAATTCCTTTCAGTGCTTCTTTACCTGGTAGCTATCGCAGTGCTCGCGTGGCTGACCTATCGCATGTTGAAAAGGTGGTTTTCTTGAAACTCTACCTTCTCATTGCGTGCTTGCTCGTCATTCTTTCAGGCACCGCGCACGCAGATATGAATTCCACGAACTGCCAGGGCAATAATGACCTTCTCAACACGCTAACCAACCTTCCTGGCTGCATAGTGGAGGGTTTTTTCTCATACACGATTTCCGGGCTCGTTTCCTCTTCCCAAGGCCTTGTTGATTCCGCCTTCAAGTTCATCTTTGCCAGCCCAGACCCGCTCTGGTTCTGTATCCAATATAACGGGCTTATGGCAGTCCTCGAAAGCCTCTATTCGATAGTTCTCATGTGCCTTGCGATGTTCTTCATCCTCCGCTCAAACGACGCGGAAGGGCGAGCGATTGCCAAAAAATGGCTCGAAAACATGATCGCGATGATAGTCCTGCTTTCATTTTCGTTTCAGCTTTTCCAGATGGCGCTTGATTTCAATACCTATCTTGCCACGAGCTTTGCAAACGAGTCTATGAAAAATCTCTTTGGCATACAGCCGGACTTTACATCCGCCATTTTTGCCCTAGTTATCCTTATTCCGGCGATTTCCATGATGTCCATGACCTTTCTTACCCTACTTGTCCGCTATCTTCTCATCCCGTTCCTGCTTTTCCTTTTCCCGATAGCGATATTCCTTTACTTTATTCCAATCACGCAGAGTTGGGGGAGGACTTTCATCAAGATAATAGCGGCAATAGTTTTCATGTCCGCAATTGACGCGCTAGTAATCCTCGGCTTAAGCTCCCTCTTCACTTCAACGGATCCCAACCTTGCAGATTCACTTGTCAAGGCTTTTGCAGTGGTATTCGGCTTTGGCGCGCTTGGCATAATCAACCTCGCGCTTTTTGCGATGTCCATCCTTTCGATAATCACCCAAAGCAAGCCAGTGATGGGCGCAGTAGGCCTCACGGTGGCGGGAAGGGTGCTGAGGCGGTGAAACCATGAGCTATGACATTCCGGACAAAATCCAGTACAAGGAAAAGATAGTCTTCGGGCTCGACCTCAAGCAGCTTGGCTATTTCTGCCTTTTCGGGCTTCTGGCGTTCTTTTCGCTTAATCTTCCGCTGGAAGGGCAGGCAAAATTCATCCCGCCAGCCATCTTTAGCATCCTCGGGATAGGCTTCATTTTCCTGAACATTGAGGAAAAGCTGCTTGATGCTTACCATTACTATTCTGGCGTGAGAAAGGCAAAGTCCTCCAATCCAAAAGCCCAACATCTTATGGGCATAAAGGCAATTGAAAATGACGCAATAATCTTGAACGATGGCTGTCTCCGCGCCATAATCCAAGTGGAACCGATAAATTTCAGCCTGCTTGACGAGAACCAGAAGAAGGCGTTTGTGTTGAACTACCGAGAATTCCTGAACCACCTAACGAGCCCCATTCAGGTGTTGGTTCGAACCTCAAAAGCGAACGCAGAGGATTACTTTACCAAAACTGAGGACAAATTCAAAGGCGCATCAAGCAGCATCACTTCCCTTTACAGCGACTTTTTCACTTTCGAGCAGGAATTCATGGAAAAGCAGAATGCCTGCGAAAGGAATTACTATTTTGTAGTCTCGCACGAACCAAGAAACGCCTTGATTGGCAAGGCTGCCAACAATGGAAAAGAAAGCCGCAAGCAGCTTGAACAAAAAACCAAGATAATCCAGGAAAAGCTCCTCGCCTGTGGCTTGCGCTCCAAACTTCTTGAAACGCCAGAGCTGGTGCAGTTCTTTTCCACATATTCAAGCCAGGAAAATAATCCTGACGATGAAGATGCGGAGGTAACGAAACCCAAAGAAAAGGAGAAAACAACGCCCAACTATTTCCTTGAAACGATAACACCCGAATTTGACATTAAGCCAGACCATGCCCTTGTGAACGGCACTTACCATAGTGTTGTGAAGGCTGTCGGCTATCCCCGCAATGTTGACGATGGCTGGCTGGAGACTTTCCTTTCCGCCAACGAACCTTACGAAATTTCGTTGCACATCCGCCCAGCGACCATAAGCGGAACCCTCGTGAACCTGCACAACCAAATAATCAAGGAAACATCCGACCTATTCTCAAGCAAAAACGAGGGAACGCCCAATCCATCGCTCCAGATAAAACTCAAGGACACGACGCATGTCTACGAGCTGCTATACAAAGGCAAGGAGAAGATGTTCCAGGTCTCGCTTTATGTTGACAGCCAAGCCCCCAGCCGCGGGGAGTTGGATTTGCTGACTGAAAAGTGCAAAGCGAACATGAACTCGCTTCTGATAGTTCCAAAGACACTGGACTTCCGAATGGCTGACGGCATCAAGTCTATGCTTCCCCTCGCGGTGGACGCGATAGGTTCTGGGCGCGAATTCCTCACCAGCTCTCTCAGCGCGACCTTCCCCTTTCTTTATCCAGTGGATTCACGAAAAACCGGCCTGTTCTTCGCCCATGAAAGGAACACGCTCCTGCCCCTTTTCATCGACTTCGGCTCGATGAGCAACAAGCACTTCTTCGTCCTTGGCATTTCAGGCTCGGGCAAAAGCTACGCGTCGAAATTCCTCCTCATGCAGCACCTTTTGGCGCAAGAATCAAAGGTCTACATCCTTGACCCGAATGCCGAGTATTCCGACCTCGTCCTGCGGTTGGGAGGCCAGAACATCGTCCTTTCCAAGGATTCTGACAACATAATCAACCTTTTTGACCTAGCGGGGGAGGATTTCGGAAGCAAGATGCTCACCCTGATCTCGGTTTTCGACATAATAACGGGAGGCCTCACGGAAAGCCAGAAAGGAGTCCTGAACGAGGCGCTCGTGCAGGTCTACAAGGCAAGGGGGATTGAAAGCACCGACCCTGATAGCTGGAGCCGAAAAGCGCCCACATTCAGCGATCTTCGCGCAGTCCTTGAGGAAATGGTCAGGAGGGTCAGGAGGCGGGTTTATACACAAGAGGAGAAGAGCATAGAGGTTCTACTCAACCGTGTCAAGATGTACTCCAAAAACGGCTTTTTCGGCTTCCTGGACAAAGAAACAAGCGTCAACCTAAAAACCGGCATAATCGGCTTTGACCTGAGCGAACTTCCACCCCAGGTCAAGCAGCTTGTCATGTTTTCGGTGCTTGAACTCATCTCCCGCGAGATAAAGAGGGATAAGGAGCCCAAGGTGGTGCTGATTGACGAGGGCTGGTCACTTCTCCGCAGCAAGGAGGCTGAAAACTAC